>CAZMHF010000020.1:0-34739 GCA_964566025.1 uncultured Lachnospiraceae bacterium | reverse complement strand
TCGGGTACAGTCGGTAATACTAGTCTATCTCGAATTGTATTTCCGACGATGAAGACCATTGATAAATAAAAGACAAACGTATAAAAAGAGAGCGACTGGTTTATACCAATCGCTTTTTTTTGCAAAACCGAGTTGCAAATTGTAACACAAACTTAAAAGAAAAGATATTAATTATAGCGAATCTATGGTATAATGGAGCCAATAAAGTAAGAATATTAGTTACTTTAAAAAAGCCAAAGGATTAATGCTCATGATTGGTGAAGAAAATATAAAACAGATGGCAAAAGCAGCTGTTTTTGAAGAGCGTCATAAAGACTTATTAGATATTAGCCAATTTTTCAAATGGGATTATGTCACATTTCATATACTTAAGACATGGATTTGTACGACGATAGCTTTTATTATTGCGGTTGCTTCCTATGTTTTATATCGTATAGAGATGGGACGATTTGATTTATCTAAATTTGATTTCAATACGAATTCAAAGATTCTTTTGTTAGTTTACATCATATATTCATTGATTTTTGCGATGATAGCGTTGTTAGTATACATTAGCCGATACGAGAAGGCCAAAAAGCAAGTTGGCCATTATCAACGATTACTAAAAAGGATTCTAAGTGCGCAAGAAGAGATAGAGAAGGCAGAAAAGATGGAAAGGGTAAAAAAAGATGACGAATTTATGGGTGCTTAGAGATAAAATCCGAATGCTATATGGACGGTTTTCGTGGTTAGTGGATGCGATTGTGAAATTTATTTTAGCCGATTTGGCATTGGCGGCGGTTAAGAGCCAAGTAGGGCATCCAGGGATATTAAATAAGCCATATATCACGCTGATGATTAGTGTTGCCTGTGCCTTTTTACCCGCAGGAGCGATAGGTTTTTTTGTATATGCCTATTTATTGATGCAGATTGCGACGATTTCCATTGAGCTATTTGTGGTGGTTGCGATTAGTGGTGCATTTATGTTTTTGTTATATTTTTGTTTCAAACCAAAGGATGGACATTTGATGGCATTGGCTATCATTATGATTATATTTAAAATTACTGGTCCGTTGCCAATTTTGATCGGACTTGTATTTACACCATTGAGCGCAATTTCAGTCATTTTTGGCGTGGTGACTGCGAACATTATGCAATATGTGAGCCAAAATTATTTGGTTTTAATCAATCCAAGTGACTCAACGCAGGCGATTACAAAACTATTACAACCAATCGAGTTCATACTCAACAATAATGAGTTGTGGTTAATTGCATTTGCACTTGTAGCAACCATTTTAGTCGTATATGTGATTCGAAGACTTTCTGTGAATTATGCATGGGATGTTGCGATTATAGCTGGAGGATTAGCTTATACATTTGTTATATTGATAGGAAGCTATAGCTTGAATATCCCGATTAATTATCTACACATTATCTTAAATACAGTGATGGCGATTGCTTGTGGATATGGGATAAAAATATTCTATCATTCAGCTGATTATTCGAGGGCTGAAAGCACACAATTTGAAGATGAAGAGTATTATTATTATGTAAAAGCTGTTCCTAAGATAAAAGTAACCGCGCCTAAAATTAGTGTCACAAAAATCAATGCACGAAAGAAAAAAGACGAATTTGAAGACACCACAATTATGGACGATGTTTTAGAGGATGTTCTTGAGGAATTTGTGGACGATGATTTTTTGGATGCAGAAATCACTAGTCAAGAACAGGAATAGGAGGATGCCACGTGTGGAAAAGAATAGTTGACTTCTTTAAGGGAAATGTTTCGTGGGCGATTCCTACGCTACGATTTACGGACTTTATCGAAGTGATCATTATAGCCATTATTCTATATTATGTTATGCTTTGGATTAAAAAAACAAGAGCGTGGATGCTTTTGAAGGGAATTGTTGTTATTATTGCTTTCACATTGCTTTCAAGCATATTTAATCTAACAACCATCAGCTATTTGATAAGTAAGATTTCAAATATTGCCATTATTGCTGTCTTAATTATTTTTCAACCAGAGTTGCGGAGAGCGTTGGAGCAACTGGGAACCAAAAATGCGATTATTAGTATGTTTATTTTAGAGGACGCAAAAGGCAAAGAAGAACGGTTATCGCTTTATACAGCAGATGAAATCGTGAAAGCTTGCATGGAGTTGTCAAAAACACATACAGGAGCATTGATTGTATTAGAGCAAATCAGTCCCTTGGATGAATATTTAAAGACGGGAATAGTGATGGATGCTTTGGTGACGAAGCAGCTTCTTATTCAAGTTTTTGAGGATAAAACACCTTTGCATGATGGAGCAGTGATTATTCGCAATAATCGTATTGCGGCAGCTACGTGCTATTTGCCCGTTTCATCAAATATGGAAATCAGCAAATCACTTGGAACAAGACATAGAGCTGCAGTTGGAATTAGTGAAGTAAGTGATAGCCTTACGGTTATTGTATCGGAAGAAACAGGTACAATTTCGCTTGCTGTTGGCGGTGAATTGTTTAGCAACGTGGATGAGGATTCGTTGCGAAATAAATTGCGCTTTTTAGAGAAAAAGCCATTGGATGTGAATCGATTTAAATTATGGAGAGGAAAGCACAAGAATGAAGGAAAATCTAAAGGGAAAGCTGCTGAATAATATACTTATAAAATTGTCGGCTGTTATTATAGCGGTGTTTACATGGCTATTTGTTGTTAATGCCCAAAATCCCCTAGATCAAACAATATTAAATGTTCCTATTGAAGTCTTGAATGCAGACTCAGTAGAAAAAGAAAATTATGCATATGATATTGAGTCTTCGTTAACAGCGCAAGTTAAAATAGAGGCAAAGAGATTAGATATTAGCAATATTTCAGCATCAGACATCCGATTAACCATTGATTTAAATAAAAAAGTGGGTGCAGAAGAATTAAAAAAGAGCTGTAATATTGTCTTGGAGGTTACAAAAAACAAAAAAATTATTCAAAGTGCAGAGCTTGTTTCTGATTTGTGGGTTGATATTACATTAGAACCATTGGTTACGAAGAAACTAGAAATTGTGATTGTTTCAGAGGGAAATCCAGCTGATGATTTTACGACACTAGGCAAGAAGCCTGTTGCTGTTCCAGATACGGTTGTTATTAGTGGACGAAAAACAGATGTTGATCAAGTGGCGAGCGTTAATGTTCCTTTGAATTTGGAGGGAGCAACAGCCGATATTAATTTCTATATATCTCCAGTATTGTATGATGTATACGGAAATGAGATCGTAGACACTTCCGCCTTAAAAATAGCACCAGAGGAAGTCCAAATTTGCTTGCCAATTATGGAAACAAAAACATTGCCAATTTTGATAAAAACAAAAGGGAAGCCATTAGATGGTTTTGCAGTAACAGAAATAAAAAGCAATTTCAATACGGTAAAAGTGGCAGGATACAAGGCGGTTTTAGATGAGTTGAAATTATTAGAAATTCCACTTGAGTTAATGGATATATCAGGCCTATTTGAATCGAAAACATTTGTGGTTGATATGAAGACGATTATTCCAGCGGGGACAAATCTGATGACAAATGACAACTTAACGGTCAATGTCGTGATTGAATCCATTAAAGAAAAATCGTTTAGATTGAGTTTATCATCAGAAGTGGAGATTTTAGGACGTAATGGAGCATTAAATTATCATTTTGAGAATGATGCTATTACAATCAATGTGTCAGGTTTGCAAGAGGATTTAAATAATTTAACAACAAAAAATATTATTGCCTCAATTAGTCTTGATGGATTGGGACCAGGTACACATACGGTTCCTGTTTTGATTAAGGTTCCTAATGAAATAAACATTCTTAATGAATTAAGCGTTCGAGTAACAATTGTTAAACCGACATTACCTCCAACGCCACCACCAACACAACCAACCGTACAAAAACCAACGAAAGAGCCACAAACAGAAGCTCCAGCAATGACGGAGCCAGAGACAGAGTTAGAGGATAAAACGGTGGAAGAAACAAAAACAGAGGCAAAAGAAGATTTGACAAAAGAAGTGGAAACCAAATAAAACGATTCAATAAAAATAAGATATACATTTGAATAAATAAGCAAGGAGGTAGAGAGTTGGTAAGTCAAAAAGTAATTATTAAAAATCCAACAGGACTTCACTTACGACCAGCAGGCATATTGTGCAATGAGGCAATAAAATTTCAAGCAAGAATAGCTTTTTCTAGAGGTCATGTAACAGCAAATGCAAAAAGCGTACTAAGTGTTTTGGGTGCATGCGTAAAGTGTAGAGATGAAATTGAAATTGTATGTGAGGGCGAAGATGAGATAGAGGCGTTAGAGCATATTGTTAATTTGATAGAAGGTGGATTGGGGGAAGGATAATGAAAAATCAGTTGCTGACAAAAATTGTTCTACTGATTGGCTTTATGTTAGTGGCGATAGGAATCGCTTGTGCCCAAGGAGAAAAAAATACAGTTGCGGGAGTTGCGTTTAGCACTGCCGCAATTCTTTTGTATGTTGGAATGTTTGCGTTAACAAAACTGGTGCTGAATATCCCAGGCATACTGTCGTTGTTTTGGTTGGGGGGGATCGGAGTGGCTAGTTTTAAACTAAGTCACTTAAGCTCCAAATGGGAGAACGAGACATGGATTGCGTTGATAGGATTTTACGCGGTATTTATTGCGACATATTTCTTAGTCGATAAAATAAAAACAAAAACGACGTATCATAATCAAACAGAAATATCTAATGAAAAATTGTTTAAGTCGATTATTATATTAACAACAATAACGACGCTTGCATTTTTAGCAGAGGTGTTCATACTAGGTTATATACCAATCGCTACAAAAAATACACCACATGCGTATTCGTATTTTCATGTTACGGGAATTCATTACTTTACGGTGTCAACGGTATTCATTATTCCATTAGCATATCTTTATCGAAAAAAGACAAAGGAAAACACCATAACGATTTTTCTTTGTTGCTTGTTATCTATTTTGATTCCCATAATGTGTGTTTCACGATTTTTTGTGATGGTTACAATCATCCTAACAATGTTTGTTGTGATACACGAGCAAAAACAAATTAATGCAAAGAAGACATTTTTGATTATTGGAATTGCATTGATTATATTAGTACCACTTTATGTTCTTGTTACGTATTTTAGAAGTCATTCCGTAGCATATTTAAATGAAATATTTGAAATGAAAAATCAAAATATTCCGATATTTATTACGCAACCATATATGTATATTGCAAATAATTTTGAGAACCTTAATTGTCTTGTTCGTGATTGTACAGGCCTTTTGCATGGTAGACGAATGTTGTTTCCGTTTTTTGCTCTAACAGGCTTGAAGTTTATATTTCCAGAGAGTTTTTTAGTCACAGAAACGATATACATTACAAAAAAAGAGCTAACGACATTAACCTTGATCTATGATAGTTATTTTGATTTTGGAGTTGTGGGCGTGTTGGTGTTTGGCGTTCTCTTGGGGGGAGTGGGAGCATTTTTGACAAAAAAAATGCTGCATACGCAAAATCCATTCGCCAAATTATTGTATTTACAATTCGTAGTATATATGATGCTAAGTTTTTTCACCACATGGTTTTCCAACCCAACGACGTGGTTTTGGTTTGTACTCACAATCGCTGGCTGGATATACACAAGCCCAATACGCTTGAAAGAGCGTACATAAAATGCTATGATAACCACCAAAGTAGTATCCATATTTAGACAAAGCAGAGTTTGAGTATTCATTTGAAAGATGTACTTTGCTAGGAAAGAAGGCATGAATGGAACGATTTTATGAAAAAGAGGTTCTTGAGAGGCTTCAAGCATGTGAATTAGAAATCTTAGAGGATTTTATAGCAATATGCAAAGAAAAAAAGTTAACATATTTCGCAACTGCCGGAACGGGCTTAGGCGCGATTCGTCATGGCGGATTTATTCCATGGGATGATGATATTGATGTGTGCTTGCCAAGAAGACATTTTGAGAAATGCATTCAAGCATTTAACGATCAATATAGTGATAAATACTACATTCTGAATGCAGATTATGATGAAAATTATCCACTAATGACAACACGTATTTGCATAAAGGAAACCGTATTTAAAGAGGCATTATTAGGTGAAGTAGATTGTCCTTTTGGGATTTTCTTAGATGTATATCCATATGACAATTTATCGGATAACAAAATAATGCGCACGATACAATTGCATTCGACATGGTTTTTCAGCAAGTTAATTATTTTGCGTTCTATCAAGGAGCCATATTTAGCTTTTGAGGGAACAAAGAGAACAATTATTATGAAGATATGCTCCTTTGTACACAATATGCTTGTGAAATTGAACATTAAGAAAAAAACATTAATACGTCTTTGTAAAAAATGTTCCACATCATATAATCATAAAGTAACAGAGGCAATGGGATTTCCATCAGATACGGATCCAAATTGGAATACCGTTTATCGTTCACAAATATACCCACTTAGAAAAATGAAATTTGAGCATTTAGAAATTAATGTGCCGAATAATTTGGAAGCTATTTTAACGAAATTTTATGGCGATGATTATATGACCTTGCCGCCAATTGAAAAACGAAAAACACATTATCCAAAGGAATTACGATTTAAAGAGGAGAAATAAAAGATGCAAGCAATTATATTAGCTGCTGGAATGGGAAAATCATTAAGAGAATTAACAAAAGAACAAGCGAAGTGCATGATTGAAGTTAGTGGTGTTTCATTGATTGAACGCATGCTTCATGAATTGGAGGAACTTCCATTAGAGCGTATTGTCGTGGTAGTAGGTTTCCAAAAAGAAAAATTAGTGAGTTTTATCGAAACGTTAAACATAAAAAAGCCAATTGTATTTGTTGAAAATGAAAATTATGAAACAACAAATAATATTTATTCATTGTATTGTGCAAGAGAATATTTGGCAGAGGACGATAGCTTATTATTAGAATCGGACTCTATTTTAGAAAAGAGTGTGCTTGAAGGTATTCTTCAAAATGCTAATCAACGTGTTGCGGTGGTAGCAAGGCCAAGAAGATGGATGAATGGTGCCTTTGTATCACTAGACAAGGATTTGCGAGTTGAGGCATTTATTACGGCAGATAATTATCGATATGCACAGCAAGGCGATTATTATAAAACGGCGAATATCGCAAAATTCGATAAAGAGTTTTTGGTGAAATGCTATATTCCATATTTGCAAGCGTATTGTAGTGCTTGGACAAATAATAGCCAATACGAATCCATTTTAAAAGTAATTCCATTACAAGATAAAATGTTGATTCATGCACATATACTAAAGGATGAGCTTTGGTATGCCATCAATGATATTCAAGATATCGATATAGCGGAATCCATTTTTGCTAAGGGCGAAGAGAAATTGCGATTATATATGAAACGTTATGGTGGTTATTGGCGCTACCCTAAAATGCTTGATTATTGTTATATAGTAAATCCGTATTTCCCGAATGAGCGCTTTATGGACGAGATGAAAGCAAATTTTGATGTATTAGTTAGAGATTATCCATCAGGAATGGGTGTTAACAGCTTGTTGGCTGCAAAATATTTTGGATTACGTAGTGAGCAAATTGTTGTAGGCAATGGAACGGCAGAGTTAATCAAATCATTTATGGAACAAATGAAGGGGAAAGTAGGTATGATTTACCCAACCTTTGAGGAGTACCCTAATCGCTTGAAAAAAGAGCAAATTGTACCGTTTCCAGCGCTAACAGAAGATTTTATGTATAACGTAGATGATTTGATGAATTACTACGATGATAAAGATGTAGAAGCAGTGATTGTTGTGAATCCAGACAATCCATCAGGACATTTTATTATAAAGGACGACTTAATACGGATGGCAGCTTGGGCAGAGAAAAAGGGATGTCAGTTAGTTGTCGATGAATCCTTTGTAGATTTTGCAGATTGCGAAGAGTCGCAAACATTGCTTGAGCAAGAAATACTAGATAAATTCACAACATTAATTGTATTAAAAAGCATTTCAAAATCCTTTGGTGTTCCAGGACTTCGACTTGGCATTTTGGCAACGCAAAATACCAAGCTTATTGAGTATATTAAAAAAGATGTAGCGATTTGGAATATCAATTCATTTGCGGAATATTATATGCAGATCATTGAAAAATATAAGGAAGATTATGAAATGGCTATGGACATGTTCCGTGAAAGTCGAAAACGCTATATTGAAAAGTTAAATCAAATTAAGCAGCTAAGAATCTTCCCCACACAAGCTAATTATGTGCTTTGTGAGGTGCAAGGTGGCATGACATCTACGACGTTAGCCGATAAATTACTAAATGAGCACAATATATTAATCAAAGATTTATCTAAAAAAGAAGGATTCAAAGGTAAACACTATATTCGATTGTCCGTAAAGGATGATAAGGAAAATGATCAAATGATTTGTGCATTACGATCTGTTTTTCAATAAAGGAGATAACATGGATTTGGTTAGCATATGCATCCCAACTTATAATAACGAGAAAACGATTCAACAAACAATTGAATCGGTTGTTTCGCAGTCCTATAAAAACATGGAGATTTTAATTATTGATGATGCATCAAGCGATCAAACGCTATCAATTGTTGAAAATATTCATGATACGCGAATACGTGTTATTGAAAATGAAAAAAATCTAGGAATGGTCGCAAACTGGAATAAGTGTATTCATGAAGCAAGTGGAGAGTATATAAAGCTTTTGTGTGCAGATGATATTTTGTATGCGGATGCAATTCGTATAGAAGTAGCCATTTTGCGAAAACATAAAGATGTGACATTGGTCGAAAGCAATACGCGACTTATTAATGATGAGTACAAACCAATTGGTGCATTTAATCGTTTCCCTTGGTTTGGAAAGATGGATGGCAAGCGATTGGCGAAAACATCATTAATGTTGAATAACTTTTTTGGGGCACCATGTGCAAATATGTTTCGCAAAAAAGATGCTATGGCTGTCGGCGGTTTTGACGAAAAATTCACGTACATTTTAGATTTTGATTTGTGGGTTAGCTTAGCTAGCATTGGAAAGGTTTACATTCTTCCAGTAGCTTTGCACGGATTTATGGTGAGACAAAATTCTAATACCGATCAGATGATTAATTCAAATCAAGACGTATATGTAGAAGAGCATAAGAACTTGGTACAGAAGCATCAAGAAAGAGAAGTCCTTAGAATAAGTGATTTAGAAGTCACGTTTAGCGTTTTGTGTAGAAAACTTCGGAATCAGATGATTCGTTATTATATGCATTATTTTATGAGAACCAGTAAATAGAAAGGTATATGATGAAAAAACTAGTGATTATACCGGCATTTAATGAAAGTGCTTGTATTCTAAAAACCGTACAGAATATTAAAGAGCATACAAAGGAATTCGATTATATTGTGATTGACGACCATTCAACGGACGAGACAGCATTACTATGCGAAAAAAATGCTGTTCCCGTTTTGAAGCTTCCAACCAATTTGGGAATTGGAGGTGCCGTTCAAACAGGCTATCGTTATGCCATGGAAAACAATTATGATATTGCGGTTCAATTTGATGGAGATGGACAGCACAATGCCGCCTTTCTAGAGAAAATGGCCACAACACTTATAAATGAAAATGTGGATATGGTGATAGGATCGCGTTTTATTAAGAAAGAAGGATTTCAATCTTCGGGAATGCGCAGAGTTGGTATTCGTTTTCTTTCAGGATTAACAAAGGTTTTGACAGGCAAGAAAATTACAGATCCAACATCAGGACTTCGTATGATTTCCAGGGAGGTCATTGAGTTATTTGCATCCGACTATCCTAAGGATTATCCCGAACCAGAGAGTAATGTGCTTTTATTAAGAAGTGGGAAGAAAATTATCGAAATACCTGTTATTATGCAGGCGAGGGAGACAGGGAAGTCATCAATTTCTCCTAGAAAATCGATTTATTATATGATTAAAGTTAGTTTAGCAATGATTATTGCAGGAATTCGCAGAAAACGATAAGAATTTTTACATGTGAAGAGGAGAATGTCATGTCACTAAGAATACAAATTATTATTATTGTAGCTGTAATTTTGTCGTTTATTTCGATTGTAAATATGATTCGAAAGGGAAAGCTAGATTTAAAATATGCCTTACCATGGATGATCGCTTTGATTGGTATTGCTATAGCTGATCTTTTTCCAGAAGGAATGGAAGCGGTTTCAAAATGGCTAGGTATCGAGTTGCCAATCAATATGTTGTTTTTTATTGCGATTGTCTTGCTATTAGCGTTGGTATTTATTTTAACGGTTATTGCATCAAAGCAAACTCTGAAAATAAAAGAAATCGCGCAAGAGGTAGCAATTTTGCGCAAAGAAATAGAAGATCATAAGAGGTAAAATGAAAAACTGGGTATTAAAATCACATGAGAATCAAATGAAAAAAAATATTATTTGGAATATCATAGGAAGCATGCTGTTTGCGTTGGCATCCATTGTTTTAGTAACACTTGTTAAAAGAATAATTGGTATTGAGGCAGGTGATGACTTTACGTTTGCTTATTCAGTTGCCCAAATGTTACTTACAATTGGATATTTTGAAATACGTCCATTTCAAGTAACGGATGGAAAAGGGGATTATGAATTTGCAGATTATCTCTCTTTTCGATTAATAACATCAGCGCTTATGTTGTTTCTTGGTATTTTGTATGTAGTGATTTTCGCTTTATACAATCTAAAAGGTTTACTGATTATTGGATTAACCATTTATAAAATGATTGATGGAATTGCCGATGTGTATGAGGGCGAATTTCAAAAGCAAAATCGCATTGATATTTCAGGGAAGTCGGTTTTCTTTCGTGTGATTATATCAGTTCTATGCTTTTCGATTGCATTAATCGTAACGCACAATATTTATATGGCAGTGTGTGTGCTTTTTCTTTCTGCAAGCGTCGTGTATATATTGTTTGACATGTATTTTATTCAGTTTTTTGCGAATGGGAAGCCAGTTTTTAAAAGAGAGAAGCTGACTTCGCTATTTAGAGAAACCTTATGGTTGGCATTAGGTTCTATCATGTGTGTGTATATTTTTCAGGCATCAAAATTTGCGATTGATCGCTATATGCCACATTTTAATTATATTTACACAACAATTTTTATGCCAACATTTATTGTGAACCTAGCAAGTGGAATTTTATTTAAACCAATGCTTTCGACGATGACGCTTCATTACAAAATAGGCGAATTTAAGCTTTTTAAGAAAATGATTATTCGCTTAACGATTTGTGTAGCGATTTTAACGATAGTTGCACTAGGAGGAACGGTTCTTTTAGGTGTACCCATTCTTTCATTTATATACGATGTTGATATAAGTCCTTATAAAGATGCGTTGCTTTGGCTCGTGTTGGGTGGTGGATTTAATGCATTATCGATTGTTTTATATTATGCATTGACGGTTATGCGAAAAATTAAAAGTATTTTCTTAGTGTATGGAATTTGCTTTGTTGCCTCGGTGACATTGCCATTTATCATGGTAAAAAATGATGGAGTTTTAGGTGCTTCACTTAGTTACGTATTGATTATGGTTTTGCAAACCGCATTATTTGCAGGCTTATTTATTGTATATGTAACGTCCAAAGCAAGTTCTCGTGCTTTAGGTGAGGTGAAAGCTAAGGATGCACTTGATTAAGTAACAAAGAAAGGAATGGATGATGAAAATAGATGTGGTTATTCCAACATACTGTCCTGATAAAAATCTTATAAAGGTTATTCAAGAATTAGAAAACCAAACGATACAGGCAAATAAGATTATCATTATCAATACAGAAAAAAGCAAGATGAAAATGAGTATTCAAGAAAGCTTGCTAAAAAATACGAGAGTTATGTTAAAGCATATTAAAAAAGCAGAGTTTGATCATGGAAATACAAGAAACCAGGGGATGATGCTATCTGAAGCGGATTTTGTATTGTTTTTAACACAGGATGTTGAGGAAATAAAAAACGACTTGCTCGAAAACATGGTAGCTGTTTTTGAAAATCAAGAAATTGCTTCTTGCTATGGTAGGCAATTGCCGAGAAAGGACTGTCATATCATTGAGCGATTCACGCGAGGATTTAATTATCCATCTAAAAGTCGCATAAAAACAAAAGATGATGTTAAGGAATTGGGAATTAAGGCGTATTTTTGTTCGGATGTATGTGCGATGTATCGTAAAAGCACATTTATTAAATTGGGCGGATTTCCAAAGAAAACGATATTCAATGAAGATATGATTTATGCGCAAAAGGTGCTAGAGAATAATCTAATAATTGCCTATGTTGCACAAGCAACCGTTGTGCACAGCCATAATCTTACGCCCATTGAGCAATTTCATCGAAATTTTGATTTGGGTGTTTCACATGCACAGTTTCCAAATGTATTTTCTAACCTAAAGACGAGTGATGAGGGAATTCGTTTAGTAAAGAGTACGGCAAGTTATTTAATCCGTATAAAAAAAGCCTATTTGATTTTTTATCTTATTTTATTAAGTGGCGCAAAATATATAGGTTTTCAAATGGGAAAGCGCTATCGAAGCTTTCCACCTAAAATGGTTGTCGCTTGTTCAGATATGAAATCATATTGGGAATGATAATAGGCACTACAAAGCAAGTTAGAGAATTGTTAAAAAAGCATTACATTTCATTTAATGCTATTGGCATTTTAAATGAGTGTGATATACTAATAGAAGTTTAGGAGGGTGAAATGGGAAAGATTAGCGTTACAACATTGGAGATTGAAGGATTATATGTCATTGAGCCAGCTGTATATGAGGATGAGCGTGGCTATTTTATGGAGAGTTACAACTTAAATGATTTCAAAGAAGCAGGTCTTGATATGGTTTTTGTACAGGATAACCAATCAAAATCGTCTAAAGGAGTTTTGAGAGGGTTGCACTTTCAAAAAAAATATCCACAAGGGAAATTAGTTCGTGTGATTAGTGGAGAAGTATTTGATGTAGCAGTTGATTTGCGCAAGGATTCAAAAACATTTGGCAAGTGGTGTGGCATTCATTTGTCGGCAGAAAATAAAAAACAATTTTATATTCCAGAAGGATTTGCGCATGGTTTTTTGGTGTTGTCTGATACGGCGGAATTTGCGTACAAGTGTACAGATTTTTATCACCCAAATGATGAGGGTGGATTGATTTGGAGTGATCCAGCAATCGATATAGAGTGGCCAATTGAAAAAGATATGCAATTGACTATTTCTGAAAAAGATCAACAATGGAGTGGGATTCATGCGTTTAATCAATAGTATAAAAGGTTTTTTTCAAAATATTAAGCGATATAGTTTTTTGATGGAACAACTTATTTCACGTGATTTTAAAACAAAATACAAGAGATCGGTCTTGGGGATATTCTGGAGCTTTTTAAATCCTCTCATGATGATGGCTGTTCAATATGCGGTGTTTTCAAAATTAATGAGATTTGATATTGAAAATTACGCAGTGTACTTGTTGGCAGGTATTGTGTTGTTTAGCAATTTTACAGAGTGCTGCAACCAGTCTATGCGAGCAATTGTCGGAAACGCTTCATTAATTACAAAGGTATATGTACCTAAATATGTTTATCCAATTTCAAAGGTGTTTTCCGCAAGTATCAACTTGGTATTATCCATTATCCCATTGATTCTTGTTGCGAAGTTAACAGGCTTGTTTCCGAGCTATCACATTATTATGTTGCCAATTGGGCTGATATATCTTATTGTATTTACAGTAGGTATGGGATTTTTCTTGTCAAGCTTGATGGTATTCTTTCGTGACATCGAATTTTTGTGGGGCGTTATTTCTACAATGTGGATGTACGCAACACCGATTATTTATGATATTTCGATATTACCAAACTGGCTTCAAGTTGCAGAAAAATTCAACCCATTATATCACTACATTCGTTATATAAGAATTATTGTCATAGAGCAGCGATTCCCATCACTAGCACAGAATTTATATTGTATTGGATTTGCATTGATTATGTTGCTATTTGGTGTTTTTGTATTTAGAAAAACAGAAGATAAATTTATTTTATATATTTAGGAAGTAGATAGGGATTTTATGATAGAAGTTAAAAATGTATCTATGCAATTTCAAATGGCGAATGATAAGATTTCAAGTATAAAAGAATTTGTTATGTCATTGCTAAAAGGGAAGTTGCGATTTAAAAAATTTCAAGCACTAGAAAACATTACATTTACTATTGAACAAGGTGATGTTGTAGGAATTATTGGACACAACGGCGCAGGAAAGAGTACCATCTTAAAAATCATATCTGGTATACTCAAACCAACAACAGGGACAATTGTCAAAAAAGCAAGTGTTGTTCCGATGTTAGAGTTAGGTTCAGGCTTTGATTATGATTTAACGGGAAGAGAAAATATTTTTTTGAACGGCGCTATTTTAGGATATTCAAAGAAATTTCTACAAGAAAAATACGATGCTATCGTGGAATTTTCTGAACTAGAAGAGTTTATTGAAGTACCTATTCGAAATTATTCGTCAGGCATGCTGATGCGTTTAGCCTTTTCAATTGCAACAGTTGTCGAACCGCAAATTTTAATTGTTGATGAAATTCTTTCGGTTGGTGATGAGCGTTTTCAAGAAAAGAGTCACAAGCGGATGATGGAGCTTATGAGTGGAGGGACAACCGTTCTTTTTGTCTCACATAATTTGGACCAAATTCGTCAAATGTGTAACAGGGTTATATGGTTAGAGCATGGAACAATTAAAATGCAAGGTGATGTTAAGACAATATGTGATGCATATAGTCTGTAGAGAAGGGTAGGCGAATTATGAAAGTAACAGTTGTTATTCCAAATTATAATGGCTTGCATTTTCTAGAGGCTTGTTTGTCTTCTTTACGAAAACAAACATATAAAGATTTTGAGGTACTAATTGTTGATAACGCTTCTGTAGATGGAAGCGTCGAATTTATTGAAAAAAATTATCCAGAATATCGTGTTGATGTGATGGAAAAAAATCTTGGGTTTAGTGGTGGCGTGAATTATGGTATAAAAAAAGCGACGACACCGTACGTATTACTGTTGAACAATGATACGGAATCCGATGAAAACTTAATTAAGAACTTAGTGATTGCCATTGAACAATCTGATGAAATTTTTTCTGTTAGTTCAAAAATGATAAAGTTTCACGATCGAGAAGTGATGGATGACGCAGGTGATTTGCTTAATATTGCGGGCTGGGCATTTCAAATTGGACAAGATATGCCGATTGCCAATTATACAAAAAGCAAAGAAATATTTTCAGCATGTGCTGGTGCCGCATTGTATCGAAGAGAAATTTTTGAAGAGATTGGATATTTTGATTTAATACATTTTGCTTACCTTGAGGATGTTGATTTAGGGTATCGTGCGAAAATTTTTGGCTATCGAAATATATACTGTGCAAACGCCGTTGTTTATCATGTAGGTAGTGGGACAAGTGGATCGATGTACAATGATTTTAAAGTAAGACTTTCAGCACGTAATTCAATATTTTTATATTATAAGAATATGCCATTTGTTCAACGCATCATGAATTCTCCTTTTATCGTTTGTGGACTATTTGCGAAATACTTCTTTTTCAAAAGTTTAGGCTATGATAAAGCATATTTTGAAGGTATTGTGGAGGGATTGAAAAATTATCGAAAGTGCAATCGGGTGACCTATATTCCTGAACATCTCGAGAATTATTGTCGTATTGAGATGGAGCTATTCGTTAATTTCTTTCGCTATGTGAAACAGTATATAAAGAGACTGTTTTTCAATAGGAGGAGACATAATGATAAAAAATAGTCAAACCATATTAAATCGTATTCATATTGTATTGGATGCAGGAATTATTGTAGCAGCGTATGCATTAGCGTATTTATTGCAGTTTCACATTTTTAACAATGCGGTTGATCCGAGCATTAATTATCTTGGAATCTCCGCTATAATTGTCCCCTTTTTTCTAGTCCTTTATGCTATGATAGGATTATATACAACTAAGCGAGTAACAGGGCGTTATAGTGAAACAGGAAATGTGATAAAGGCGAATGTTGTTGGGGCAGTTATTATTATCGCAGGCTTGTATTTGGCAAAAGAAACAAATGTTTCACGTATGATGTTGTTTTATTTTGCATTAATAAATACAGTATTGCTAGTAGTAGAGAGAGCAAGCATTCGTTATGTGCTTCGATTTATAAGAACAAAAGGAATTAATAAAAAGCATGTGATTGTTGTCGGTGCTAGTAGAGCAGCTGAGGAATTTATCGAACGTGTCTTGAAAAATCCTCAATGGGGATTTGAAATTCATGGAGTAATCGACGATAAATACCCAATTGGTGAAGAGTTTCATCAGATTAAGGTACTTGGAAAATTAGATTCCCTCGAAAGGATTTTGCAGGAAAATCAGCTTGATGAAATTATTATTGCGTTAGGCATTCATGAGTATGAAAAGTTAGAATCCATCGTTAAGATTTGCGAAAAATCAGGCGTTCATACAAAGCTTGTACCAGATTACAATAATATGATTCCTACAAAGCCATATACAGAAGATTTGCTAGGATTACCAATTATTCATATTCGTCATGTTCCACTTACCGTTGGTATTAACCGTTTTTGGAAAAGGACGATTGATATTGTTGGCTCATTGTTTGCTATTGTTCTTTTTTCGCCACTTATGCTATTATGTGCGATTCTTATAAAGATATCATCAAAAGGTCATATCTTTTTTAAGCAAGAACGCGTTGGATTGCGCAATGAGACATTTGTTATGTATAAGTTTCGCTCTATGATCGAACAAAACGAAGACGATGAAAAAACAAAATGGACGACAAAGGGAGATAGTCGCACAACAAAAATTGGGGCATTTATGAGAAAAACAAGCATTGATGAGTTACCACAATTTTTTAATGTTCTAAAAGGTGATATGAGTATTGTCGGACCAAGACCAGAGAGACCATTTTATGTAGACAAGTTTAAGGAAGAAATACCACGTTATATGGTTAAGCATCAAGTTCGTCCAGGGATAACAGGATGGGCACAGGTGAATGGTTGGAGAGGTGATACATCAATTTGGAAGCGAATTGATTGTGATTTGTATTATATTGAAAATTGGACAATTGGATTTGATTTTAAAATAATGTTTTTGACAGTGTTCAAGGGATTCGTTAATAAAAATGCTTATTAGTTGCCCTAAGCTAGATAAAACATAGATAAATACGTTAAGGTAAGGAAGAAATATTATGCGTTCAACAGGATATACATTTTTCCCAGGTACACCACGTTCGGGAAAAACAAAAAAGGAAATGCAACCAGATGCAAAGGAAGAAAGATCTTATAAACGAAATCGGTTGATTAGTCGTATTTTGTTTTGCTTGTCAGAAATTGTGCTGTTGCTGATTATTTGTGCATGCTCTTATCTATTGCGCCTATTAGATCTTCCAGATATAGTGGATTATGATCCAAGCAAGGATGTTCAACAAAATTCGCAAGAGGATCCAACCTATTTGCCAAGTATTCAAAAGGGCTTTAAAACTTTTGTTGTCTTTGGAATTGATCCAGAGGATCAAACGTCGAATCTTTTGGCGGGAAGCAATAGTGATGTGATTATGTTGGTAAGTATGAATAATGACACGGGTGAAATACGCTTGTGTTCAGTGTATCGTGATACATTACTTAAAATGACAACTGGAAAGCTCGATAAAGTCAACAGTGCGATGACTCATCGTGATGTGTTTGATTCGATATCCACGTTAAACACAAATTTGGATTTACAGATTGAGGATTACGTTGTTGTAAATTGGCTTTCTGTTATTAA
The DNA here is from genome assembly GCA_964566025.1 of uncultured Lachnospiraceae bacterium. Classification (GTDB taxonomy): domain Bacteria; phylum Bacillota; class Clostridia; order Lachnospirales; family Lachnospiraceae; genus RGIG8306. Next base: position 16,956 of record CAZMHF010000020.1, on the reverse strand, counting down.
GGCAATCAATAATTTGGGTGGTGTTGAATTAACTATAACAGAAGATTTATTGCATCAAAAAAGTACGGGAAAGCCATTGCTAAACGGCTATATTACGCAATTGGTGAAAACTACGGGAGTGGGAAGTACGCAAATCCATGAGCCAGGAACTTATCTTTGTGATGGTGTACAGGCTGTTGCGTATTGCCGTGTAAGACACTCGGATTCAGACTTTAAAAGAACGGAACGCCAAAGAGAAGTTGTAGGGCTTATGATGAATAAAGCAACGGCATTAGCAAAAAGTGGAAATCTAACAAGACTCAATGCAGTGGCAGTCGATGTCTTATCCAATATCGCTACATCGTTTACGACAAATGAAATTTTAGACTTAGCGTCTCGAATTACAGATTTTCATTTAGGAGAACAAACAGGTTTTCCATTTAGAAAGCATGCACAAAATGGATGGATGAAGGATTCAGTAGTTCCAGTGAATTTGGCAAACAACGTAGCACAATTACATGAGTTTTTATACGGTACAGTGAATTTTGTTCCTTCACAAAATGTACATGCGATTACCGAGGAAATTCGTAATCAAGCTGGTTATGATGCGGATTGGAATTTGCAAGGAACGGCAAAACCAGCGCCAACGGCTGCACCAGCGCCAAGCACTGCGCCAGTCGAAACACCAGCGCCAAGCACTGCGCCAATTAAAACGCCAGCGCCAATTGAAACGCCAGCGCCGATTGAAACGCCAGCACCAACCGCTGCGCCAGTTGAAACACCAGCACCAACTGCTGCGCCAATCGAAACACCAGCGCCAACGGCACCATTAATAGAGATACCGATTGAGGTGGAAGAAATTCAATAAAATAGCAATGCGGATTATGAGTATCCCATTTGATAAGAAGGATTAAAATGAGTAAGTGAGGTAATCAATTTTGTATGGATTATTTCACTTTTTCTTATTGAAATAGTCACAAAATAAACACAAAGAGTGGGTAAACTGTTCGTATTATAACCTTGCTAAAGATGTCCCCCACTTCTAAGCAAAGCGAAAGTGGGGGTAACATCTTTGTATCAGTAGGTGTTCAAACACCTACTGATATGCAGCGAAGCTGCAACAAGATTACGAGTATCTTATTTAAGTAGAAAGGAAGAGGGAATCATGAGAGACGATTTTGAAATCAACGATGACAACGATTATGTATCGGAACGCGAGCATGAGAGTGATGAATATGGGACACCTATCGAAGTAGTAACTGATGAAGAGTGGGAGACATTAAAAAAAGAAGCATCACCTGAAGAAAAAAAGGATGAACCAACTCACGAAGGAGGTCAAATGCCTAATTATCATTATGAGCCTCCAAGAAAAAATCCATTGAAACCATTTATGGGTATTGCATTAGCGATTGCTACATTTGCATTGTTTATGATGGTGCTTATGCATTTTGGAGAAAAATACTTTGATAACCTTGAGGAGCAACAAAATACAAAAGAAGTTGCAAAGGATAAGACAAAGGAAGAAACGAATAAAGTAGGTGCAAATAAGGAAGAGACAGAATCAACACAAGAGAAGCTTACATTGGATGTGAATCAAGTAGGACAAACCAATAATGCGAACCCAACGCTATATGATGTTTCGCCGATTGTTGAAGAGGTTATGCCTTGTATAGTAGCTGTTACCAATACAGCAACCTACTCGCCAACGAGTAATTGGTTTTCCGGAGGCGAAAGCACAGGTGCAGGATCAGGCGTTATTATTGCTCAGGATGAAGAAAATTTATTAGTCCTTACGAACGCCCATGTTATTTTACCGGAGTCACAAAATTTTTATACAATTAGCTCTATAAAAATCACCGTTACATTTTTCAATGATGTTACTGTTGATGCAATTGTAAAAGGCACGCATGAAGATTCTGATTTAGCGGTGTTATCCATACCGATTTCCTCAATAGAAAAAGATACATTATCTTCTATTAAAAAAGCACAAATTGGCGATTCAGATAAGCTAAAAGTTGGACAGGGAGTTATTGCAATTGGCAATGCATTGGGATTTGGTCAATCGGTAACAAATGGCATTATCAGTGCCTTAAACCGAGATGTGAAATTCTCTAATATTACAAGAACATTGCTTCAAACAAATGCGGCAATTAATCCAGGAAATAGTGGTGGTGGATTGTTTAATATGTATGGAGAACTAGTTGCCATTAATTCTGCAAAATATGCGTCAGAAGAAGTAGAGGGTATTGGATATGCCATACCGATTACTTCATCCCTTGAAATTATCGAGGAATTGATGAACAAAGAACAACGTCAACCGATTGCTGATGAAAGTAAAAGGGGCTATCTGGGTATTGAAGGATCTGACCAATATATGATGCCAGAAAAAGGCGTCTTTATCCAAAGCGTTGTGGAGGATTCACCAGCACATAAGGCAGGTCTTAAGGCCTATGATATTATTACAGCGATTGATGGCGAGAGTGTTGAAAGCTGGGAAGAGTTAGTAGGTGCATTATCTTATTATGAAGGTGGAATGGAAGTTGAGGTAACCTATTTGACATTAGTTGAAAAGGGAAATAGGCGTTATTACGAAGAAGAAAAAGTAACGATTAAGCTCGGCTCAAGAAGCGATATTAAGGAATAAAAACTTAAATCTATACAAATCTTATTTACATGGCCAAAAGGTTGTGTAAATAAGATTTTTGTTATATTATGCTTACCACGCTTTATGAAAACATTAGATTTTTTATCTTGTTTCAAATCTTGCTTTAGTCTATAATCATAATAGCGATATAGCAATTGCCTTATAGAAAGAAAGGAATCATATGAATAACGATAATATTGATAATAACGACAATTTGTTCGAAGAAATAAATTTAGACAGTGTTGAAAGTGAAGTAATTGATAGCAAGGATGACCAAGAGGATAAAAAAGATATTGATCGCTTTTGTAGTATGTGTCGTCAACCTGAATCAAAAACAGGACAATTGATTGATGTGCCACCAGGATTGCTAGTTTGTAGTTCTTGTATGCAACGTGCATTTGACACCATTACGAAATCAGGTCTTACAAATGGGAATATGCCTGCCAGCATTGTTTTATCTGGTGACTATCAAAACATTGAAGATTTGATGAAGGATTTAGGAACGTTTATTCCTCAAATGCCACAACAAAAAAGTGTTAAGAATAATCGAAAAAAGACAATCAAAAAAATTGATATAGAAGATGATAACGTAGCCAACGGCATAGTATCTTCGGCACAAGTAAGCGAAAAAGTAGAAGAATCTTCTTCTAATAAAGAAGAGAAAAAAGAAGAAATCAGCTTAAAGAAAATACCAGCACCACATAAAATCAAGGCAAAGCTAGATGAATTTGTGATTGGGCAGGAGTTCGCCAAAAAAGCGATTTCCGTAGCAGTATATAATCATTATAAGCGTATTTTACATACAGAAGAAGATGTGGATATTCAAAAATCAAATATGCTTATGGTTGGTCCTACTGGCTCTGGAAAAACCTATTTGGTGCAAACATTAGCACGTTTGTTGAACGTTCCATTGGCTATAGCGGATGCAACAAGCCTAACGGAAGCAGGTTATATTGGAGATGATATCGAAAGTGTTTTAAGTAAGCTTCTTACGGCCGCAGATGATGATATTGAGAAAGCAGAAAGAGGCATTGTGTTTATTGATGAAATCGACAAGCTTGCAAAAAAGAAAAATACAAGTAGTAGAGACGTCAGTGGTGAATCGGTTCAACAAGGACTTCTTAAGTTATTAGAAGGTAGTATTGTGGAAATTCCTGTTGGATCAAATAGCAAGGGTGCGATGGTTCCTCTTGTGCAAATGGATACGTCAAATATTTTATTTATTCTTGGCGGAGCTTTCCCAGGGTTAGAAGATGTGATTAAGGAGCGTTTATTAAGTCGCTCATCGATTGGATTTGGCGCAGAGTTAAAAGACAAATATACAGAGGATAAAAATATTTTGGCGAAAGTAGAGAATGAGGATTTGCGCGCATTTGGTATGATTCCAGAGTTTTTAGGTCGCTTGCCAATTGTATTTGCCTTAGAGCCATTAAATGCAGATATGCTAGTTAGGATTTTGCAGGAACCACGTAACGCTATCTTACGTCAATATCAAAAATTATTATCTTATGATGAGGTAAAATTAGAATTTACAGATGAAGCATTACTTGCCATTGCTAATCTAGCAGTGAAGAAGGACACAGGAGCTAGAGCTTTGCGTGCCATTATTGAAAGCTTTATGATGGATATTATGTTTGAAATTCCAAAGGACAAAAACATAGGACGCGTTGTCATTACAGAAGATTATATTAATAAAAAAGGCGCACCAATTATTGAACTTCGAGGCGTGAGTGTGTAAATCTTAAGGAGGCTGTTATGAGAATATCAACAAAGGGGCGTTATGCATTGCGAATGATGATTGATATGGCGACCCATGATGATGGTAACCCTATTCGTATTAAAGATATCGCCAAACGCCAACAAATTTCTGATAAATATTTAGAGCAAATTGTTTCAACATTGCAAAAAGCACAATTTGTAAAGAGTATTCGTGGTCCAATGGGTGGTTATTTATTAACCAAAAAACCAGAAGAATATACAGCAGGTATGATTTTGCGGTTGATAGAAGGTAGCTTGTCGCCAGTGGCGTGCCTTGTGGATGATGTGAACGAATGTATTCGACAAAACGAATGCGCCACTTTGCCGCTATGGAAGAAGCTAGATGAAGCGATTAGCAATGTTGTAGACAATGTAACAATTGCTGATTTAATTGATTGGCAAAGCCAAGGTAGCTATGTGATCTAGTCAAGCAAGTCAGGCAAGTCAGGCAAGTCCCTGCTTCTAAACGAGTGCTGCTTGAGAAGGTTACTAACGACTCAAAGTGGATTTTTAGTATCCGCTTGATTAATAAGGTCAGAAAGTGAGAAAGTGAGAAAGTGATGGAATTTAAAATTGGTTCACATGTAGGAATGAAAGCACCTGAAATGTTTTTAGGCTCTGCAAAGGAAGCTTTTTCATATGGTGCAAATACATTTATGGTGTATACAGGAGCACCACAAAATACAAAAAGAAAAGATATTAGTGAGTTAAATATTCCTGCGGGATTGTCGTTTATGAAGGAGCATGGTATTAGCGATATTGTTGTGCATGCACCATATATTATTAATTTAGGAAATAGCATTAAGCCACAAACCTACGAAATTGGTGTGGAGGTACTTAAAAAAGAAATTGAAAGAACAAAAGCGCTAGGAAGTAAATACCTAGTGTTGCATCCTGGTTCGCATGTAGGAGCGGGAGAAGAAGCAGGTATTAAGCAAGTTATTAAGGGATTAAATGAAGTTATCGAAAAAAATAATGATGTGTATATCACATTAGAGACTATGTCAGGAAAGGGAAGCGAGCTATGCTACACCTTTGAAATGCTTGCACAAATTTATGATGGAGTTGTTCATAATGAATGGTTACGTGTTTGCTTTGACTCGTGTCACATGCACGATAGTGGATATGATGTAATTAATGATTTCGACTCAGTTGTTAATCAATTTGATAAGATCATTGGAATCGATCAAGCTGCTGTTGTTCATTTAAATGACAGCAAAAACACCTATGGCGCAAAAAAAGACCGCCATGAGAATATCGGATTTGGCTATATTGGATTTGATGCATTATGTTATATTGCGCATCATGAAGCACTAACGCATAGTATTAAGATTTTAGAAAGTCCTTATGTGAAAAATGAAAATACAAAAGAGTCCTATCCTCCGTATCGACATGAAATAGAAATGCTACGAAATAAGACATTTGATCCAATGCTAAAAGAACATATCATTGCTAGTAATCTTGCCACAGAAAAAGGAGTGTAGTATGATTGATTTGCATACACATACCAGCTGTTCAGATGGTACTTTGTCGCCTTCTAGGCTTATGGAACTTGCCATTACAAATCAACTAAAGGCAATTGCGATAACAGACCATGATACGACACAAGGGTTGCAAGAAGCCTATGCGTATTTGGATGCGATTGAGGAACATATAAAGCCGATGCTTATTTCAGGTATTGAATGCTCAGCAATTTACAATGGACGCGATATTCATATTTTAGGATTGTTTATTAATGAAAAGAATCTGGCGTTTCAAAAGGCGCTGCATAAAAATCAAATGGATAGACAAGAAAGAAATCGTGAAATGATTGTTGGGCTAAGTGCTGGCGGATTTGATATTAGTGAAGAACAAATCAAAAAACGATTTGGTGAAGAAACCGTAATCACGCGAGCGAATTTAGCACGCTATTTGTTAGATAAAGGCTATGTCAATTCAATGAAAGAAGCGTTTGATCAATATATTGGAGATGGGAAGAAGTATTATATCCCTAAAAAGCACATAACGCCAGAAGCAGTTATGGAGCTTATTAAAATGGCGGATGGCATACCAGTGCTTGCTCATCCTATGCAGTACCATATGAATAGCTATGAACAAATTCAATTAGTAGAATATTTGCTATCAATTGGTCTTCGTGGTATCGAGGCCATTTATACTTCACATAGCAAAAAAGAAGAAGCATGGCTTCGAACAATTGCTAATCGGTATGGTTTGCTTGTTTCAGGTGGATCCGATTTTCATGGAACCAATAAACCAGATATTAAATTGGGAATTGGGTATGGAAATTTACATATACCATATGCTATTATTAAGGAGCAGGATTGGACAAGATAGCCCTAGTAAAGTGAGTAGTAGTTATTCGCTTTAATGAGAGAGGAGACAAGATGGAAAACGGATTTGTGAGGGTAGCAACAGCAAATACAAGCCTTCGTGTAGGCGATATTGAATACAACGCAAAGCAAATTATACAAATGGTGAAAAATGCATCGGATGATTATGCGGATGTATTAGTTTTTCCTGAATTGGCACTGACCTCTTATACATGTGGCGATTTATTTTGGCAACCATTATTGCTTAATAGGGCAAAAGACTATCTAAAAAAAATCATTGAAGAGACAAAAGAATTCGATGTATTAGTATTTGTTGGATTGCCATATCTAGAACGTCAAAAAGTCTACAATGTTATGGCGGTCTTTAAAAGCGGAAAATTGCTTGCCTTTATTCCAAAAACGAACATTCCAAATTACGCAGAGTTTTATGAAAAAAGACATTTTTCAGAAGCACCAAAAGACATTTACTATACCTTGTTTGATGAAGTGGAAGTTCCTTTTGGAACGGATATTCAATTTGTGTGCCAAGAGCTTAATGAATTAGTGATTAGCTGTGAGATTTGTGAGGATCTTTGGATGCCAAATCCACCAAGTATACGACATGCGATGGCGGGAGCGACGTTGATTGTCAATGGCTCCGCAAGCAATGCGATGATTGGCAAGGACAAGCAAAGAGAGCGATTAGTAACAGGGCAATCTGAACGATTAATTTGCGCATATGCTTATGCATGTGCTGGCGAAGGGGAATCAACAACCGATTTAGTTTTTGCGGGAGATAATATGATTTCCGAAAATGGACATTTACTAGAACGTTCCATGCCATTTGCCAATAGCTATATATCAACCGATATTGATGTAAAGCAATTGGTATACAAACGAAATAAAATGGACACATTTGAAACAGCAAACGATCATCATTATTCTAAAATAGCGTTTTCATTGGGCGAAAAAAAATGGAGAACATTAAAACGATTTATTGAAAAGAAACCATTTGTACCAGCTGATAAAAAGCAACTTGATGAACGCTGCGAAGAAATTTTGGCAATTCAATCAAGAGGCTTAAAAAAGCGATTAGACCATATTCATACGCAGAAAATGATACTAGGTCTTTCTGGTGGGCTTGATTCAACACTGGCTTTATTAGTGGCAATTAAGACAGCAGATATGAGTGGTTTTGGACGAGAAAACATTATTACGGTGACAATGCCTTGTTTTGGAACAACCGATCGAACGTATAAAAACGCATGCACGCTTGCGAGTATAGCTGGCACTACTTTAAAAGAAATAAACATTAGCGAAGCTGTTTGTGTTCATCTAAAAGACATTGAGCACGATATGAAGCTATTTGATGTAACCTATGAAAATGCGCAAGCGAGAGAGCGAACACAAGTACTAATGGATTTAGCAAACCAGTACAACGGCATTGTTGTTGGAACAGGTGATTTATCAGAGCTTGCATTGGGGTTTGCAACCTATAATGGTGACCATATGTCGATGTATGGTGTAAATGCTTCCATCCCAAAAACATTGGTTAAGTACTTAGTTGATTTTTATGCAAGAAAAACAAAGGACGAGAAGCTTAAGAGTGTATTGCTTGACATTGTTGATACACCAGTAAGTCCTGAATTGCTTCCGCCTTCTGAAGGGGAAATTGCACAAAAAACAGAGGAAATTGTAGGGCCGTATGAGCTTCACGATTTTTATCTGTATCATTTTTTGCGCAATGGTTGCGATCCAAAGAAAATATATTATATGGCAAATCATACATTTGATGAATACGATAAAGAAACAATTAAAAAATGGCTTCATTTATTTTTCAAACGATTCTTTGCAAATCAGTATAAGCGTTCATGCTTGCCAGATGGGCCAAAGGTTGGCTCTGTTTGCCTATCACCAAGAGGTGATTTAAGAATGCCAAGTGATGCAATGGCGACATTGTGGCTTGAAGAAATCGATAAATTATAATAAAGGATGCTTTATGAATACGTATAATCAAATAATCCGTGAAATCTGTCATGAAAAGGGAATAACGATACACTCATTTGCAGGCGAGTGGGCGTTTTTGTTGCAAAAAGAAAATAACGTGCAATACATTTATGGATATCAATTTCCACTTAATTTGGGTGTTACCCAATCTATTTGCAATGATAAAGCGGTAAGTAGCGAAATTATGCAAAAAAATAAGGTGGCGTGTGTGCCACATCATTATTTTATGTCACCAGAATATATTGAATATATTCCTAGGGGTGGTAATTTCGAAGAGATGATGCTTCTGCTTGAAAAATATAAGAAAGTCGTTATTAAAAACAACGAAGGAACGGGCGGAAAGGATGTGTACATGGCATCCTGCAAGCGAGAGTTAGAGAAAATTGTTTTTGAGTTGTTTGCAAAAAACAGGGGGATTTCGATTTCTCCTTATCTAGAAATTGAAAATGAATACCGAGCAATTGTATTAGATGGAAAGATCGAATTGGTATTTTCAAAAGAGCGTCCATATGTTGTTGGCGATGGCGAAAGTACCTTAAAGCAATTGTGTGCAAAATCACCTGATTTTATGTCAGAGGGTGGTTATATAAAACAATCCCTAAGTAGATGGAATGAAGTGATTTCTCGTGATGAAAAGGTTGTTTTGAACTGGAAACACAATTTAGGGCAAGGAGCAAAGCCAATCGTTGTAGATACAATGGATTTTTCAACAAAGGCCAAAAACATTGTGCAAGAAGCCATTGCATTATTTCATTTGCGTTTTGCATCTATCGATTTAATTATTAGCGATAATACATGGAAAATTCTCGAAATCAACAGTGGTGTGATGATGGAAAATTTCGCGGAGCAATCAAGTCAAAATTTCCAAAAAGCAAAGGAAATTTATGCGAAAGCAATTGATAAAATGTTTGATTTATGATAGAGTGATACATAGAAAATGGAGGGAAAATATATGTTAATATTTGAAAAGGAAATTGAAAAATTTAGTCTTTCACACGAGTTGGATGACTTGGAGTTAATCATTGCAGAGGACGCGATGATGGATATGACGGATTTATATAAAGAGATTGTGGAAGAATTAAAAAATAAGGAGTAGGATATGTCGCATATAAGTTGTTATCAGTGTGGTGCTAATCTTACTTCAAAAGATATATGTATGTCATGTGGCGTGGATATTCGTTTATATAAGAAGATATTTATTGCATCAAACCAATATTATAATTCGGCTTTAACAAAAGCCAAAATGCGTAATTTAACTGGCGCAGTGGTTGATCTAAAAAAGAGCCTAGCCTTCAATAAGGAGAATATTGAGGCACGCAATTTATTAGGGCTAATTTATTATGAGTTAGGCGAATTAGTGTTAGCATTAAAAGAGTGGATTATTAGCAAAAATCTTAAAGAAAAAGATAATCCTGCAGACTATTTTATGGACTCGCTTCGTTCAGACATTGAAACGTTAAACAACCGAATTAAACGCTACAATCGTGCCGTAAATTTTTTGCGCGAGGATAGTCCTGATTTGGCTATATTAGAATTAAAAAGAATTGCCATGAAAAAAGAATCACCGATGAAGGCAAAGCAATTGTACGCACTTTTATTGATGAAGGATGGAATGTATGTAAGAGCCGAAAAGCTACTTACCGAGTGTGGCAAAATTGATATTGGCGATGCGATTACTCAAAATTATTTAAATCTTATCCCTATTAGCAAGCGCAATCGAAGTGATTCGGTTAAGGAAATGATGAAAGAATTTGAAGAAGAGCCAATCAATGGCGAGGCCGTTATCGAGCCAGTGCATCGTCATGAATACGGACATTATTTCACCTTTCTTCGTTATATATTAGTTGGAATCGTTATTGGAGCGGCATTGACAGCTTTTATTGTTCTTCCAGCTTCAAAAAAAGCAACCAACAAGAAGCATAAAGCGGAGATCGAAAAGCTTCAAAATGATTCGATTTTAGCCAAAAGCGAAAGTGAGGCAAAGGAAATAGAAATAAAACAATTGATGGATAAAGTAGATGAGTTAAAAAAAGAGCTTAATGAAATTGATCCATCAGCAGTAGAAGGGTATTATGGAGAATACATTGATATTCTAAAGGCATATATTGAAAATGACATACCAGAGGTTTATCGTTTATATACATTACTGGATGAGGAAAAGGATAATCAAGTATATCAAGAATTATATGCAATGGTGAAGGATGATTGCGAAAATAATATTCTTATGCGCTCCTATTATGGTGGGTTGGCGTTTTTAGAAAAAGAAGATTACGCGAGAGCGTTATCTCTATTCCAATTATCAAATACACTAGAGCCTAATAATGCACGAACGATATATTATACTGCATTTTCTTATGTGGGATGTAGAGAAATTGCGCAAGCACGTGATATTTATCAGATTTTGGTGAGTGATTATGCCGAAACTTCATGGGCGGAGATGGCAGGGCAAAGATTAGCTGAATTAGATGAAGTGCCAGAAACAGAAGCGCCACCAGAAGCGCCACCAGAAACACCAGCACCATCAGAGACACCAGAAGAATAATGAAGTCAATGCGGGTGCTCGAAATCCGCTTCGCTACTTCCTCGCATTGTGCAACAATGCGCTGGTAACCCATCCCAGCAGCTTCGCTGCTATTTCAGTGGGAGCTTGAACTCCCACTGAAACAAGGAAGTTCCACCCACCGCCTAAGAGGCGGGGGACTTCCTTGGGAGGTTAAATGGATGGAGTACTGTTTAGAGTACTCCATTTTTATAGCACTATTTTATGAACTACAAATGGTGAGTCTCTTAATTGACTAGTGAAATCGTATTGATACAATGAGAATTGTCTTGTTATAGTAAAATACATTTGAGATTCCCTAGTAATTTGATAGAATAGGGATAGTGTTTATAAGGAAAGGAAGTGTGAGTTATCGTGGGAGAGATATTACTTGAATTAAAAGATATTGTGAAATCATATGATGGTGTTACCATATTAGATCAAATTAATCTTCAAATTGAAAAAGGAGAGTTTGTTACTTTTTTAGGCCCTTCAGGGTGCGGAAAGACAACAACGCTTCGTATTATTGCAGGACTTGAATTGCCAGATGAGGGAGCCGTTTACCTTAATGGAGAGGAGATTACAACCGATCTTCCCGAAAAGAGAAATATCAATACGGTTTTTCAAAATTACTCACTATTTCCGCATATGACAGTAGAAAAAAACATTGGCTACGGATTAAAGTTGAAAAAAGTACCTAAGTTAGAAATAAAAAAAGAAGTCAAAAGAGTATTGGAGCTTGTTCAATTAGAAGGTACAGAAAAAAGAATGCCAAATCAATTATCAGGTGGTCAAAAGCAAAGAGTAGCAATTGCAAGAGCGATTGTGAATAAACCACAAATATTATTATTAGATGAACCATTGGGTGCATTAGATTTGTCGCTTCGACGAGCGATGCAATTAGAGCTAAAGCAGTTACAAAAGAAACTAGGCATTACGTTTATTTATATTACGCATGATCAAGAAGAAGCCATTAATATGTCGGACAAAATTGCTGTCATGAGAAATGGAAAAATCATTCAAGTAGGAACGCCAAATGATATTTACAATCATCCATTGACATCGTATGTAGCCAGCTTTGTGGGCAGCGCCAATATCATTAAAGGAAAAGTAGATGGTTTAATACCAACAGAATATAATCGAGATGAATTGCAAGTTGTGATATCCAATCAAGCGGGTCTTTCATCAGCGATTATTAATGTAGGCGAAAAATTAAAAGCAAATCAAAGTGTGGCATTAGCGATACGAAGTGAAATGATTGAAATGGTACCACTTATCAAAGAGGCAAATGGTACAGAAAAGGTCGATAAACAAAAAATATTTGAATATCAACGATATTATTTATATGGCAAAATTCAAGATAAAAGTTTTGCAGGAGGTCTATTAAGAGTCGATGTTCTCCTTGATGATGGTTCGCTGATTACAATTAGCCGCCATGGAATCAATATTGATTTGGAAGTGACACAAAGAGTTGCTATTACGTGGGATCCTTTATCAGCAGTATTTGTAAAGGAGGATTAACTGTGAGTGCTAGCATTAAAAAACGAAAAAGTAAAGTAGGGTATGCGGCATTACCACTTTATATATTTACACTGATATTTGTTTTGATACCGCTTATTTTGTTAGTGATATTAAGCTTTACAAAAGATGGAGCAATCACAACGGCGAATTACCAGAGTATTTTTGATTCAATGTACATGACAATTTACATGGATTCACTAAAATTGGCATTGACGACAACTGTATTAGCGATTGTCATTGGGTATCCATTTGGCTATTTTGTATCGCGTCTACAAAGTCGTTATAAAAAATTGATTTTATTGCTTATTATGATTCCGTTTTGGACAAGCTCACTATTGCGTTTATATGGATGGAAAATTATTTTTCAAGCCAATGGTGTTCTTGATCAATTACTGATGAAACTTAACATTACAGATGAGCCACTTAAATTATTATATAATTATGAAACGGTGGTATTTGGAATGGTATATGCATTAGTGCCATTTATGATTTTGGCAGTATATCAAAGTACTGAAAAAATTGATTGGCATTTGGTTGAAGCAGCAAGAGACTTAGGGGCAAGTCCTAGAAAAGCTTTTTGGACGATTTTATTTCCCTTAACAAAACCAGGATTACTTTCTGGAGTGATTTTGACATTTGTTCCATCGATGGGATTATATTTTATTGCGGACATATTAGGTGGAAACAAAGTCGTTATTATCGGAAATCTTATTCAAACAAAAATGTCGCGCGGACGGGATGAAGCATTTGCAGCAGCAGTTGCCGTTTGCTTGATGATTGCTACCTTTGCACTTTTATGGTTGTATCGTAAAATTACAAAATCAAAGGATTTGGAGGGGATAATATGATCAAAAAAATAGGAAAGCTCCCCAAAATCTATATCGCTTGTATACTTATCATTATGTATCTTCCAATTTTAATAACAGTCGTCTATTCCTTTAATGATTCAAAACTTGTGACAAATTGGCAAGGAGGATCACTTCGTTGGTATCGTGAATTATTTCGTGATAGAGATCTAAAAGAAGCATTGTATAATAGCTTGTTGCTTGGTGTATCTAGTAGTCTTTTAGCAGGAATTATCGGAACAATTAGCGCTTTTTCAATTGCGAGAACACATTTTATATTGCATAAACCGTTAGAATCTATTTCATTAATGCCTATTATGATTCCAGAAATTGTGCTTAGCATTGTATTATCATCTTTTTTCTATTTGATTAATATACCTCATGGAATGATTACTTTGATTATTGCTCATACAACATTTTGTATTCCGTATGTATATTTATTAGTTAAGGCACGAATGCAAGGATTAGATAAGGGAATCGAAGAGGCAGCGCGTGATTTAGGTGCAACGCCAATGCGCACGTTTGTAGATATTGTGATACCATCGATATTGCCAGCAGTTATAAATGGTATGTTATTGGCATTTGCAATGTCATTTGATGATGTCATACTAAGCTTAGCGGTATCTGGCAACTCCGTAAATACATTGCCAATGAAAATATATACGAAAGTTAAAACAGGCATTACACCTGAAATGAATGCACTTGCTGCCATTTTATTGGGATTCACCTTGCTTTTTGTCTTGCTTTTGTATTACAATCCATTTATGAAGAAAAACAAAAACAAAGGAGAGAGTTAATATGAAACGTAAATTACTTATTTTTTTCGCATTTGCCATCATGCTATTTGCGATAACAGGATGTAATAAGGACACAAAGAAAGATAAGGTGTTGCATTTGTACACATGGGAAGGTATGTTCCCCGATGAGATTTTAAAAGGCTTTGAAGAAAAGCATGGAATTTCAGTAAGCTATAGCAATTTTATCTTGGATGAAGATATGCTTGCTAAATTGCAACAAACAAAAGGTGGCGATTATGATTTAGTGATTGCAGATGATTATATTATCGAAGTAGCGATTGCAGAAGGACTAGTTGCCAAATTAGAAAAAAGCAAGTTAGAAAATTATAAGAATATCAATCCAGTTTTCCAAGGACAATTTTTTGACCCAAAGGACGAATATGTTATTCCACATGGATCAGGTATTCCTTTGATTGTTTACAATGAAGAAGCAGTCGATGTGACTATTGAAGGATATACGGACTTATGGGATTCGTCATTAAAGGATGAAATTGTTTTGATTGGAAACCAAAGAGTGATTAATGGTATTGTGTTAAAAACACTTGGTTATTCATTCAACACAGAAAAAACCGAGGAATTAGAGCAAATGCGTAACAAGCTTCTTGAGCTTGCGCCAAATGTTCGTTTAGTGGATGATTCGACACCACATTCCGCATTGATTAGTGGAGATGCCAATGTTGCCTTTATGTACACATCGCAAGTGTATGAGGCATTAGCAGCCAATCCAAAATTAAAAACAGTTATGCCAAAAGAGGGCGCAGGTTTTGGAATTATGGGCGCCTTTATTCCTTCAAAAGCTCCAAATAGTGAAGCAGCATATTTATTCTTAGATTATATTTTAGAAGAAAAAAATGCAGCAAAATGCTTTGAGTTTCTAGGGTATTATTGTACAAATAAAGCGGGAGAGAAACACATCAGCGAGGATATGAAGCCATTGATTGTATTACCTGATGACGCTAAGGATCTTGAAATGATTGAGAATATTAGTGCAGAAGCTGAAAACTATCATAACGATACATGGATTATGTTTGAAGGAGCATTAAAATAATCATGCAAGAATTTAAAAGAACACAAATGCTACTTGGCTGTGAGAATATGAACAAGCTAGAAACGGCAAGGGTTGCAGTATTTGGCATTGGTGGTGTAGGCTCGTATGCTATTGAGGCGCTTGTGAGAGCTGGAATTGGGCATATAGATATTTTCGATCACGATCGAGTGGATATAACAAATTTGAATCGACAGTTGATTGCGTTGCAATCAACTGTTGGAAAAAAGAAAGCCGATGTGATGAAGGCACGAATCCTTGATATTAATCCTCATTGCCAAGTAAATGCTTATGCCGTTTACTACAATGAAGATTGCAAAAAGCAATATTCTTTTAAAAATTATGATTATATTATCGATGCAATTGATACCGTTACATCGAAGCTTCTATTAATTGAAGAAGCGAATCAGACGGAAACGCCAATTATCTCTTGCATGGGAACAGGTAATAAGCTGCACCCAGAATGTTTAGAAATTACGGATATTTCGAAAACATCCGTATGTCCATTAGCGCGCGTGATGCGAAGAGAATGCAAAAAGCGTGGTATAAAAACCTTGAAGGTGCTTTTTTCAACAGAAGAACCTATTCAAGTAGAACTTCTTTTAAATGAGGAAAATAAGCCAACACCAGGAAGCATTTCGTTTGTTCCTTCAGTCGCTGGATTGTTGTTAGCGAAAGAGGTGGTATTGGGTATTATTGCAAGAAGGGATTGAAATTTTGCTATGAAGGATGTATACTTGTGAAGGATAAAGAAATCGATGATCCAACAACGGCAATCAAGCTCAAAAAGGGGCGCGTAAAATTATACTTTTATAATGACGAATGGAGTCGCGTTATTTATCAGGGACATAATTTGTATATCCGTTCCGAATTTTTAAGTAGAGAAAATCCTGAGTTAGAAGAATAGAGGTGACATATGAAGAAAATTATCATAGGAATCATGACCGTAAGCTGTTTGTTTTGTATTTCAGCTTGCAAGAATGCGAATATAGATTCTAAAGAAAAATCGAGCGAAAGCATCGAAAGTAGTGAGACGAAGGAAATAGAAACATCTCAAGTCTTATCAACGATGGAGATAACAACAGAGGCACCTCCAACGGTTTTCATTCCGCCTACAGAAGGTGAAACGAGTGAATCAACACGTTTTCCAGCGAGGCCTAATATTGATGAAAACCCGATTGCAGAGGGTGAGGAATTTATCGAGTGCAAGGTTGATAAAATTATGTACGTGACAACGAAAGCCAATTTGCGACCACAGCCATCTGACCAAGGTTCGAAGGTGACAACCGTTGCACCAGGTACGCGTGTAAGATTAGTTGCATACAATAACAATTGGAGTCGTGTTATTTATAGTGGTAAAGAGGTGTATATTTCTTCAGCATTATTGACAGACGTAGAACCGACAGAGTAACCATTCAAAGAAATTGAGGTAAAATCATCAAAGCGATTTTGCCACAATTTCTTTTTTGATTGTAACGATTGTAAAAAGAGTAAAAGCTATGTATAATGAAG
>CAZMHF010000019.1:0-35056 GCA_964566025.1 uncultured Lachnospiraceae bacterium | reverse complement strand
CGATTGAAGCAACAGTATTTCTTTATTTCTGCAACATTGCAAACAGCGATTAAGAAATATCTTGAAAAGCATAATGACATTAAGAAATTATACGAAAAAGTCGTATTCCAGATGAACGATACCCACCCATCGATGACGGTTGCAGAGCTTATGCGCATTTTGATGGACGAGCATTTCTTAACATGGGAAGAGGCTTGGGCAGTTACAACAAAGTGCTGTGCCTATACGAATCATACAATTATGTCAGAAGCGCTGGAAAAATGGCCAATCGAATTATTCTCTCGCCTTTTACCACGTATTTATCAAGTTGTTGAGGAAATTAACCGTCGATTTGTTGCTGAAATTGCCGCAAAATATCCAAATGACAATGACAAAGTGCGTAGTATGGCCATCATTTATGACGGTCAAGTGAAGATGGCACATTTAGCTATCGTAGGTGGCTACTCTGTAAATGGTGTGGCAAGACTTCATACAGAAATTCTTATTAAGCAAGAGCTTAAAGATTTTTATGAAATGATGCCTGAGAAATTCAATAACAAAACAAATGGTATTACACAACGAAGATTCTTATTGCATGGTAATCCATTGTTGGCAGATTGGGTAACGCAAAAAATTGGTGATGAGTGGATTACAAATTTACCACATATCAAAGAATTAGCGATTTATGCCGATGATGAAAAAATGCAAAAAGAATTTATGCATATTAAATATCAAAATAAAGTTCATCTTGCAAAATACATTCTTGATACAACAGGAATTGAAGTGAATCCACGCTCGATATTTGATGTACAAGTAAAGAGACTTCACGAATATAAAAGACAGCTACTAAATATTTTGCATGTTATGCATCTTTACAATAAGATTAAAGACAATCCAGAAATGGAATTCTATCCAAGAACATTTATTTTTGGAGCGAAAGCAGCCGCAGGTTATCACCGCGCAAAATTAACAATTAAGTTAATTAACTCTGTTGCTGAAGTAATTAACAACGACAAAACGATAAACGGAAAAATCAAAGTAGTATTTATCGAGAATTATCGCGTATCTAATGCAGAGATGATTTTTGCAGCGGCAGATGTTAGTGAGCAAATTTCTACAGCAAGTAAAGAAGCATCTGGTACAGGTAATATGAAGTTTATGCTAAATGGTGCTTTGACAATTGGAACGATGGATGGAGCCAATGTTGAAATTGTAGAAGAAGTCGGAAAAGAAAATGCCTTTATGTTTGGCTGTTCATCTGATGAAATTATTCAATATGAAAATAAGGGCGGATACAATCCATTAGAAATTTTCAATAATAACCAAGAGATTCGTCGCGTGTTAATGCAACTTATTAATGGATATTATGCACCTCATAATCCAGAGTTATTCCGTGAAATCTATAATTCCTTGTTATACGGAACAAATGGCGCTCCTGCCGATGTGTATTTTATTTTGAAGGATTTTGAATCCTATCATAAAGCACAAATGGAGGTTGAAAAAGCCTATAAGGATGAAAAAGGTTGGGCGAAATCCGCGATGTTAAATACAGCTTGTTCAGGAAAGTTTACATCGGATCGAACCATTCAACAATATGTCGATGAGATTTGGAAATTAGATAAAGCAACAGTTGAGCTATAAGCGTAAATAATCATTAAAAAAGCACGATACCATATTAACAGGTATCGTGCTTTTTAATTAGAAATGCCATTTTCAAAATACAAATTTCCAAAACTATATCTCGGAGAGATTTTTATTCGCTACGGAAAGCATAAGCTTAATTCGATTTAATTGATTTACTTCACTAGCGCCTGGATCATAGTCAATTGCCGTGATATTGGCAAGAGGGTATTGCTTGCGGAGCTCTTTGATAACACCCTTACCAACAATGTGGTTTGGAAGGCAGGCAAATGGTTGTGCACAAATAATGTTGTTAACACCGCTGTGAATTAGTTCAAGCATTTCGGCTGTTAAAAACCAGCCTTCGCCCGTTTGATTGCCAAGCGAAACGATAGGTTCGGTCATCTTCGCTAACTTATCAATTTTGACAGGTGGTGCAAAACGTTTGCTTTTAGCAAATTCCTTATTTGGTACACGTCGCAAATAATCTAAGAATTTAATACCTAAATTAGAGACGAATGCTGTTTTCTTTGAAGTGCCAAGATGCTCAGCCTTAAAGTTTTGATTGTAGAAGCAATATTGGAAAAAGTCCATCAAATCGGGCATAACGGCTTCAGCGCCTTCCGCTTCTAATAAATCAACAACGTGGTTATTGGCAGCGGGCAAGAATTTAACAAGAATTTCGCCAACAATTCCTACACGTGGCTTTTGTATGTCTAGCAATGGAAGTTCATCAAAATCACGAATGATTGCGCGCACCGTTTTTGCAAAATGCAAGGAGTTACCAGGCTTAAAGGACTCGAGGATAATGGTTTTCCATTTTTCATAAAGAGCATTTGCAGAGCCTTTGACGGCTTCATATGGTCTGGTTCGATATAACACACGCATAAAGACATCGCCGTAAATCAAGCTTTGCATAGCGGCAACAGTTGAAGCTGGTGTGAATTTGAAACCAGGATTTGATTCAATTGAGCTAGTATTTACGGAAATAACAGGGATGTGTGAAAGGTTAGCTTTTTCTAATGCACGTCGGATAAAACCAACGTAATTCGAGGCGCGGCACCCTCCACCCGTTTGCGTCATAAAGACGGCTGTCTTGCTTAAATCGTATTCGCCAGATAAGATTGCCTCCATAATCTGACCTACAACAAGCAGAGATGGGTAACAAGCGTCATTATTAACATATTTCAGACCAATATCTGCCACGTTTTTGCTTTCGGACATCATGACAACGCGGTAGCCATAACGACGCAGTGCAACCTCTAAGAAATCAAAATGGATAGGTGACATTTGTGGTGCTAAAATGGTATAGTCCTTTTTCATTTCTTTTGTGAAAATAGCACGTTTGTAAGCAGAAGAAACGATAGGCGGTTTCTCTGTGGTGAGCAAATCACGAATACGAAGTGCTGCAATAAGAGAGCGAATACGAATGCGTGCACCCCCAAGATTGTTTACCTCATCAATTTTTAAAATGGTATATAGCTTTCCTGCTTTCGTCAAAATATCATTTACCGTTTCACAAGTAACGGCATCAAGTCCACAACCAAATGAATTTAGCTGGATTAAATCAAGTCGCTCATTTGTACGAACATATGTCGCTGCACGATAAAGGCGTGAATGATACATCCATTGATCCATAATCATAAGTGGGCGATCCGTATTTGCTAAGTGGGAAATGGAATCCTCCGTTAAAACAGCAATACCGTAAGAATTAATCAAATCAGAGATGCCATGATGTACCTCGGGATCAATATGATATGGCCTTCCAGCCAACACAATGCCTCGGATTTTGTGGTCGTCAATATACTTAATGGCGCGCTCGCCCTCTAGTTCGGTATCACGCCTTGCTTGAAGCATTTCGGCATAGCCTTTTTTGGAGGCAATAGCGATTTCGTTTTCGGGTATATCAAAGGTCTTGTGAATAACCTTAACCAATTCTTTTGTTAAAATTTCTTCGTTTGTAAATGACATGAACGGCATCAATAAAGTAATGTTTTTCTCATGCAATGTTTCAAGGTTATTTTTGATGTTTTCAGCATAAGAAGTAACCATTGGACAATTAAAGTGGTTTTGAGCCTCTGGTGTTTCATTTCGCTCGTAAGGAATACATGGATAAAAAATCGTTTTTACGCCATTTTGTATAAGCCATTCAATATGTCCGTGTACAAGCTTGGCTGGATAGCATTCGGATTCGCTAGGGATAGATTCGATGCCTAATTCATAAATTTTGCGTGTTGAGCTAGGTGAAAGAATCGTCCTAAAACCAAGTTCCTTAAAAAAGGTTGCCCAGAAGGGATAGTTTTCATACATATTTAATACGCGTGGTATACCAATTGTTCCACGAGATGCGGCCTCTTCTGATAATGGTTCATAATCAAAAAGACGCTTCATCTTGTAGTCAAAAAGGTTTGGGATGTCGGCATGCGTTTTTTCGCTTCCTGCTCCCTTTTCGCAACGGTTTCCACTAATAAAGCGACGATTGCCGCTGAATGTATTAATGGTAAGACGGCATGTATTGGTGCATTTTCTACAATGCGTAGAAGATGTTGAATAGTCTAAATCAACGATATCCTGAAGTGAGAGCATGCTAGAAGTGAGAGTTTCTTCATTGTTGTTTTTTGCAGAGCGTAACGCGAATTCATAGCGCTCCTTTGCAATTAATGCAGCACCGAATGCCCCCATAATACCTGCGATATCTGGTCGGATGGCCTTGCATCCAGCAATTTTTTCAAAACTACGAAGAACGGCATCATTGTAAAATGTGCCACCTTGTACGACAACATGATTTCCTAAATCACGCGCATCGGTTATTTTGATTACTTTGTAAAGGGCATTTTTAATAACAGAATACGCTAGACCAGCCGATATATCAGAAGCATCAGCGCCCTCTTTTTGAGCTTGTTTTACATTTGAATTCATAAAAACGGTACAACGTGTTCCAAGATCAATAGGATGTTTAGCAAAAAGCGCTGTTTTGGCAAAGCCCTCAACAGAAAAATTAAGAGACTTCGCAAAAGTTTCGATAAACGATCCACAACCTGATGAACAAGCTTCGTTAAGAAGAACATTATTGACTGTATTGTTTTTGATTTTAATGCATTTCATATCTTGGCCACCAATATCGAGGATACAATCGACCTCGGGTTGGAAAAAGGCAGCCGCATAGTAATGCGCAACCGTTTCGACTTCCCCCTCATCTAACATAAGAGCGGCTTTAATAAGCGCTTCTCCATAACCTGTCGAACAAGAGTAGGCAATGCGAGCGGTTGAAGGAATGGCTGATTTGATTTCCTTTATGGCACGAATGGTCGTGGCAAGTGGATCGCCATCATTGTTGCTATAAAAAGAATAGAGCAACGAACCATCTTCGCTTACAAGAGCAACCTTTGTTGTGGTAGAACCAGCATCAATGCCTAAAAAACAAAGTCCCTCATAATCTTCTAAAAGTTTGCGTTTTACATAGTGTGTACTGTGACGAAGACGAAATGCTTCATAAGCTTCTTCGGTCTTAAATAGTGGATCCAAGCGTTTGATTTCTTGATCAAGCACAATACCTTTTTGAAGCAATTCAATTAGCTCCTCACTTGTCATAATGGGTTCTTTTTCGGAACTCATTGCCGCACCTAATGCTGCAAATAAATGAGAATGCTCTGGTGCTATAATTTGCTCATCTGTTAAATGCAATGTTCGTATAAAGGCATTTTGTAGCTCTGAGAGAAAATGAAGCGGGCCACCTAAAAAAGCGACGTTTCCACGAATAGGCTTTCCACATGCTAATCCTGAAATCGTTTGATTAACAACCGCTTGAAAAACGGAAGCAGAAAGATTTTCTTTGGAGGCGCCTTCATTAATTAATGGCTGAATATCCGATTTTGCAAAAACTCCACAGCGGGCAGCAATCGGATAAATGGTGTCGTAGGTTTTGGCATATTCATTTAGGCCAGTCGCATCTGTTTGAAGTAAGGAAGCAATTTGGTCGATGAAGGAGCCTGTACCACCAGCACAAATTCCATTCATGCGCTGCTCAATACCATTTGTGAAATAAATGATTTTGGCATCCTCGCCACCTAGTTCAATTGCAACATCTGTTTGTGGGGCGAAATCCGTAAGTGAATTGGAAACAGCAATAACCTCTTGAACGAAAGGGGCATTGATAGCTTTTGAAAGGGTAAGACCACCCGAACCTGTAATAACGGGTGATAAATTCATAGGACCAAGTTTTTCTTGTGCTTGTATCAGTAAACTAGCAAACGTTTCTTGGATGTTTGCAAAATGTCGCTCGTAGGCAGAAAACAATATATCGTAATCATTATTTAAAATGACGGTTTTAACGGTAGTAGAACCAATATCTACGCCAAGCAAATAAAAAGGGCGTGAAGTAAATGTTTGCACGTACAATCCTCCTTGCAATTAGACTAAAGTATTGTCCAATTGCTCTATTATAGAAGTTTTAAAAATGAAAATCAATGAGAATCGGAAAAAAGTCTAAGAAGAGAAGTTTACTAAGCGAAATTCAGAAGGGGTAACGCCTTCAAATTTCTTGAATATTAAACAATAGTAACTACTATCTTGGAAACCGACAAGAGAAGCAATATCGGCAATTTTCAAATTGAGGTCGGATAAATATTTTTTCGATAATTGTATGCGTCTCTTTTGAATATACGTAAAAGGACGAACCTTCAAAATATCTTTGAAAATACGACATAAATGTTGAGGGGTTATATGAATTAAATCGGATAGCGTGCTTAAGGTAATTGACTCATCAATATGCTCATCAATATAATTCAAAACAGGCTCGAGATAAGGAATTCGCTTCATTTGCGGTTCCTTTAATTCCAACAGAACTCGTTTGAATTCAATAAGGAAGTCATACAAAAAAACAGATGATTTTTGATTTCCATAGGCCTTGTCATTTTTGAGTGTCGTCAATATGTTTTTTAGGAGCACATCAAATTTTGCGGTATCGGTTGGCTGAATAATTTGAGGCGTAGTTAGCTGTAAGTCGTTTAGAATCTGTATGGCGCATGTGCCATCAAAACAAAGCCAACTTGTTTTCCAATCGTGTTCCTTGCCAGATGTGGATTGGTAGGAATGAGGGATATTTGGCGGTATATAGATAAATGTATTTTGAGAAATCGTATGCGTGGTATCGTCAATCATAAGCTCGCCAAGTCCTTCATAACCTATAATGATTTGCGGGAAAGGAGCTCCATTTGGGCGTTTGATTTTGCACTGATACTGTGCTGTACCAATGGCGGATATGTAAAATGGAAGGGAAATTTTCTCGGTATTTGGGAAAATGACTTCTGATTTCATAAGGCTCCTTTCGAAGAACAATTTTATGTTCAAATATTTATATAATAAGAATATCATATGATTGACAGAAATGTCAATTACTAATACACTATAAACATATGAACATAGAAAGAAAGGACGTTAGAGATGATAAGTATAAAAGGAAAATGGGCTCTTGTAACAGGAGCAAGTAGAGGAATTGGAAAAGAAATCGCATTGCTATTAGCAAAACAAGGAGCCAATATTATTTTGCATAGCCGTTCATTGAAGAATACAGAAGCCGTAAAGTCGGAAATAGAAGCACTAGGCGTAAAAACATTTAGCGTGGCGTGTGAATTATCAGAGCTTGCTCAAGTAGATACGATGCTTCAAGAAATTGATGCGCAAGGCATGAAAGTAGAAATTGTGTTCAATGATGCCGCCGTACAAATCGCTTATCGAGTGGATTATTTTAAAACACCAGATGAAGATTTCACACAAAGCTTTTTGATCAATACAATTGCCGTAGCTAAAATTTGTTATCATTTTATGCCAAAGATGATAGAGCGAGGTTTTGGAAGAATTATTAACACAACAAGTGGTATCCAAAATGAGCCACAACAAGCTGGTTATTCAGCGAGCAAGGCGGCACTTGATAAATTTACAACGGATTTAGGTACGGTTGTTGAAGGAACGGACATAATCATTAGCTTGGCAGATCCAGGCTGGTGCCGTACAGACCTTGGTGGGCCACATGCACCAAATTCAGTAGAAAGTGCTTTTCCAGGAATGGTTGTCGGTGCATTTGTTGATGATAAAAAAAGTGGACGAACATTCCACGCACAAGAGTTTACAGGCTTAACACTTGAGGAAGCCATTGAGATGGCACAAAGATAAACATTTGATAAAATCTTTGATTTAGAAGCAGATTTGGCGAGTGTCTGCTTGATACTATGTGTTGAATTTGGTATAGTAAGTGAAGGCGAGTAACGGTGGTTGCGATGCCTTCACTTTTTTTATGACTATCAAATGACTATTAAAAAAACGCGATTGTCACATTGTTGACAAATAAAGAATACACTTCTATAATTAAAAATGGTTTGAGATTGGAGAACAAGCATGCATTTTTTCGAAAAAATGGAGAGAAAATTGGGTCGTTATGCAATTCGTAATTTGATGTTTTATATCATCGGATTGTACGCCTTGGGACTGGCTGTTAATTTGATGAATCCGATGTTTTATGGGGAATATTTGTCATTAAACGTTCCTAAGATTTTGGAAGGACAGATTTGGAGAGTTGTTACGTTTATGCTTGGCGTGAACTCGGATATATTTGGGACGTTCTTGCTTTGTTATGTATACTATATTATCGGTACACAGCTTGAGCGAGCATGGGGTTCGTTTAGAATGAATGTATACGTTTTTGGTGGGATTTTGCTTCACATTATCGCGGCATTTCTCGCTTACTTTATTGCAGATACAGTTGTTTTACTAAGTCCAGACTTTCTAAATGCATCAATTTTATTAGCCTTTTCAGCTACTTATCCAAACCTATTATTCTATCTGTTTTTTATTATTCCGATTAAGGCAAAGTGGATTGGGATTATCGAAGTGATAGGATATGTTGCTCTGTTTGTAGGCGGTACATTGGCAATGCGTATTGCCATTGGCGTATCATTTTTAAATTTCATTATTTATTTCCTTATGACAAGAAATCTACGACGCTATGCACCAAAAGAGGTAAAGCGCAGAAGAGATTTTCAAAAGGTAGTAAAACCAGCGATGCAACAAAAGACAAATCGCCATTGTTGTGCGGTATGTGGAAAAACAGAAAAAACAGATGAGAATTCATTTTTCCGTTTTTGTTCAAAATGCGAGGGGAATTACGAATATTGTGAAGAGCATTTATATACACATATTCATGTTGTAAAAGAAAAAAACGATCAATAGGAGGTTCGGTATGAAGAAAACACCATTTGTGACAAAAGAACAGTTAGAGGAAATCGTAAAAACCTATCCAACACCATTTCATTTGTATGATGAAAAGGGAATTCGTGAAAACGCCAAAAAATTGCAAGCGGCATTTTCGTGGAACAAAGGATTTAAAGAATATTTTGCCGTAAAAGCGACACCAAACCCATTTATTTTGAAGGTACTAAAAGAGTGCGGTTGTGGTGTAGATTGCTCATCTATGACAGAGTTGATGCTTGCAAAGGCTTTAGATTTTGAAGGGGAGGATATTAAATTCTCGTCAAATGTAACGCCAGCAGAGGAGTTTGTCTACGCAAAGAAGATTGGTGCCATTATTAATCTTGATGATTTTACACATATTGATTTTTTAGAAAAGGCAGCGGGAATTCCAGAGACGATTTGTTGTCGATACAATCCAGGTGGAACATTTTCTATTTCTACAAAAGTAATGGATAATCCAGGGGATGCAAAATATGGAATGACACCAGATCAGCTTTTAGAGGCATTTAAGATATTAAAAGAAAAAGGCGTTAAGAAATTCGGAATACATGCATTCTTAGCATCAAATACCGTTACAAACGATTATTACCCAACACTTGCGCGTACATTATTTGATGTAGCCGTTCAGATTAAAGAACAAACGGGTGTAAACTTATCCTTTATCAATTTATCGGGCGGTATTGGCGTAGCCTATCATCCAGATCAAAAACCAAATGATATAGCTGTTATTGGTGCAAGGGTACATGAAGTATTTGATGAAATTTTGGTTCCAGCGGGACTTGGCGATGTAGCGCTTTTTACGGAATTAGGACGTTTTATGTTGGCACCATATGGTTGCCTTGTAACAAAAGTTATTCATGAAAAGCATATATGGAAAGAGTACATTGGCTGTGATGCTTGTGCTGTCAACTTGATGAGACCAGCAATGTATGGTTCATATCATCACATTACTGTTATGGGCAAGGAAAATGAGCCTTGCGATCACAAATATGATGTAACGGGTTCATTGTGTGAGAACAATGACAAGTTTGCTATTGATCGCTACTTACCAAAGGTTGATATCGGAGATTTGCTTGTGATACATGATACAGGCGCACATGGTTTTTCGATGGGCTATAATTATAATGGAAAATTAAAAAGTGCAGAATTGATGTTAAAGCCAGATGGAAGTGTTGAATTAATTCGAAGAGCAGAAACACCAAAGGATTACTTCGCAACATTTGATTATTGTGATGTTTTAAAGGATATGCAGTTTGAAAATGAATAAATAAACCATAGGACATAAGATAAAAAACAGGGCAATCGATACATCATCGATTGCCCTGTTGCTTTGCTTTGGAAATTATAGCACTAATAAAATTTCGTTCTCATCCAATAGTGAATCGGCTGATACGTAATTATCATCTAGTTTTGTTCCATTCAAGTAGAATTCAGAATAACCGCCTTCTTTTTTGTTTGGATTCGAAACGGTGATATGTAGCTTCTTGCCGCGGAATGTCTTTTCGATTTTGATTTCTGGCCAGTCAGAAGGAATAGCAGGAGCGATGCGAAGACCATTAAAGTCTGGGCGCATACCCATCATACCTTCTACACAACCAACCATAACGGTTGAAGCAGTACCTGTTAGCCAGTGTACATGGCTTCTGCCCTCGAAAGGACTATCGGTTGATTCCGTAAATTGTCCATGAACATATGGCTCAAGAATACGTGTGTCAGCATCATCATTTTGAGAAGCTGGTGAGCTTTCGCGGAAATACTCGTAAGCACGATTTCCATGTCCCATAAGTGATTCAGCAAGGATAATCCAACCTTGAGGTTGAGAGAAAATACCACCATTTTCTTTTGTTGCGCCATTGAAAAGAAGAGCAAGTGCGCCATCAAAAGCATGGTCCTTATAAGAAGGTGCCATAACGCGTACACCATATGGCGTATTTAATTCTCTATGAACAGATTCAAGGGCTAATTCGGCTTGTTCTTTTGTAGCAAGACCTGAAATAACAGACCATGATTGTGGGTTTAGCCACATATTTGCCTCTGGATCATGTTTTGAACCGATAACTTGTCCATCTTCCTTGATACCACGAACAAAACGGTCGTCTTCCCAACATTCCTTTTGAATGGTGTCGCCAAGCTCTGCTTGGATCTTGTCAAGGTAAGTAAGATAATCGGTATCATTTTTCTCTTCTGCAAATTCACGAATAACGCTCATTGCATAATATAGTTGAAGTGCTACGAATGTCGATTCACCTTTTTTGCCAAGACGTAGACAGTCATTCCAGTCAGCATGAAGTCCAGCAGGCATCTTGTGATCGCCTAAGCGCTCAAGCGAGAAATTGATGGCACGTTTAAGGTGATCATAAACGCTATCTTCGCCTTTGTTGGCATAAACAATAACTTCGTCGATAAAAGCTTTGTTGCCTGTCTCGCCAATGTATTTGTAAATAGTAGGGAATAGCCATAATGCATCATCTGCACGATAAGCAGGGTGACCTGTCGCTTGTGCGTAGCTTGCATCGTCTGGTGTATCCTCGTGTCCAGCATTGTGATCGAATTTTACAAGTGGAAGTCCACCGCCATTATCAACTTGTGCAGAAAGCATGAAACGGATTTTTTCAAGTGCCATCTCAGGATCTAAATGGATGATTCCTTGGATATCTTGAACGGTATCACGATAGCCATAGCCATTTCGCAAACCACAATAAATAAAGGAAGCAGCTCTTGACCAAATAAAAGTGATAAAGCATTGGTAAGAATTCCATGTGTTCACCATCTCGTTGAATGCTTCGTCAGGTGTACTAACTTGGAAGTTGCTTAACTTGCCATGCCAATAATTTTTTAGCTCTGCTAATTCTGTTTCAACCACTGAAAGGTCTTCATATTGAGCCATAATTGCTTCTGCTTCTGTGTGATTATAACGACCTAAGATGAAAGCGATTTCTTTTGTTTCACCTGGTTGAAGTGTTATCTTCGTGTGCAATGCAGCACAAGAATTAGAGTTGTAGTTTAAAACGTTGTCGCAAGTGCCGTTTTCAACAGCGATTGGGTTTCCATAAGAATGATAACGACCAAGGAATGCATCTAAATCACCATTGTAGGAAGCAACGTCAGAACCAACTAAACCGAGGAAACGCTCGCCGCCAGTTGTTGGATAGCCTTCTTTTGCAGCGCCAGAACAATTTTCATTGATCGTTTGAACGATTTTGTTGTTTTTGTAATAGGTTCTTGTAATGAATAAAGTGTATTGAAGGTTGACTTGATCATTCTCATAATTAGATTCGTTTGTGAATTCAGCAAATCCAAATGTACTTAAGTTGCGTACGGCGTTTGAGTTATTTGTGATTTTTGCACGCCATACTTCATACGTTTTGTTAAGAGGTACATAGTAGAGAACCTCTGACTTGATATCGGCATATTCTGCAACGATATTCGTGTAAGCAGTACCGTGGTGACAAGTGTTTTTGTAAACAGATAAATCCTTGCCAACTGGTTGCCAAGATGCTGACCAATAATCGCTTGTATCATCATCACGCAAATAGATGTAACGTCCAGGTGTATCATCGCTGTTAAAATGGTAACGAATCAAACGTCCATTAGCGCCACTTTTTACGAAGCTGTAACCGCCTGAGTTGTTTGAAATGATTGCACCATATTCAGGTGAACCTAGATAGTTCGCCCATGGAGCAGGGGTGTTAGGACTTGTAATGACATATTCCTTGTTAGTGCTGTCAAAGTAACCGTATTTCATCATTAACCTCCGTATTAAATTTGTTATAAAAAGTATACCAATGTTACTCCTTTTATTCAAGCTAAGTTTATCGTATTTTTGAAATATATCAATGTAGAAAATCAAAAAGAAGATAGATTATAATATAGTATCTAGATTGACTATCGATGGGTTTCTAAAAATGAAGGAATGTCTTTGGGTGCTAGTGTAGACAATGCAGCATTCGTAAACTCAAATAAATAAGTGACTTCCTTGCCAAACCATTTTGGAGGGACAAAAGAAAGTGCCTCTTCTTCGGAAGGAAATTCAACTTCTGCATAAAAAAGACCCAAAAATGATCCGAAAAAACAATCGAATTCAATAACATAAGCGCCAAAAGGTATTTCGTAGCGATTTTTTGTAATGATATTGCCCTCAGATTTGTTTTTTAATTGTTCATACGCTTCTTTGGAAAGAGGCATCGTGGTTTCGCTACGAGAAAGAGCGCCAGATGATTTTGTAGTGATTTCATATCGCTCATTATCCTTTCGGATGCGCACAACGGGATCGGTGCATAAATAGGCTTGCTCCAAGTTTCGACAAGGATAGCTAGTTAATTGTGTGGGGATGCTGTTGATTAAGAATTTGCGTTCAATTTCCATAAAAACCTCATGCGTGTTAAGTGTAAGTGAGACTGCAATTTATGCAGTGTGAATTGTGAGTACCTGATGAAATCATTTTATAGTAAATTCTCTTTTGAAGCAAGCGAACATTTGACTTGTAACGCCTATCAAAATAATAGGTGATTTCACATGGCAAATTGTTTGCATTTGATAGCGCTAGGTTGTATAATATAAGGACTTACGGTTGTCGGTAATGGTTTGTGACAATTAGTTTGCAAGTATAAAAATAAAATAAAGCAAGGAGATAAGGGTATGGCATTAAAAGATACGATTGAAACAGAGGGAGTCAGCCAAAAGCGTGGCTCTTATTGGGCTCGTTTGGGCATGGCAGGCAAAATCATCATTATTTCGTGTTTAGTTCTTGTTGCGATTATTGTTGCAAGCTTGTTGACACCAGTTGGACAGTCAGCAGGAACACCTCCGAAAGATTTGATTGATAAAACAGAAGAACAAACAAAAGCACCAGAAACGAGTGAAGTAGGATCTACAGAGGAAAGCGGAACATATGAATTTTCAAAAGTAGAAAATGGCATGAGCTTTGAGATGAAAAGAAAAAGCTTTTCTGAATCAAACGGAAATTACACCGCTATATATGATGTGAAGATAGAAAACGAAGGTGATAAAAAAATCAATTCTTGGAATATGAAAATCGAATTTGATAAATCGGCTAGTGTCGTATTTGTGAAGAATTGCACAGTCAAAAGCGATAAAGCAGGAATCACAATCAACCCAACAAAAGATAATTATTCATTGGACATAGAAACTCAACATGATGATCTCCAAATTGTATTGATGTTTTCTGCAGAAGAATATAAAATTCGCAATATCGAGTTTGAAGTAAATTAAATAAATAATTAATTAGTGAAGGAAGGCGCAAATGGAGGAAGATACAAATTCAAAAAAGAAAGCAGCAATTGTTTTGTTTTGGAAAAAGCTATCATTGGCAAGTAGAATTTTATTAGCAAGCACGGTGGCGATTGTTCTGATTGTGATTGCGTGTATGTTGACAAATTCCTCGCAAGAAAACAAAGGAAAGCGCCCTCAAATAGCGGGGGAAAATGCTGCAGAAAAAACGACAAATGAAGAAGTTGCTAACGGTATTGAAGAAACAAAAGACCATTCACAAGCTAAAGTGGATAAAACAGAAGAAGTATCTGGTGAAGATGTGTTAGAAGTTGAAACAACAGAAGACCCAAAGACTAGCACGCCAGCGAAAAAGCCAACGCAATCTGCACAGACGACGACAGAGACGGATAGTGAAGAGGAATCGAAGAAGCCAGCACCGACGACGTCAACAACAAATATCGCAGAGGAATCAAAGAAACCAACGCCGACTTCGCCAAAGGGGGACGTTGCAGAGGAATCGAAGAAACCAACGCCGACTTCGCCAACACCGACACCAAAGCCAACACCAACACCAAAGCCGACACCAACACCAAAGCCGACGCCAACACCAACACCGCCAAAGGCAAATGTTGTTGAGCAAGGGAAGGTTGTGGCAGAGGTCACAAAACAATGGGGAGAAGGAGCGGATACTAACGCGCAATATGTGGTAATTGTCGAAAATACCTCAACATCCGTAATTGATTCGTGGAAAGTAGTTTTGACATTTTCAGGGACGGTAGAAATTAATCAAAATTGGAGTTGCACGGCAACTGCTTCTGGGAAAACCATTACGTTAACACCAGCAGAGTATAATGCACAAATCAATCCAGGTGAAAAGAAAACAGATATCGGAATCATTGTTCGCTCAAATGGTCCAGTTAGTCTTGTGAGCAAAAAAATTGAGACGACATCTGCCAATGCACCAGCAGGGAATTCATCGCCTGAACAAAATGTTCCACCAGTTGTAGAAACGCCAGCACCAGCTGCGCCTATAGTGAAAGAAACAGGCACACCACTTGCAAACCATGGAAAATTAAGTGTTTCAGGCACAAATATAATTGACGCGAAAGGAAAACCGTATCAATTAAAAGGTGTTAGTACACATGGTATCGAGTGGTTCAAGGAGTATGTCAATAAGGCAGGTTTTCAAACGATGCGTGACCAGTGGAATAGCAATGTAATTCGACTAGCGATGTATTCACAAGGATATTGCCAAGGAAGTAGCGCAGAAAAAACAAAGCTTAAGAATTTAGTGAAAAACGGTGTGAAATATGCAAGCGAGCTAGGGATGTATGTCATTATAGATTGGCATATATTAGAGGATAACAATCCAAACATAAACAAAAGCGAAGCCATTTTGTTTTTTAAAGAGATGGCAAGTCTGTACAAAAACTACGACAACGTGATTTATGAAATTTGCAATGAACCAAATAACGTTTCATGGAGTGAGATAAAAAAATATGCCGAGGAAGTAATTCCTGCTATTCGTGCTATTGATAAGGATGCCATTATTATCGTTGGTACACCAACATGGTCGCAGGATGTCGATGTCGTAGCAAATGATCCAATTAAAGGACATAAGAATATCATGTACGCTTTGCATTTTTACACGGCAACACATAAGCAGGCATTGCGAAATAAAGCAACCGCAGCACTTAATAAGGGATTGCCGTTGTTTGTGAGCGAATTTGGTGTGTGTTCAGCAGATGGAAACGGCAGCTATGACTTAGGGGAAGCTAATTCATGGATGAACTTCTTGAATAGTCATAACATAAGCTATTGTGTTTGGAATTTATCCAATAAAGCCGAAAAATCAGCGCTAATTAGTAGCAATGTCGGTACGTATTCTGGATGGACGATTTCCCAACTGACAGAAGGCGGTAAATGGTTTGTCAATATGATGACAAAAGGTGTTGGCAAATAATCAAATGCTATTTTACAAAAGACCAACAGTAGTTTTGAATAAGCACTAGCGAAAAGAAGTGAAATATGTTATAATCAATATTTGTTGATTATCAGAGAAGCTGATACAACGAAAAAATCAAGAATATATTAAGAGGAGCATTAAAATGAGTGTACAAATCGAGAAATTAGAGAATAGTGAAGTAAAACTAACCATTGAAGTATCAGCAGACAAATTCGAAGAGGCATTACAAAAAGCTTATTTGAAGATGAAAGGTGATATCAACATTCAAGGGTTCAGAAAAGGAAAAGCTCCACGAAATATGATTGAAAAATTGTATGGCGCAAATATTTTCTATGAAGAAGCAGCAAACTATGCGATGCAAGAAGCATATCCAGACGCAGTAGAGGCAAGCGGCGTAATCGTTATGTCGAATCCAGGAGAAATTGATGTAACACAAATTGAAAAAGGCAAATCATTTATTTTTACAGCAAAGGTTGGTGTAAAACCAGAAATCGAACTAGGTGATTACAAAGGACTTACTGCTGAAAAACAATCGGTTGAAGTATTAGACGAAGAAATCGAAAAAGAAATTTCGATGGCACAAGAACAAAACTCAAGTATTGCAGAAGTGGAAGATCGTGCGATTAAAGAAGGCGATATTGCAGTAATTGATTTCGAAGGATTTGTTGATGATGTAGCATTCGAAGGCGGAAAAGGCGATAATTTTGAATTGACAATTGGCTCACATAGTTTTATTGACAATTTTGAAGACCAATTAGTTGGAAAAAGCATTGGAGATGAAGTAGATGTAGCGGTTACATTTCCAGAGCAATACCAAGCAGAAGAACTTGCAGGAAAACCAGCACTATTTAAAGTAAAGGTTAATGCAATCAAAGAAAAGGTTTTACCTGAATTAGATGATGAATTTGCATCAGAAGTTTCAGAGTTTGATACATTTGAAGAATACAAAGAAAGCGTTAAAGCTGGTATTGCTGAGAAAAAAGAAAAAGAAGCAGTTGCTGCTTTCGAAAACAAATTAGTAGAGCAAGTAGTTGCAAATGCTAAGTTTGAGATTTCCCCATTATCAATTGATGCAGAAGTTGACCATCTTATGCAAGACTTTGCACAACGTATGCAACAAAATGGATTGACAATGGAACAATACATGCAATTCACAGGTGCAACACCTCAAACATTAAGAGAACAAATGAAGCCACAAGCGATTCAAAGAATCTCAACAAGATTGGTACTTGAAAAAATCGTTGAAGTTGAAAATATTCAAGGAACTGATGAAGATGTTGAGAAGCAATTGGCAGAGATGGCAACAGCATACAATATGCCAATTGAGACAGTTAGAGAAGCAGTTGGTGAAGAAGGCGTTAAATCAATCAAGCTTGATTTCGCTATCCAAAAAGCAGTTGATATGATTGTAGCAGAAGCAAAATAACTACAACATAAATAGAAAGGAGATCTTATGTCATTAGTACCTTATGTCATTGAACAAACCAATCAAGGAGAACGCTCCTATGATATTTATTCACGCTTATTGAAGGATCGTATTATCTTCTTAGGTGAAGAGGTAACAGATGTAAGTGCAAGCATTATTATCGCACAACTTTTATTCTTGGAATCACAAGATCCAAATAAAGATATTAGCTTATATATTAATAGTCCTGGTGGTTCGGTAACAGCGGGCTTAGCGATATATGACACAATGAAATATATCAAATGTGACGTATCGACAATTTGTGTTGGTATGTCAGCAAGTATGGGAGCTTTCCTTTTAGCAGGTGGAACAAAAGGCAAACGTTTTGCACTTCCAAATGCTGAAGTGATGATCCATCAGCCATCTGGTGGTGCAAGAGGTCAAGCGACAGAAATTCAAATTGTAGCTGATCATATTCTTCGCACAAAGAAAAAATTAAACGAAATGCTTGCTGAGAACACAGGGCAGCCATTTGATAAGATTGCATTAGATACAGAGAGAGATTACTATATGTCTGCAACCGAAGCAAAAGACTATGGTTTAATCGATGAAGTATTTGAAAGACGCAATTAGTAAAGGAGATTTATGAGCGATAAAATAAACGAGCTACTACGTTGTTCGTTTTGTGACAAACCACAAAAACAGGTCCAAAAATTGATTGCTGGAATTAATGATGTTTTTATTTGTGACGAATGTGTTGATATTTGTGCAGAGATTATACACGAAGAATTCGAAATGAATGCAAATGGATCTAGCCATAACAAAGGAATCAATCTTCTAAAACCTCGCGAAATAAAAAAGCATTTAGACGAATATGTTATTGGCCAAGATGAAGCAAAAAAAGCATTGGCAGTAGCTGTATATAATCATTATAAGAGAAATTTAGCAAAAGAAACGCCAGGTGATGTTGATATCCAAAAGAGCAATATTTTATTGTTAGGACCAACAGGTTCAGGAAAGACTTTTTTGGCTCAAACGTTGGCGAAAATCTTAAATGTACCTTTTGCAATTGCTGATGCAACCGCTTTGACAGAGGCAGGCTATGTTGGAGAAGATGTAGAAAATATTTTACTTCGTCTAATTCAAGCAGCGGACTATGATATCGAAGAAGCTGAACA
Source organism: uncultured Lachnospiraceae bacterium (assembly GCA_964566025.1). Classification (GTDB taxonomy): domain Bacteria; phylum Bacillota; class Clostridia; order Lachnospirales; family Lachnospiraceae; genus RGIG8306. The sequence goes on along the minus strand of CAZMHF010000019.1, from coordinate 16,431 downwards.
TGGCATTATTTACATTGATGAAATTGATAAAATTGCTCGAAAATCAGAAAATACGTCGATTACACGTGATGTTTCTGGAGAAGGTGTCCAACAAGCGCTTCTCAAAATTTTAGAAGGTACGGTCGCGAGTGTTCCTCCTCAAGGTGGGCGCAAGCATCCACAACAAGAAATGTTGCATATTGATACCACCAATATTCTATTTATTTGTGGTGGTGCATTTGAGCGACTTGCACAAATTGTCGAAAGCAGAACAGGTAAGAAATCAATCGGTTTCAATTCGGTGATTGAATCGAAGATTGACAAAAATATAGGAGAACTCTTCCGTGAGGCGTTGCCAGAGGACTTAGTGAAGTTTGGTTTGATCCCAGAGTTTATTGGTCGTTTGCCAGTGACCGTTTCTCTAGATATGCTAGATCGTGAAGCGTTGATTCGTATTTTAACAGAACCAAAGAATGCTATTTTGAAGCAATATATTCGCCTGTTTGAACTTGATGATGTGGCATTAGAATATGACCAAGAGGCACTAGATGCCATTGCGGATTTGGCGATTGAGCGAAAGACAGGGGCTAGAGGATTGCGTGCGATTATCGAAAGAGCGATGATGGATACGATGTTTGAGCTACCATCCGATGAAAAAGTCGGAAAGTGCCGCATTACAAAAGAAGTTATTTTGAAAAATGCGAAGCCTGAACTAGTCGTGCGTGAAGAAAAGGTGATAAAAGAAGCGCCAAGAGCTAAGAAAAAGCCAGAGACTGCATAGCACAAGTAGGAGATTCCATGATAATTAAAAGCGTTAATTTAGAAACCGTTTGCGGTGTGACAAGTGTATTGCCAGAAAATTTATTGCCCGAATTTGCTTTTTCAGGAAAATCCAATGTAGGAAAATCATCTTTGATTAATGCTTTAATGAATCGTAAGGCATATGCTAGAACTAGCTCCTCGCCAGGAAAAACACAAACGATTAATTTCTACAATATCAACGATGCGTTGTATTATGTGGATTTGCCAGGGTATGGTTATGCGAAGGTTTCACAATCCATCAAAGAAAAGTGGGGACAATTAATCGAAAGATACCTTAATAACGCAAAACAATTGCGCGTTATTTTCTTATTAATCGACATAAGACACGTCCCATCTGAAAATGATAAGATTATGTATGAATGGCTTTTGGCAAATGGTTATGAGCCAATCATTATTGCAACAAAGCTTGATAAACTAAAAAGAAGTCAAGTTGCAAAGCATGTTAAGCAAATTCGCACAACAATGGAATTATCAAAAGAAACAAAATTAGTTCCTTTTTCTGCTGAAACAAAGCAAGGAAGAGATGAAATATGGGCAATTATTGATTCGTATCTAAGCGAATAAACATAAAAAGACTGTTGTAAAAATCACGTCGAATGAGTGGTTTTACAGCAGCCTTTTTTATTTGGTAAAACTATTGTAATTGATCTAAAATTTGATTGATAGTTTCCTCGTTGCTTTTTGTTTTTTGAAAAATCGATATAACTTTTTCGATGGCATCGTCATTGCGCTCCTTGCTAGTAGCCTTTCGAATTTTATAGATAGCTTCTAATTCGGTTGGAGTAAGCAATAAATCTTCGTTTCGAGTACTAGAACGAGAGATGTCAATCGCGGGATAAATACGCTTTTCTGATAATTTTCGATCAAGAATGAGCTCCATATTTCCAGTGCCTTTAAATTCTTCGAAAACAACATCGTCCATACGGCTTCCTGTTTCAATTAAGGAAGTTGCCAAAATCGTAAGACTTCCTCCCTCGCGCATATTTCGAGCAGCACCAAAGAATTTTTTTGGCATGTGAAGTGCCGCAGGATCAAGTCCTCCCGATAATGTGCGTCCGCTTGGTGTGACGGTAAGGTTGTAGGCTCTTGCGAGTCGAGTAATGCTATCCAATAATATAATCACATCTTTTTTGTGCTCAACAAGGCGTTTTGCACGTTCGATAACCATTTCCGATACACGTTTGTGATGCTCTGGAAGCTCATCAAAGGTCGAATAAATAACATCCACATTTTTTCCTTGGATTGCTTCTTTTATATCTGTAACTTCTTCAGGCCTTTCATCAATTAGTAAAACAATCGTGTACATATCAGGATGATTCGTCGTAATGGCTTTTGCAATTTGCTTAAGAAGAGTTGTTTTTCCTGTTTTTGGTGGAGCAACAATCATACCACGCTGACCAAATCCGATTGGGCTGATTAAATCAAGTAAACGCATCGAAAGTGGGCAATTAGGCGTTTCTAATTTGATTCGTTTATTAGGGAAAATGGGTGTCAATTCTTCGAATGCCTTGCGCGCAGAGGATTCTTCTGGAGGAAAGTCATTGACAGAGGAAACATGCATAAGGGCTGCAAATTTTTCGGACGATGAGCGAGGTTTTGTTTGGCCAATGATGATATCGCCCGTTTTCAAGTTGAATTTCCGTATTTGGGATGGCGAAACATAAATATCGCTATCGCCAGGAAGATAATTTTCTGAACGAATAAAACCAAAGCCGTCTGGCATGATTTCTAAAACACCATCTGCCTCAGTTGAGGTATTTGATTCTACAAGAAGCACATTCGCCTCTTTTGTAGAAACCTCAGGAGATGCCTCTCGTACAATGAGAGGTACAGGTGCAACATCTTCATGATTAATCGTCACAACATAATCTGGTGGCGCAGTGCGTGCAGATGTCATGGAACTCATCAAATGTGGGGAGAGTGTATGCGAAACATGCGATCCTGTAGAGGTAACCTTTGAAATGGTTGTTTTGGGGAGCTCCTTTTTTGGAATAAAAGAATTGGGAGCAAAAGCGGTGTTTGGCTCCTGAAATACTCGCTTTTTAGGGCGAGGAACTTCTTTTCTTTGGCGCATAGTAGGTTCTTGTGAATAATCTGAATCAGCTTTATTTTCTGGCTCAACTTGCGGTGTGGGATTCATTTCTGTAGATGAAGAGATGTTTTTAGAAAGGGTAGTGTCTGTTCGTTGTCTACCGACCTCTACGATCATAGAAATCAATTCGGCTTTTTTGAAGACACCAACATTTTTGAGACCTGCTGCTTTTGCGATCTCGCGAAGCTCATGCAATTTAAATGTTTTTAGCATGTCTTCTGTTACATAATCTGAACTCATAAAATCCTCCGGATATTTAATTGGTACGGCTTTCCCATAGAAAGAAACGCGTTACTAAAGTTCATCATACACGATTGTTGCGAAAAAGTAAATATGATGTTATGATTATTGCATAAATATTTGTTCAGGAGGCGTTATGTCAGTATACGAAGAAGCATTAAAAGCACATGAAGAATGGAAAGGGAAATTATCAATTGAATCAAAAGTAAAAGTTGACTCAAAAGAAGCGCTTTCAATTGCGTATACACCAGGAGTGGCAAGACCTTGTGAGGAAATTGCCAAAAATCCTGATAGCGCCTATCAATATACCATTAAATCTAACACGGTTGCTGTTGTTTCAGATGGAAGTGCTGTGCTAGGATTGGGGAATATCGGACCATTGGCAGCGATGCCTGTGATGGAAGGGAAAGCCGTATTGTTTAAAGAATTTGGTGGCGTGAACGCTTTTCCGATTTGCTTAGATACACAAGATACAGAAGAAATTATTGAGACCGTTATACGAATTGCTCCTGCATTTGGCGGGATTAATCTTGAAGATATTAGTGCGCCACGTTGCTTTGAAATTGAAGAACGATTAAAAGAGGCATTATCCATACCTGTTTTCCATGATGACCAGCATGGTACAGCGATTGTTGTATTAGCGGGCATTATTAATGCATTAAAAGTCGCAAAAAAAGATATACACGCAAATGTTGTGATTAATGGCGCTGGTTCGGCTGGTATTGCTATTGCGAAGCTTCTTTTGCGATATGGATTCAAAAACATTTCCTTGTGCGATAGAGAAGGTCTGTTGTACAAAGGGATGGAAGGCATGAATTGGATGCAAGAAAAAATGACAGAGGTTACGAACCTTTCAAATAAGAAGGGAAGCTTGTCAGATGCATTAGTGGGTGCCGATATATTTGTTGGCGTTTCTGCGCCAGGTATTGTGACAAAGGAAATGGTTGCATCGATGAATAAGGATAGCATATTGTTTGCGATGGCAAATCCTATGCCAGAGATTATGCCAGATTTGGCGAAGGAGGCAGGCGCATTGGTTGTTGGAACAGGGCGTTCAGATTTCCCGAATCAAGTCAACAACGTTTTGATTTTTCCAGGAATTTTCAAAGGAGCATTACAAAGCAGGGCGACTTCCATTACTGATGAGATGAAGCTTGCAGCGGCTAAGGCAATTGCTAGTTTAGTTAGCGAAGAGGAGTTAGCTGTGGATTGTATATTGCCATTACCATTTGATCCACGAGTAGCTGATTGCGTTTGTGAAGCTGTGATAAATCATGTAGGAGGTATGTATGGAGAATGAAGCCCAAACACTATATAAGTTAATGATTATGCATATGTTACATAAAGTGAATTTTCCTTTGACAAATAGTCAAGTGACAGATTTCTTTGTAAAATACGAATATACGCAATATTTTGTTGTTCAAACAGCCTTAAATGATTTAAAGGAAGTGAATTTAATTGCAGAAGAAACAATCGGCAATAGCACACGTTTTGAATTGACGCCAGAGGGAGAGGAAACATTAAGCTATTTTAATGGCAAAATTTCCGACGAAATCAAAAATGATATTACAGAGTATATTGCGAAAAACAAATTTAAATTTCGCTCTGAAATAGGAATTATCGCTGAATATTACCGCTCTTCTACGCAAGATTATATAGTGCATTGCGAGATTAGAGAAGGGAAGATAAGCATTTTTGATATGAAAATAAGCGTTCCAACACTTGAGCAAGCAGAAAATGTGTGCGACAAATGGAAAAAGGAAAACCAAACAATTTACGCTTATCTTATGCAAAAGCTATTGTAGTTCCAAAGTAGTATTGCAAACAAAAAACCAATTTGCTATAATTAGCACCAAGGTTTTAAGGGATTTGCTTTCCGAAAACAAGTCCTCAGAATAAAAACAAAGGAAGAATAAAAATGATTCAATCTAGAACGCACAATTGTAATGAATTAAATCAAACCAATATTGAAGAAGTTGTCACACTTGTTGGTTGGTATGAGAATATTCGAAAAGTCAGCAAAAATCTTGGATTTTTGATTTTGCGTGATTATTTTGGAACGACACAAGTTGTCATTGAAACGGAAGAGATGATGGAAATCATTGATGGAATTAATAAGGAAACGACATTATCCATTGAGGGAATTGTGCGCGAGCGTTCAAGTAAAAATTCCGCCATTGCAACAGGGGATATAGAGGTTGTACCAACAGCTATCAACGTATTAGGGAAATGTTTTTACAATGCATTGCCATTTGAAGTGAACCAATCAAAAGAAGCAGATGAGAATATTCGTTTAAAATATCGTTTTCTTGATCTTAGGAATCCAGCAGTGAAGGATCGCATTATCATGCGTAGCCAAGTGGTTTCGGAGCTTAGAAGTCGCATGACAAATTTAGATTTCCTAGAAATTACGACACCAATTTTGACATGTTCATCTCCAGAAGGTGCGCGCGACTATTTGGTGCCAGCAAGAAAGCATCCAGGAAAATTCTACGCATTACCACAGGCACCACAACAGTTTAAGCAATTGTTGATGGCATCGGGTTTTGACCGTTATTTCCAAATTGCTCCTTGCTTTCGTGATGAAGACGCAAGGGCCGATCGTACACCAGGCGAATTTTATCAATTAGATATGGAAATGGCATTTGCTACGCAAGAAGATGTTTTTAATATATTAGAGGAAGTGCTAGTGCCTGTATTTGAAAAGTACGGAGTGTATAAAAAAATCTCTCCAGCACCGTTTAAGCGCATTCCATATTTAGAAGCGTTAGAGAAGTACGGAACGGATAAGCCAGATTTACGAATTGATTTAGTGATTACGGATGCGACAGAATTATTGGCATCTTGTGGATTTGCGCCTTTTGAAAACCATATAATAAAAGCAGTTGTTGCAGACAATTTTACGGCGACACGAAAAGTTATTGATAAAATATGTGCAGATGTTGAAATTCAAACAGCAAACAAAGCGTTTTGGTTTAAAGTGGACGAAAATGGGGAGCTAGTTGGTGGTATTTCAAAGTTTTTGGTGGAAAAGAAAGATGAAATTATCAATACGCTTGGACTTAAAGCAGGTGATTTTGTGGGACTTGCAGCAGGCAAAAAGCAAGTAGCACAAAAAACAGCAGGTGTTCTTCGTAAACTGATGGGACAAGCAAGTGACAATCATATGAACAAAGAGTGTTACGAATTATGCTGGATTGTTGATTTTCCAATGTATGAAATCGGTGAAGAATCTAATGAACTAGAGTTTTGCCATAACCCATTTTCGATGCCAAAGGGTGGAATGGATGATTTGCTAAATCAAAATCCACTAGATATATTGGCATACCAATATGATTTAGTGTGCAATGGTCTAGAAACGGCTTCGGGTGCTGTTCGAAACCACAATCCTGAGATTATGATTAAAGCCTTTGAATTGGTTGGCCTTGGTGAAGACGATGTAAAAGCAAAATTTCCAGCGATGTACAATGCTTTTTGTTATGGAGCGCCTACACATGCGGGTGCGGCACCAGGCGTTGATCGTCTAGTAATGCTACTTTGCGGCGAGGAAAGTATTCGAGAAATTATCGCCTTCCCTATGAATAAAATGGCGATGGATGTGATGATGGGATCGCCAGCTACGGTAGAACAAAAGCAATTAGATGATGTGCATATTAAAATCCATATGGCAAAAGAAGAATAATATAGTTTGTTTGACGTATTAGAATAAGTCTCAAAAAACCGCTTGCATATGAATTTAATATGTGCTAAAATCAGAATACTGTCTGAAATAAAGGCAGAATCATATTGTCCAAGAACAATAAAAAAAGATGAAGAGGTATTTAAGATGAAAGAAGGAATCCATCCACAATATTTCCAAGCGACAGTAACATGTAACTGTGGAAATGAATTTACAACTGGTTCGACAAAAGAAAAAATCCATACAGAAATTTGCTCAAAGTGTCATCCTTTTTATACAGGACAACAAAAAGCAGCAAATGCAAAAGGTCGTATCGAACAGTTTAACCGTCGTTATGGTGTTAAATCTGAGCAATAATTGCTTAGAGAATAAATTGATTCAAGCGAATAATTTACACATAGAGGTTGAGGCAACTAGGCCTCAACTTCTTTTTCGTTTATTATTTCGGAGAGGAGTTGGGTATGAAATCATCAGGAATCGGTGGACAAGCGGTTATTGAGGGCATTATGATGAGAAATCAAAATGAGTATGCGATTGCCGTTCGAAAACCTGACAACGAAATTGAAGTTAAAAAGGAAAAAGTCAATAAAAGCGATAAGGTGAAAAAAACAAGACAAATTCCGTTTTTGCGAGGCGTATTTAGCTTTGTGGATTCGATGGTGCTAGGGATGTCTACGATAGCATTTTCGGCGTCCTTCTTTGAGGATGAGGGGCCATCAGCAGAGCCAGACCGTTTCACATTATTCATGAAAAAAGTATTTAAAGATAAAGCAGAAACGGTAGTTATGGGGTGTACAATTGCTATGTCCATTATATTAGCGATTGCACTTTTTATGGTGTTACCGGTATTCGTTTCTAATTTCGCAAAGGGCTTGATGAAGAATGATATGCTGTTAATTGTTTTTGAAGGTGTATTTCGTGTGCTACTGTTTGTATGCTATGTAGTCGCCATTTCATTCCTTTCGGATATTAAGCGTGTGTATATGTATCATGGAGCAGAGCATAAATGCATTAACTGCATTGAGCATGGCAAAGTATTAACAGTCGAAAATGTTCAAAAAAGTTCTCGACTACATAAGCGTTGTGGAACAAGTTTCTTATTGATTGTAATGGTTATTATGCTAGTGGTGAATATCATTGTTTCGACAATTTATCCGATTACAAACCTGGCGTTGCGTGTACTTAGTCGAGTTGTTTTGGTACCAATCGTGGCTGGTATTTCCTATGAGTTTTTGCGCTTGGCAGGAAACAGCGATAATATCATTATTCGCTTTTTAAGCAAGCCAGGTATGGCACTTCAAAAACTAACGACAAAAGAACCAGATGATTCGATGGTGGAAGTGGCTATTGTAGCGGTAGAGGCTGTGTTTGATTGGAAAGAATATTTGACAGAAAATTTTGACGTTCATTTTGAAGAAAGCCCGAAGGTTTCTGAATCTGAAGCAATGATAAAAGAAATAGATGTTGTAAAGGAAGATTGAAGTGATAAAAACGACATGGGGAGCATTGTACCAAAAAGCAATAAACGACCTGCAGAGACATAGCATTACAGATTATAAAATCGACGCATTTTTGTTGATGGAGCATTTTTTTGGTGTGAAGCGAAGCGATTTTTTGCTTGATTGCCATATAGAAAAAGAAATTAGCCAAACAAGTATGCAGTTGTTTGAAGATGCTATAAAAAAGCGATGCGAGTATGTACCGCTGCAACACATTACTAAAGAGCAAGCGTTTTACCGCCATACTTTTTTTGTGAATGAGCATGTATTGATTCCTAGACAGGATACAGAAAATCTAGTAGAGGAAGCATTAAAAGAAATTGATAAAAAAAAGTCATACCCCGTACGAATGCTTGATTTATGCACTGGTTCAGGATGCATTGCTATTTCACTAAAAAAAGAAAGAGAACAAATACAAGTGGTTGCTACGGATATATCTAAGGAAGCATTGAAGGTGGCAAAGAAAAATGCTTGTCAGTTGGAAGCAGATATTACATTGCTGGAAGGTGACTTGTTTGAGCCACTTAATGATGAAATCTTTGATATCATTGTGACAAATCCTCCATACATAAGTAGAGCAGAGGAAGCAGATTTGATGGCGGAGGTGAAGTGGCACGAGCCGCAGATTGCATTATTTGCCGAAGAAAACGGCTTAGCTTTTTATCGGAGAATTCTTACAAAAGCAAAGGATTATTTGGCTGAGAATGGCGTGATTTTGATGGAAATTGGTCAAAGTCAAGCAAGTGATGTCCTACATATGTGCAATGAAAATGATTTTTACGAAATGGAGATTATAAATGATTACGCGGGACACAACCGTATCATTAAAGCGAATAAAAACAAGAAGGAGTAATTATGTTTGATCGTTTAGAAGATATTTTAATACGTTTTGAAGAAATTTTAGAAGAAATGAATAATCCATTTTTACTGGAGGATCAGAATCGTTATCGCAAATTGATGAAAGAGCATGCAGATTTAGAACCAGTTGTTGAAGCATACAAATCGTATAAAGCTGCAAAGCAAACGGTAGCAGATAGTTTAGAGATGCTTGATTCAGAGAGCGATGAAGAAATGCGTGATATGTTAAAAGAAGAATTAGCAGCAGCAAAACAAGAAATTATCGAGTTGGAAACAACGCTTAAAATTCTCTTGTTGCCAAAAGATCCAAATGACGACAAAAATGTTATCGTAGAGATTAGAGCAGGTGCAGGTGGAGACGAAGCAGCGTTGTTTTCGGCACAACTATATCGTATGTACAATCGCTATGCGGAGCATAATCGTTGGAGATGCGAATTAATTAGTGTGAATGAAAGCGGAATCGGTGGCATGAAAGAAGTTGTCTTTATGATATCGGGACAAGGCGTTTATTCAAAGATGAAATATGAGTCAGGCGTTCATCGTGTTCAGCGTGTGCCAGAGACTGAAAGCGGTGGTAGAATTCATACATCGACGTGTACCGTTGCCATTATGCCAGAGGCAGAGGATGTGGATGTTCAACTGGATATGAATGATTGCAAATTTGATGTATTTCGTGCATCTGGAAATGGTGGACAATGCGTTAATACAACGGATTCAGCAGTTCGTTTAACACATTTACCAACAGGTATTGTGATTTCGTGTCAAGATGAGAAGTCGCAATTAAAAAACAAAGAAAAAGCATTGAAAGTATTGCGTGCAAAACTTTTCGATTTGGAAATTGCAAAAAAGCAAGAAGCAGAGGCGCAGGAGCGACGTGGTCAAGTAGGAACGGGTGATCGTTCTGAAAAAATTCGCACATTTAATTTCCCACAAGGACGTGTGACAGACCATCGAATTAAGTTGACGTTATATAAAATTGATTCCATTATGGAAGGTGATTTAGATGAGTTAATCGACAGCGTTATTGCTGCCGACCAAGCCCAGAAGTTGTCGAACCTAAATGAAGCGGGATAAATAGCGTGACGGCGAAGTGAGAAATTCACTTCGCCGTTTGTTTTGTACACATTAAAAAAGGCAGATAAAACAAGGGGATTGTTTTTTATCTGCTCTTTTAATATGATAATTATTATGAAAAAGATATATATAGTATACAATGAATTTTCATAAAAGGTATTGCAGAATGTGGTCGAATTTGTGAAGAAATTCTTACGAAATAAGAAAATTAAAAAAAGTACTTGACTATGACCTAGGGTAATGCTTTAGAATGACGTTAACGTCATAGTTGCGCCATGATAGTTAATGAAAGCGAGGTTGCCGAGTGAATCAAAAAAAAATATATACGACAGGCGATTTCGCCAAAAAAGCAAATGTGACGGTAAGAACCATTCGCTACTATGATAAGGCAGGACTTCTAAAACCCTCTCATGTAAGTGATAATGGATACCGCTTATATACGGACAGCGATTTTGCAAAACTACAAAAGATATTAGCACTTAAGTACTTTGGATTTTCCATTGAGCAAATTGTGGATATTACGATGAACGACAAGGACCTTGACTATGTTGAAGAATCATTTGCTTTACAACTGGAACTGATCCGAAAGAAAATTGAGAATTTTGAGCAAATGGCAGAAGCGATTGAAGAAACATCAAGACGCTTTGAAAAAAACAAGGAGATTGATTGGCGGCAAATGCTACAACTCATTCATGTTATTAGCATGGAAAAGGATTTAGCAGATCAATATAAGAACGAAAAAAATACGAAAACAAGAATCGATTTGCACCGCATTTATTCGCAAAACCCCATTCCATGGTTTCAATGGATTTTTGACAAAACGCAAATTAAGCAAGGAGAGCGCATTTTGGAAATTGGGTGTGGAAATGGCGAGCTTTGGAAAGTGAACCAAGACATGCTGCCAAAAGGTTGTCAGCTGATTCTAACCGATAATTCATCGGGGATGCTGCAAGATGCGAAAGCAACTCTCAAGAAAACAAAACTCAAGCCCACGTTTTATTGTCGCGATTGTCAGGAGTTGATGCTTGAGCCAGAAAGCGTAGATGTGGTTATCGCCAATCATGTGATGTTTTACATTAAGGACCAAGATAAAGCACTTTCGCAAATACATGACGTGTTAGTACCTGGTGGCAAATTTGTATGCAGTACATACGGACAAAATCACATGTACGAAATGAACGCGATTGTGAAAGAGTTTGATGAACGCATTGTTTTATCAGAGATTAATTTAAGTGAAGTATTTGGTTTAGAAGATGCAGAGAGAACATTGAAAAAGTATTTTAGTGTTGTCGAAAAGCATGAATACGATGACTCACTCATTATTGATGAGGTACAGCCCATTGCCGATTATATTCTTTCCTGCCATGGCAATCAGAAAGAATATTTATATAATCGATATGAGGAATTCCTAGAATTTCTCGAGAAGAAGAAATCCAAAAAAGGTTTCATAAAAATAACAAAGCAGGCAGGTTTATTTATTTGCAAGAAGGAGGCTTTATGAAAGGCATTATTTTAGCAGGGGGAAGTGGCACAAGGCTATATCCATTAACAAAAGTAACAAGTAAACAGCTATTACCCGTTTATGACAAACCAATGATTTATTATCCGCTTAGTGTGCTGATGGATGCAAAAATCCGCGAAATTCTTATTATTTCGACACCAGAGGATACACCACGTTTTAAAGATTTATTAGGTGACGGACATCAATTTGGCATTGAATTATCCTATGCTGTGCAAGAAAGTCCAGATGGTTTGGCGCAAGCATTTATTATCGGGGAAGAGTTTATTGGAAATGAACCAGTTGCCATGATTTTAGGAGATAATATTTTTCATGGTCATGGACTTAAGAAACGTCTTGTTAGTGCTGCAACAAAGACAAATGGTGCAACCGTATTTGGCTATTACGTAGATGATCCAGAACGCTTTGGTATTGTTGAATTTGATAAAGAAGGCAAGGCGATTTCAATTGAGGAAAAGCCAGAAAAACCAAAAAGCAATTATTGTGTAACGGGCTTGTATTTCTACGATAACAAAGTAGTTGAATACGCAAAAAACCTAAAGCCATCCGCAAGAGGTGAGTTAGAAATTACAGACTTGAATCGTATTTACCTTGAAAATGGTGAGCTAGAAGTAACATTGCTTGGTCAAGGATTTACATGGCTTGATACAGGAACGCATGAATCACTTGTTGAGGCGACCAATTTTGTTTATACAGTGGAGACACACCAACATAGAAAAATTGCGTGCCTAGAAGAAATTGCGTATTTGAATGGTTGGATTGATGATAAAAAGCTAGAAGAAATCTATGAAATCTACAAGAAGAATCAATATGGTGCTTACTTAAAAGATATCTTAGATGGAAAATATATTGATCGATAGGAGAGAAGAAAATGAAAATATTAGTGACTGGTGGTGCTGGATTTATCGGCGGAAATTTTGTACAAATGATGGTAAAGCAATATCCTGAAGATATGATCGTGAATTTAGATTTACTAACCTATGCAGGAAATCTAGAAACATTGGACAGCGTAAAGGATTGCAAAAATTATAAATTCGTAAAAGGCGATATTGCCGATCGAGAATTTATCTTTGATTTATTTGAAAAAGAAAACTTTGATGCAGTAGTTAATTTTGCCGCTGAAAGTCATGTGGATCGCTCAATTGAAGATCCAGGAATTTTTGTTCAAACCAATGTGCTAGGAACCGTTGTTTTATTAGATGCTTCAAAAAAATATGGAGTAAAGCGTTATCATCAAGTCTCAACCGATGAAGTATATGGTGATTTGCCGCTAGATCGCCCTGATTTATTTTTCACAGAGGAAACACCAATTCATACATCAAGCCCTTATTCATCATCAAAGGCAAGTGCTGATTTATTTGTATTGGCTTATCATAGAACCTTTGGGCTTCCTGTGACCATTAGCCGATGCTCAAATAATTATGGACCATATCATTTCCCAGAGAAACTGATTCCATTAATGATTAGTCGTGCACTAGCAAATGAAGACCTTCCTGTATATGGTGATGGTGCCAATGTGCGTGACTGGCTTCATGTAGAAGATCATTGTACAGCAATTGACTTAATTTTAAGAAATGGTACAATTGGAGAGGTATATAATATTGGTGGACATAACGAACGAACGAACCTTGAAGTAGTGAAAACGATTTTGCGAGCTTTAGATAAGCCAGAAAGTCTTATCCGTTTCGTAAAAGATCGTCCAGGGCATGATATGCGCTATGCGATTGATCCAAAAAAATTAGAAACACAATTAGGTTGGGTACCAAAATACAATTTTGATACGGGAATTGCACAAACAATTGAATGGTATTTGGAAAACAAAAAATGGTGGCAAAATATTTTATCAGGTGAATACCAAAACTATTTTGCCGATATGTATAAGGATCGCTTATAGATAAATTTATAAGCGAACGAAACAAAGGAGCTTATATGAAGGTGCTAGTAACTGGCGTAAAAGGCCAACTAGGGTATGATGTGGTTAATGAATGCAAAAGTCGCATGATAGAGGTTGTCGGCGTTGATATCGACGAAATGGATATTACAAACGAAGAGCAAGTGTATTCAGTTATCAATGACGTAAAACCAGATGCGGTGATTCACTGCGCAGCATACACAGCGGTTGATTTGGCAGAAAGCAACCAAGAACTTTGTCGGAAAATCAATGTAGACGGAACACGATATATCGCAAATGCGTGTAAAATGCACGATATTAAAATGATTTATATTAGTACCGACTATGTATTTGATGGCCAAGGAGAAATTGCATTTTTAGAAGGGGACAAAAAAGATCCATTGAATTTTTACGGATTGACAAAATACGAAGGAGAGCTAGAAGTGAAATCGCTACTAGAAAAGTATTTTATCGTGCGTATTTCGTGGGTGTTTGGTTTGAATGGGAAAAACTTTATCAAGACAATGCTTCGCTTAGGCGACGAAAAAGGCGTTGTTTCCGTAGTCAATGACCAAATTGGTTCTCCGACATATACAGTTGATTTAGCGACTTTACTTGTGGATATGGTTCAAACAGAAAAGTACGGTGAGTACCATGCCACAAATGAAGGATATTGTAGCTGGTATGAATTTGCTTGTGAAATTTTCAGACAAACAGACAAACCAGTAGTCGTGCTTCCTGTTGATAGCTCAGGCTTTCGCTCGGCAGCAAAACGACCAGCCAATAGTCGCATGAGTCAAAAAAATATTGTGGAAAATGGATTCGCCAAGCTTCCGACATGGCAAGATGCACTTAATCGATATTTAAAAGAATTGGGAGCGATTGAGTGAAACGAAAAATATATTTTCTAATGGTTTTTGTATGGTGTTGCTTGATTTATTCATTCAGCGCAGCAGATGGAACAGAATCAGCAGGGACGAGTGGTGTGATTGCCGAAACAATCGTGAAAATAGTCGTGCCAGATTTTGAAACAAAAGAACCAATTGATCAAGAAGCGATTATGAATAAGGCACATTTAATCATATGTAAGGTGGCACATTTTTGCGAATATGCCATCTTAGGTATTTTTGCGTCGCTACTGTTAAGCACCTATGCGCTTTCAGGACGAAGGAGATGCTTTTTGGCATGGGTATTCGCGACAACTTATGCAGTGACAGACGAAATACACCAAATCGTTGTTCCGGGCAGAGAGGCAGCTATAAAAGATGTTGGAATTGATGCGCTGGGTGCATTGTGTGGTGTGTTGTTTTTATATATAATGAAGAGTATGATACAAAAAATACGACGTACCGATAAAAAAGTAAATGAGGTAAATAGCAATGGCAACTTGGAGAGATAATGCAAAGAAGGTTGTTCCTTATGTACCGGGCGAGCAAACGACAAAAAAAGATGTGATAAAGATTAATACAAATGAAAATCCATATCCTCCATCACCAAAAGTCAAAGAGGTGGTTGAAGGTTATGATTGTGCAGCGTTGCGCTTGTACCCTAATAGCAACATTGAGCCATTGGTAAATGAACTAGCCTCTTATTATAAGGTTAACTCGAATCAAGTTTTTGTAGGAATTGGATCGGATGATGTGTTAGGGATGGCATTTCTTGCGTTTTTCGGAAGCAAGAAACCGATTTTGTTTCCTAATATTACGTATTCGTTCTATGATGTGTGGGCAAAATTGTTCGCTATTCCTTACAAACAACCATCTTTAAAAGATGATTTTACAATAAGAAAAGAAGACTATATGCAACCAAATGGTGGCATTGTTTTAGCAAATCCAAATGCGCCGACATCTGTATATATGGCGCTTTGTGATATCGAGGAAATCGTTCGAGCAAATGAGGAATCATTAGTGATCGTAGATGAGGCATATATTGATTTTTCAGGAGAAAAGGCAACGGCACTTCCGCTGATTGATAAATACGACAATGTTCTTGTTGTCCGTACATTTTCAAAATCACGTTCTATGGCAGGAAGTCGTATCGGTTTTGCTATCGGACATCCAGACTTAATCCAAACATTAAATGATGTAAAGCAGTCCTACAATTCATACACAATGGATCCGATTACGATGGTTTCTGGAATTGCCTCGCTCCAAGACGAAGAGTATTTTACAAAATGTATTCAACAAATAAACGCAACACGCGAGCGAATGAAAGTTGAACTAAAAAAACGTGGCTTTTCGTTCCCAGATTCAAAGACAAATTTTATTTTTGCAAAACATACAGCAATACAAGCAAAAGAGCTATTTGCGAAACTAAAGCAACGTGGGATTTTTGTAAGATATTTTGATAAACCAATTCTCAATGAGTATTTGCGCATTACAATTGGTACGGATTTGCAAATGGATAAGGTGCTAGAAGCAATGGACGAAATTCTTGAAGAAGTGAGAGATGAGTGAAAAGTACGACACTAATCAATGCGCAATTAAGCTGTTCTTTGGCCTGTTTCAAAAGAATATTTATATATCAGTATATTGTTCTAAAGAAATGATGTGTTTGGTACGGGAATTGAGGTACTGAAAAAGTTTTACCCAGAGGCATTTGCGAGACTTAAGGTCTGCAGGTGCCGCTGGGCTTTTAGTGATTATTATCGTCTTGTTTTTTCATTGTAAAAGGCTCACGTTGTTATAAATTATTTTACCGCAAATACAGGTAGTATTACTAGAGTTTTAACCTCCCAAGGAAGTCCCCCGCCTCTTAGGCGGTGGGTGGAACTTCCTT
>CAZMHF010000018.1:4916-35940 GCA_964566025.1 uncultured Lachnospiraceae bacterium | reverse complement strand
GTGATATTTATGTATTGTCACTAACTCATCCTGTGTTATAATATTCTTCGGAGGATTTTACTATGAATGAATTGATTCAAGTTGGAGCACATACATATTATATTGATTGTCCATCTCGTATTGGTTTTTATCAATACAACGAGGATGATGTCTTTGTTATTGATACGGGTAGCTTTGAGAAGATGGGCAAAAAAATCAGTGATGTTTGTATTGAAAAAGGCTGGCACTTAAAAGGTATTATCAATACCCATTTTCACGCCGACCATATTGCTGGAAATGCGTATTTACAAAAAAAATATGATTGCCCTGCTTATGCTTATGGGCCAGACCAGGTATTTGTTGAACATACAACCTTAGAAAGCTCTTTTTTATTTGGCGGTTTTCCGCACAAAGGTTTATTACATCGTGCACTTTATGCAAAGCCAAGCAAATGCTTTCCTATTGAAGAAGCCTCCCTACCAGAAGGCTTATCGTATTTCCCACTTCACGGCCATAGCAATGGGATGATTGGTGTTCGAACGGATGACGATATTGTCTTTATTAGTGATACCCTTGCTAGTAAAGAGGTTATTCAAAAATATCGCATTATTTATAATTACGACATTAAGACAACGCTTGAAACACTTCATGAACTAAAAAATATCAACGCTTCCTTATTTGTTTCTGCTCATGTTGAGCCACTCACCTGTGTTGATGAGCTTGCCGACTATAATATTTCTGTTATACATGATATTGCTACGTTGATTACTTCTTTATGCGAAACACCGCTTACCTTTGAAGACATCATTAAAAAACTTTTTGATCACTATGAATTAACGCTGAATGAAATTCAGCATGCGCTAATTGGTAGTATGGTTCGTTCTTATGTTTCTTATTTGATTGATGAAGGTATTCTTTACACATTTATAGAGAATAATATGTTCTTTATCCACAAAAAATAAAATTGTACACACACAATAGGAGAATTGAAAACCGTTCAATGGTTTTCAATTCTCCTATTTTACATCTCGTATAAATTATTTCCCTCATGATCAATAATCACAATACAAGGAAAATTCTTAACTTCTAGCTTTCTAATCGCTTCTGCACCAAGATCTTCATATGCGATTACTTCTGATTTTAGAATGCATTTTGACAATAAGGCACCTGCACCGCCAATAGCCGCAAAATAAATGCTTTTATTTTTTACAAATGCTTCAATCACTTCTTTTGAGCGTTTACCTTTTGCGATAACACCTGCCATCCCTAAGTCAAGAAGGGCTGGTGTATATTTATCCATTCGACTTGCCGTTGTTGGTCCCGCCGATCCAATTGCCTTTCCCTCTCGTGCTGGCGAAGGCCCCATATAATAAATAACTTGATTTTGAACATCTAGTGGAAGTGTTTTTCCCTTCTGTAAAGCCTCATACATGCGTGCATGCGCTGCATCTCTTGCTGTATAAATCGTTCCAGAAATATAAATCATATCTCCCGCACGAATTTTTTTTGTTGTGTCTTTATTAAAAGGAGCATTTATATAGTATTCCATCTTCTCCTCCTTATATTATTCGATGTGAATGACGGTTAACATGACAGCAAATATTAATGGCAACAGGAAGTCCTGCGATATGCGTTGGATACGTTTCGATATTAATACCTAAACAAGTTGTCTTGCCACCTAATCCTGCTGGCCCAATGGAAAGTGCATTAATTTTTTCGAGCATTTCATTTTCTAATTCCTCAACATAAGAAATACTAGAAAACTCACTAATACTTCTTGTCAATGCTTTTTTGGCTAACAATGCACACTTTTCAAATGTTCCACCTATTCCAACACCAACAACCATTGGAGGACAAGCGTTTGGCCCAGCTTCCTCTACACATGTTAAAATGGCTTTCTTCACACCTTCTATTCCATCGGATGGTTTTAGCATAAAAACACGACTCATATTTTCACTACCAAAGCCCTTTGGAGCAAGCGTTATTTCGATAGAAGAACCTAATACCATTTCATAGTGAATAACGGCAGGCGTATTGTCCTTTGTATTCTCGCGATAAATAGGATCTGCTACAACGGATTTTCTTAAAAACCCTTCTTTGTAACCTTGCCTAACCCCTTCATTAATCGCATCCGTTATCAGTCCATCTTCAATGTGTACTTCTTGTCCTATTTTCACAAAAACAACTGCCATTCCTGTGTCTTGGCATATAGGAATCATCTCATCCTTAGCAATTTTTAAATTTTCTTCTAATTGTTCAAGAATCCTCTGCCCTAAGGCAGAAGATTCTTGTTGTTTTGATTGATAAAGTGCATTTGTCATATCTTCTGATAAAGAATGATTCGCTTCTATGCACATTTCTTTAATATTTTCTGTGATTTCTCCACATTTTATTGTGCGCATTCCACATTTCCTCTACTTATTCTGTGATTTCTTCGCCAACGATTTCTTCTTCGTCTGACTCTATAACTGCTTGATCGCTTTCTCTTACTTTTGCGATGCTCGCTACCGTCACATTTTCCGCTAGATTCATAAGCTTCACGCCTGATGTATTTCGTCCGATAACAGAAATATCATCTGTACTCATTCGAATAACGATTCCTTCTGTTGTGATCATCATGATTTCAGTTTTTTCGTTAAGTACCTTTGCACCAACAACTAGTCCTGTTTTTTCTGAAACCTTATAGCAAATAACACCTTTTCCGCCACGGTTTTGAACTTTGAAATCTTTGATTCGCGTTCTCTTTCCTAAACCTTTTTCAGAAGCAATTAATGCGTACTCTCCTTGTTTTGATAATTGCATAGCAACTACTTCATCTCCATCTCGAAGTCGCATACCTCTCACACCAATCGATTTTCTTCCTGTATTACGGACATCTTCTTCATTGAAGTAGATAGAATAACCCTTTTGAGAAACGAGAAGAATATTAACTTCAGCAGTTGTCATCTTAACACCAATTAACTCATCATCATCTAAAATCGTAATGGCTTGTTTTCCAGTTTTTCGAATACTAGCATACTCCGAAAGCTTTGTTTTCTTAACAATACCTTTCTTTGTTGCCATAAATAGATTGACATCTTCATCGTATTCTTTGATTCCTATAATCGCTGTAACTTTTTCTTCTGCCTCTAATTGAATTAAGTTGACAAGTGCCGTTCCTCTTGCAGTACGGGATGCCTCTGGAATTTCATAACCCTTTAGTCGATACGCACGACCTTTGTTCGTAATGAACATTAAATAATGATGCGTCGTTGTCATCAACAATTCCGTAATATAATCATCCTCAATGGTATTCATTCCCTTAATACCACGACCACCTCTATGCTGGCTCTTGAAATTATCAAGTGACATTCGTTTAATGTAGCCTAGTTTTGTCATCGCTATTACGGTGTTTTGTACTGGAATTAAATCTTCATCCGTAAAATCATCATCATCAAATCCGATGGTTGTTCGTCTTTCATCACCGTATTTATTAAGCGTTATACTAAGTTCGTCGCGAATAACCCCTAATAATAACTTTTCATTTTCAATAATTCCTTTGAAATATTTGATTTTTTCCATTAACTCTGCAAACTCTGATTCAATTTTTTCTCGCTCCAAACCAGTTAACGCGCGCAAACGCATATCTACAATACTTTGTGCTTGAATATCCGTTAGTTCAAAGGATTCTATCAGTTTTTCTTTTGCAATTGCTGCATTTCTTGAAGCTCGAATTAAACGAATGACCTCATCAATATTATCAAGCGCAATTAATAAACCTTTTAAAATATGGGCTCTCTCTTCGGCTTTATTTAATTCGTATTTTGTTCTGCGAAGAATCACATCTTTTTGATGATCCAAATAGTAATTCAACATTTCAAGAACATTTAATACGCGTGGCTCATTATTAACAAGTGCCAGCATATTCACGCCAAATGTATCTTGTAATTGTGTATGCTTCATAAGTTGCTTTAGTAGAACATTCGCATTCACATCACGACGCAACTCAATTGAAATACGCATACCATTTCTATCCGATTCGTCACGCAAATCCGTAATACCATCGACTTTTTTTTCTTTTACTAATTCAGCAATTTTTTCGATTAATTTTGCCTTGTTTACCATGTAAGGAAGCTCTGTCACAACAATTCTTGTTTTTCCGTTTGCCATAACTTCCATATCCGTAACGGCACGAACTTTTATTTTTCCATGCCCTGTTCTATATGCTTCTTCAATTCCTCTATAACCTAAAATCGTAGCACCCGTTGGAAAATCAGGCCCCTTTATAATATTTAAGATTTCATCAATTTCTGTTTCTCTATCCTCTTCTATAAGATTGTTAATAATTTTAATAACAGCATTGATGACTTCTCTCATATTGTGAGGTGGAATATTGGTTGCCATACCAACCGCGATTCCAGTTGTACCATTTACCAAAAGGTTTGGATAACGCGCTGGTAATACTGTTGGCTCTTTTTCTGTTTCATCAAAGTTTGGAGCAAATGTTACCGTGTTTTTATTAATATCTGAAAGCATTTCCATAGCGATTTTTGATAGGCGTGCTTCTGTATAACGCATCGCAGCTGCGCCATCTCCATCAACTGAACCAAAGTTTCCATGTCCATCTACAAGTGGATATCGTGTTGACCATTCTTGTGCCATATTAACCAATGCGCCATAAATTGAGCTATCACCATGTGGATGATATTTACCCATTGTATCACCGACAATACGTGCACATTTACGGTGAGGCTTATCTGGCCCATTATTCAATTCAATCATTGAAAATAGAACTCTTCTTTGTACAGGCTTTAAACCATCTCGAACATCTGGCAAAGCACGAGAAGCAATAACACTCATTGCATACTCTATATAAGATGTTTCCATCGTTTTTTTAAGATCAACCTCTTTGACTTTGTCAAATATGTTTTCTTGCATGTTATGCTCCCTCCATTAAATATCTAAATTCTTAACAAATTTTGCATTTGCTTCGATAAAATCTCTTCGTGGCTCAACCTTATCACCCATCAGTGTTGTAAAGGTTAAATCTACTTCTGTTTTTGCTTCTTCGTTATACATAACTTTTAATAATATACGTGACTCTGGATCCATTGTTGTTTCCCATAATTGCTGAGCATCCATCTCTCCAAGTCCTTTATATCGTTGTATTTTATTATTGTTATCTCTGCCTACTTCGTTTAGAATATCGTTTAATTCTTCGTCAGAATATACATACCAAACACGCTTATTTTTTTCTAATTTGTATAGTGGAGGTTGCGCTAAATACACATAACCACCTTTAATTAAGTCTGGCATAAAACGATATAAGAATGTTAGTAACAAAGTGCTAATATGTGCACCATCTACGTCGGCATCGGTCATTAAAATAATTTTGTGATAGCGCAATTTAGAAATATCAAAATCTTCATGAATACCTGTTCCAAACGCCGTTATCATAGCTTTAATTTCTGCATTCGCATAAATTTTATCGAGGCGCGCTTTTTCCACATTTAGAATTTTTCCTCGCAGTGGAAGAATTGCTTGTGTATCACGAGAACGTGCTGTTTTTGCAGAACCTCCCGCTGAATCACCCTCTACGATGTAAATTTCGCATTTTTCTGGATCTCTATTTGAACAATCCGCCAACTTTCCTGGCAATGTCATTCCTTCTAACGCTGTTTTTCTTCTTGTTAATTCTTTCGCATTACGTGCAGCAAGTCTTGCCCTTTGTGATAATAACGATTTCTCACATATTCTCTTTGCGATTGCTGGGTTTTGCTCTAAAAAGTACGTAAGCTGTTCACTTAATACACTATCAACAGCACCCCTTGCCTCGCTATTTCCTAGTTTTTGTTTTGTTTGTCCCTCAAATTGTGGATCTTCAACTTTAATACTAATAATAGCGGTAATACCTTCTCTAATATCTTCACCCATAAGATTTCCATCGTTTTCTTTTAGCATCTTATGTTTTTTTGCATATTCATTTAGTGTTTTTGTTAAGGCATTCTTAAAACCAATAAGATGTGTTCCACCTTCTGGTGTATTAATATTATTTACGAAGCTATATAATCCTTCTACATAACTATCATTATGTTGGAAAGCAACCTCTACAAATACATTGTCTTTTGTGCCTTCTGCATAAATGACATTTTCGTATAATGGCTTTTTGTTTTTATTAAGGTATTCAACAAATTCCTTAATACCACCTTCATAGTGATAAGATTTTTCTTGCTCTTTTTCTTCACGCTTATCTTGTAGATTGATTTTTAAGCATTTTGTTAAAAATGCCGTCTCGCGTAAACGAGTAGCAAGTGTCTCAAAATCAAATTCAAGCGTCTCAAAAATAAGATGATCTGGTTTGAAACTAACTAATGTTCCTTCTTTTTCTCCACATTCACCTATTTTCTGAAGTGTTCCGTTTGATTTACCTCTTTCATAACGTTGACGGTATTCATACCCATCTTTATAAATCGTAACCTCTAGCCATTCGGATAAAGCATTTACAACGGAAGCTCCTACTCCATGCAATCCTCCAGATACTTTATATCCACCATTTCCAAATTTACCACCTGCGTGTAATATCGTAAATACAACTTCTACAGCTGGAATTCCCGCTTTAGGGTGGATTTCAATTGGAATACCACGTCCATTATCCAATACAGAAATCGTATTATCTTCGTTTATAACCACACATATTTCATCACAATAACCAGCTAGAGCTTCATCCACAGCATTATCCACAATTTCATATACTAAATGGTGAAGACCTCTTGCAGAAGTTGTTCCTATGTACATACCTGGTCTTTTTCTAACTGCCTCTAATCCTTCTAGTATTTGAATTTGGTTTGCTCCGTATTCGTTACTCATATGTTCCTCCACATTCTATTGCTTAATTTCACTTACTGTTCCATTTTCTATTTTAAATATTTTGTTAATGGAAATTCTCCTTTTGATAAATTCATCTACTCCCGTACATGTTATAATCGTTTGAGTATTTTCCAAGTTCTTTAACAAATAATTTTGGCGATTTATATCTAGCTCACTCAATACATCATCGAGTAGTAAAATAGGGTTGTCATTGGATTTTTCTTTGATTAATTTTATTTCTGCAAGTTTTAAGGATAATGCAGCTGTTCTTTGTTGACCTTGTGAACCAAAATGACGAGCATTTATATGATTAATACTAAATCCCATATCATCTCTATGTGGGCCACACAACGTTACTTTTCTTTTTAATTCAATATCTCTATTGGCCTTTAATTTTTTTAACATTTCATCTTCATGAATATTGTATTCATAAAATATCTCTAGATTTTCTTTTTTTCCAGATATATTAAAATGTTCAACTTTCGCAATTTCATTTAGCTTTTCAATGAAATTTCTTCTTTCTTTGATAATTGGTATTGCATAATTTACTAGCTGTAGGTCAATAACATCTAATAACTCCTCATAATTTGGTTTTATATAATAATCTTTTAAGATGTTATTTCGTTGAATCAGTATTTTTTGATAATTCGCCAAATTTGAAAGATACATCTTATCTAATTGGCATAATTCTATATCTATAAATTTTCTTCTAATTTGAGGACCGCTTTTTAAAATCGATAAGTCCTCGGGAGAAAATATAACAACATTAGAAACCTCGAAGAGTTCACTCACTTTTTTGATAGGTATTTTATTAATCGCAATTCCCTTTTTTCCTTTTCTTTTGATGTGCATATCAATACGATTCGTAAAATCACCTTTTTCAAAAAACATTCTTATATGAGCTTCATCCTCTTTAAACCTGACCAATTCAGCATCCTTCGATGCTCTATGTGATTTGGTTGTCATACAAACATAAATGGATTCTAATAAATTTGTTTTCCCCTGTGCGTTATCTCCAAACAAAATATTTATACCAGCATCTAAATCAATATTCACTTCTTCGTAATTTCTATAATTCAATAAAGTAATATTTTTTATGTACATTTCTAATCCTGTTTTTCGATTTTTATAATGTTTCCTTCAAACTCAACGACATCACCTTTATAAAGTTTTTTTCCACGTTGAAGCTCTGTAATGTTATTTACTTTCACTTGTCCATCTTGTATAACAATTTTGGCTGTAAGGCCTGAATCAACTAACCTTGCCGCTTTTAGTGCTTGCCCTAATTTTATATAATCATCTTTTAAATAAATAGCATCCATTTGATTAGTCCTCCTGGTATTTAATTGGGACAACCAAATATAAATATTTAAAATCGTTTTCATCATCTTTTATGACACATGGTGCATAGTTATTCACAAAATACAAATCAATCATCTCATCATCAATTGCTCTTAATGCTTCAATCACAAAACGTGGGCTTAGCGCAATTAATAAATCCTTACCCTTTTTATCAATACTAATATCTTCTCTTAATGAACCTAATTCAGATATAAGCTTTAATTCCATCTTATCTTCATTAATTCCAATAACGATTGGTTTTTTATCGCTTTCCCTATCCAATAAAGTCGCGCGATCTATACAACTAAGAAGATCTCTACGGTTGATGGTTACTTTGGTTTCATAATCCTTTGTTAGGAAATGATCAATATTAAAGAATTCTCCGTCTATTAATCTAGATACAACAATTGTTTCTTCAAACTCAAATAATATATGATTTTGCGTAAAGAAAATAAGTACTTCTTTATCAATATCACCATTTAATATTTTATTGATTTCATTTAGTGTTTTTCCTGGCACGATAACGGAAACATCTTCATAGTCATTCTCTAATTTTATTTTGCGAAGAGAGATTCTACATCCATCTAACGAAGATATTTGAAAAACATTATTTTTAATACTAATACATTCGCCCGTCATAATCTTATTGTTTTCATTATCGGCGATAGAGAAAATGGTTTGTTTAATCATCTCTCTTAATGTAAATTGAGAAAGACTTACGTATGAATTTTTTTCTACATTCGGTATATTAACAAAATCATCGGCTGGTTGACCTGATATTTTAAAATTCGCTTTTCCACAAACAATAGATATTGAATTATTTGCATCTGTTTCAATAACTACATCAAAATCAGGCAACTTTCTAACAATCTCATATAGGATTTTTGCATCAATAGCAATGCTTCCTATGGATGCAATCTCTCCCTCTATAGAAGTTTCGATTCCAAGCTCCATATCATTGGCTGTTAATTTTATTTGTCCTGCGTTTGCTTCAATCAAAATACATTTTAGTATATCCATTGTTGTTCTTGATGAAACAGCTTTCATAACAATCGTGACACCTTTTAGAAGGGTATCTTTTTGGCAAATAATTTTCATGGTGTACAATCTCCTCTCATTAATAAATGTGCGAAATGCATAATATAATATATAATAATTATAGTAGTCTTATTCTTAATAGGTGTGGATTTGTGTAAAAGTACCTTAACACCTTGTGAAATAAAGAAAAATCGTATTGATAAATGTGTTTATAAAAAGTGAATTGAGGTGTACAAAAGGCGAGTTATCAACATTATTTTTAGAAAAAAGAAAACTCATAAAAAAGATATTTTATTTTATACACTTTATAAAAAAGTTATTAACACTTTATAAACATAAAATCCACAAATCAAAGTGGATAGGTTGCAAGGTTACACACCCAGCTTCTTTTTAATAATAGCGATATTTGAAATAGTCGATTCATTTTTCTTTAAATCCTCTTCTATTTTTGAATGGCCATGCATAATCGTTGTATGATCTCTTCCACCGAGAGCTTCTCCAATTGCTTTTAAGGAGGCTTCTGTTAGTTCTCTACAAAGGTACATAGCAATCTGTCTTGGATAGGCAATTTCTTTGTGCTTCTTTGTAGAAATGAGATCTTCATCTTTAAAATTAAAATGCTCTGCCACAATATTGATAATCAAATCGACTGTAATCTCTTTTTTTTCATTTGTAGCGATAATATTTTTTAGGGCTTTTTGCGCAACCTCTACGGTGATATTTGTACGATATAGTTTTGAGTAAGCATTAATCGTGGTTAGAGCTCCTTCGATTTCTCTTATATTAGAACAAACATTGGTTGCAATATATTTTAAAACTTCATTGTCAATATTATAGCCTTCCATCTCTTCTTTTTTTCGAAGAATAGCCATGCGTGTTTCGTAATCAGGAGAAGATATATCAGCTGTAAGTCCCATTTCAAACCGAGAGCGAAGACGCTCTTCTAATGTATCAAAGGCGCGTGGTGGTTTGTCAGAGGATATAACAATTTGTTTTTTAGCATTGTAGAGGAAATTGAAGGTATGGAAAAACTCTTCCTGCGTACTTTCTTTTCCGATAATGAATTGAATATCATCAATTAGTAAAACGTCAATATTGCGATATTTTTCTCTGAATTTATTGATTGTTTCAGCGTTTTTATTGCGGATGGCATCAATTAATTCATTCGTGAAAGATTCGCTTGTCACATAAAGAACTTTTGCATCACTTCTATTCTTATAGATAAAATGAGCAATACTTTGCATAAGATGTGTTTTCCCTAAACCGACACCTCCATATAAGAAGAGAGGATTGTAAACTTCGGAAGGATTTTCTGCAACAGCCAATGAAGCAGCGTGTGCAAATTTGTTATTGGATCCTACGACAAATGTATCAAATGTGTATTTATTATTTAAATTTTGATCAATAAAGGACAAGCTAGAAGGAGAAGAAACCTTTTTATTTTTGATTTTATTGTTGGAAGTCATCTTTAATGAATAGTCTATATTGATAAGGTACTCATCAATCTCAAAACGTAACATATTTAAATAACGACTTTCAATTAAATCAATGAAATTCTCGTCAGGATGATATATATATATGGTAGAATCCACAATATCCGCAATTTCTAGAGGTTTAATCCACGTATTAAAACTAACATTAGAAATAAGAGCTTTATTTTTTAAATTCTCTTTTATGGTGTCCCAATTTTTTTCAACAAGTTTAAAATCGATCTTTTTAGACATATAAAAATCCTTTCAATAGCGCATAACTACCCAATATAGCTTCACTAAGACCTTATCTAGTCTATTGTAACCGATTTTAAGAGAATTTTCAATCAATAAAAATAATAATTAATTATTTAGGAAAAGAAAAATGAGAAAAATAATAAATGTTGATTTGTGGATAGAATGTGGAATAAATAATGAAGAAATACACCTCGGAAAGACTTAAAAATCAATAAAAACAGCGTTGTATCCACACTAAAGTGAGTTTATCCACAATTAATGTGGATAATAAGAATGAAAAACACAAAAGATATAGACAACAAAAAGCGAGATAAATCAAAAATTTATAAAAAAGAGGTTGACATGAAAATCTTAATTCAATATAATCAATAGGATGTCTGATTTTAAAATGTATTTAGAATACGTTAATTATGAGATTTTATAGGAGGAAAGATAGATATGAAAATGACATTTCAACCAAAGAAACGTTCAAGAGCGAAGGTTCACGGATTTAGAGCAAGAATGGCTACAGTAGGCGGCAGAAGAGTTTTAGCATCAAGAAGAGCTAAAGGAAGAAAATCATTGTCAGCTTAAAGGTCGCATTTTGTGACCTTTTATTTTTCTAAAAATAAAAGGAAAAACAAATGACACAAAATTTTAAAATTAAAAAAAACGAAGAATTCAAAAGTGTATATGAAAAGAAAATTTCATGTGCAAACAAGTACTTAATTATGTATGTGAAAAAAAATGAATTAGGCATAACACGCAGAGGAATATCGGTTAGTAAAAAGGTAGGAAACAGCGTTGTCAGACATCGAATAACTAGACTGATAAGAGAAGCTTTTCGCTTACATAAAGAAGATGTAAAAGAAGGCTATGATATGGTTATCATAGCAAGACCAGCTGCAAAGGGACAAGGATATTTTGTTATAGAAAGTGCATATTTGCACTTGTTAAAGTTACATAATATTAAAAAAGTATGTAGCCAAGAATTGAAGTGATTTATTATGAAAAATGTATTTATAGTATTGATAAGGTGGTATCAAAAATACCTATCACCATTAAAAAGAATAAATCACTGCCGTTATACCCCTACTTGTTCTCAATACGCAATAGAAGCGATTGAAAAGTATGGAGCCTTGAAAGGGACGTTTATGGGGATTAAGAGAATTCTCAAATGTAACCCATTTTCAAAAGGCGGGTATGATCCTGTTCCATAAAAGGAGGAAATTTTGAATTTTATTTTGTTAACAAAGAATACAACCCCAATTATTAGTTGGTTCTCATCAGCGATGGGGTATGTAATGGAGTGGATATTTGATTTTCTTGGTGTATTTGGCATTGCGAATATCGGATTAACTATTATCATTTTTACAATTATTATTAAATTAATTATGATACCGATGAGCATTAATCAACAAAAATTCACAAAAATGAATGCCGTTATGGCGCCTGAAATACAAGCAATTCAAAATAAGTATAAGGGCAAAAAAGATCAAGAATCAATTATGAAGCAAAACGAAGAGCAACGAATGGTTTACCAAAAGTATGGTGTAAAACCAAGCGGAAGTTGTTTGCAAATGCTCATTCAAATCCCTATCATTTTTGGACTGTATCGAGTAGTATGGAATATTCCTGCCTATGTTACGTCCTTAAAAAATGTGTATTTACAAATTATAGAGCCTCTTCAAAAAATCAAAGATTATCACTTAAATGAAGAATTTATAAAGCTTGCAACAAGTAATAGTATTAAAGCATCAGATGTTGCGAATGTGGAAAATACGAATAAGCTTGTGGATATGATGTATAATTTCGATGCAACTGAGTGGGAAAAATTCATCGAGATATTTAAGGATAGCTTGCCTGTAGAAACGATTCGTGAATTGATTGATAAAATTAGTGGAATGAATAATTTCTTAGGAATCAATTTGGCAAATGCTCCATCGTATTACGGACTAGTATCATTTGCAATTTTAATTCCACTTCTTGCCGGTTTAACACAATGGCTTTCAACCAAAGCTATGCAATCAGGACAAAATCAACCAAAGAAAGATGGCGATAGCGAAAATGTAATGATGGGTAGTCTTAATATGATGACAAAAATCATGCCTATTATGTCTATCATTTTCTGTTACACCTTGCCATCAGCTATCGGTGTATATTGGGTGATTTCAAGCCTTTGTCAACTAGTTATTCAATTAGCATTAAACGCTTATATGAACCGTTTAGATGTCAATGAACTTGTAAAACAAAATATTGAAAAGCAAAATAAAAAACGTGAAAAACGAGGATTACCTCCAAATAAAATAACAACGATAGCAAACACAAATGTAAGAAATGTGACAGTGCCTGTTGTTAAGGAAGCAAATCCAGAAGAAAAAGCGAAGAAAATTCAATCTTCTACGGAATATTATCAAAAAGATGCCAAGCCAGGAAGCTTAGCTTCAAAGGCTAATATGGTACAAAAATATAATGAGAAGAATAAAAAGTAAATAGTATATAGGAGGTTCTCATGGCAAATCGTATAAAAGTTGAGGGAAAAACATTAGATGAAGCAATCAATAAGGCAACGATCGAATTGGGCGTTTCAAGTGATAGATTAAAATATAATGTTATCGAAAAAGGTAATGCAGGTTTATTTGGAATTCTAGGAAGCAAATCAGCGATTATTGAGGCGTGGAAAGAATTATCGATGGAAGATAAAGCGGTTGAATTTCTAGAGAATATTTTAGAAAAAATGAATATCGCAGCAAAAATCGAAGTACAACTAAACGAAGAAGAAAAAACAATGGAAATCAACATGATTGGAACAGATATGGGGGTTTTAATTGGGAAGAGAGGTCAAACACTTGACTCACTTCAATACCTTGTTAGCATTGTTGTAAATAAGCTTTCAGAAGATTTTATAAGAGTTCGTCTAGATACGGAAAATTATCGTGAAAGAAGAAAA
Organism: uncultured Lachnospiraceae bacterium; assembly: GCA_964566025.1. Lineage (GTDB taxonomy): Bacteria > Bacillota > Clostridia > Lachnospirales > Lachnospiraceae > RGIG8306. The sequence goes on along the minus strand of CAZMHF010000018.1, from coordinate 22,080 downwards.
GAAACATTAGAAAATCTTGCAAAGAGTATTGCTAATAAAGTTCGAAAGACAAGAAGAGCAATTAAATTGGAGCCAATGAATCCATATGAAAGACGCATTATCCATTCAGCACTTCAAGACGAAAATTATATTATTACAAAGAGTGATGGAGAAGAGCCATATCGTCATGTAGTTGTTTTATATAAGAATAATCGATCAAACAATTATTAAAATATTATGGAAAAAACAATAGCAGCCATTGCAACAGCAATAAGTCCTGCTGGTCTGAGTGTTATAAGAATAAGTGGTCCAGAGGCTTTTGCTATTGCGGATAAAGTATTTCAATCAAAATCAAATAAGAAGCTATCCACACAAAAAACCCATACGATTCATTATGGGTTTATTTGTGATAATGGGGAAGTGATTGATGAGGTAATTGCCTTATTAATGAGAGCGCCGCATAGCTTTACAACAGAAGATACCGTAGAGTTTGATTGTCATGGCGGGATATTAGTGACTAATCGTGTTTTAGAAGCAATTATTAGAGCGGGAGCAAATGTTGCCGAGCCTGGTGAATTTACAAAACGTGCATTTTTAAATGGACGAATTGATTTAACAAAGGCAGAAGCCGTAATCGAGTTAATTGAAGCAAAAAATGATTTTGCTATGAAAAATTCCATTAGCCATTTAAAAGGACATGTCGCTCTTAAAGTAAAACAGATGCGCGACGAACTACTAGATGGAATTGCGTTTATTGAGGCAGCTCTTGATGATCCAGAGCATATAGAAATCGATGGATATAGTAAGGAGCTTCTTGTTATTGTTGAGAAAATACATAAAGAGCTTCAGCATTTAATTCGTAAATCAAACGACGGAAAAGTGATTACGGAAGGGATTAAAACCATTATTGTTGGGAAGCCAAACGCTGGAAAATCCTCTTTATTGAATCAACTTGTCGGAAAAGACCGAGCGATTGTTACATCAATTGCTGGAACAACGCGTGATACACTTGAAGAAGAAATACGTATAGGTGGTGTCAATTTTCAATTGATTGATACAGCAGGAATTCGAGATACACAAGATATTATTGAACAAATGGGTGTGAATAAAGCTAAAGAAATGTTGATGGAAGCGGATTTAATTCTCTATGTTGTGGATGCATCTATACCGCTTGATAAAGATGATGAAGAAATTATTCAACTAATCGAAAATAAAAAGAGCCTAGTTTTATTAAATAAGACAGATTTAGAAATGCAAGTAACAAAGGAGGCTATGAAGGAGCGTTTGCCCGAAGCAACGATTATACCTATTTCAGCAAAAAATCGCATGGGTATTGATGAAATGAGTGATTATATCGTCAATATGTTTGTTAAAAATGAAATTAATTTTAATGACGAAGTGTATATTACGAATACTCGTCAAATCGAGGCATTGGTAGCGTGTGAAAAAAGCTTGTTTGCTGTTATGGAGAGCATTCATTTGAATATGCCAGAGGATTTCTTCACGATTGATATGATGAATGCCTATACACAATTGGGATTAATTGTTGGAGAATCCTTAGAAGAAGATTTAGTTAACCGTATTTTTGAGAAGTTTTGTATGGGCAAATAACCTGCCCAAATGGAGAAAAAATGAGCCAAAGAGAAGTGTTTGAACAATATGATGTCATTGTAATAGGGGCTGGGCATGCAGGGTGCGAAGCAGCATTAGCATGTGCAAGACTTGGCGTGGAAACGATTATGTTTACCGTGAGTGTTGATAGTATCGCCTTGATGCCATGTAATCCTAATATCGGTGGTAGTTCAAAAGGGCATTTAGTAAGAGAATTAGATGCGCTTGGCGGAGAAATGGGAAGGAATATTGATAAAACATTTATTCAATCCAAAATGCTAAATGAGTCAAAGGGGCCAGCCGTACATTCATTACGTGCGCAAGCAGATAAAAAAGAATATTCAACGCAAATGCGCAAAACGCTAGAAAATACAGAGCATTTGACAATTCGTCAATCGGAAATAGCTTCGTTGTTGATTGAAAATAAAAAAATACAAGGAGTAGAGGTTTTATCAGGCGCTTTTTATAAAGCAAAGTGCGTGATTCTTTGTACAGGAACCTATTTAAAGGCGCGTTGTATTTATGGAGAAGTCAGTACATATACAGGGCCAAATGGTTTGCAAGCAGCAAATTATTTGACAAAAAGTCTTCTAGAGCATGGAATCTCTATTAAGAGATTTAAGACGGGAACGCCAGCAAGAGTGGATAAAAGAAGTATTGATTTTTCAAAAATGGAAGAGCAGTTTGGCGATAAAAAAATTGTTCCGTTCTCATTTTCCACAGATCCTGCGTCCATTCAAAAAGAACAGGCATCTTGTTGGTTAGCATATACAAATCCAGAAACACATGAAATTATTCGACAAAATCTTCACCGTTCTCCATTATATTCGGGCGTTATCGAAGGCGCTGGGCCAAGATATTGTCCATCAATTGAGGATAAGGTCGTTAAATTTGCGGATAAAGATAAACATCAAGTGTTTATTGAGCCAGAAGGATTAAGCACAAACGAAATGTACTTAGCGGGTATGTCAAGTTCGTTGCCAGAAGATGTACAATATGCCATGTATCGAACTGTAAAAGGCTTAGAGAACGTTAAAATTGTTCGAAATGCGTATGCTATTGAATATGATTGCATTGATGCGAGGCAATTACGGCATACATTGGAATTTAAGACAATCGAAGGACTTTTTTCGGCAGGGCAAATTAATGGTAGCTCTGGTTATGAGGAGGCAGCGGTGCAGGGATTAATCGCTGGTATTAATGCTGTTAGTAAAATTAAAGGTCTTCCTGAATATACACTCGATCGATCACAAGCGTATATTGGTGTTCTTATTGATGATTTGGTGACAAAAGAAGCGAATGAGCCATATCGTATGATGACTTCGCGTGCAGAATATCGTTTGATTTTGCGTCAAGATAATGCCGACCAGCGCTTAATGCGTATTGGCCAGACGGTTGGACTTGTTAGTGATAAAACGATTGAGTGGCTTGATGAAAAAGAGCAACTTATTAAAAAGGAAATAAAAAGACTTAAAGAAGCGACCATTGGAAATAGCGAAGAAGTTCAAGCGTTGTTAGCGAAATATGATAGTACTCCTTTAAAAAGCGGAACATCCCTAGAAGAATTAATTAAAAGACCAGAGCTATCTTATGAGAAGATTGCACCACTTGATAAAAACCGAATATATTTAAGGGAAGATATTATTGAACAGGTCAATATTTTTATTAAATATGAAGGGTATATTGATCGACAACAAAAGCAGGTGGAGCAATTTAAAAAGCTAGAAGGAAAAAAATTATCAAAGGATTTGGATTACCTTGCTATGAAGGGCTTGCGAATAGAGGCGGCACAAAAATTAGACCAGCATCGCCCAGAATCGATTGGCCATGCCTCTAGAATTCTAGGTGTTTCTCCAGCAGATATTGCTGTATTAATGGTTCAAAGAAAAGTACAAAATAGAAAGAATGAAGAGTGATTGGTATGAATATTGTAGAAGCCAAGAAAGCAATACCATATATGATAGAGCAATTTAAAAAATGCGAAATCCATCTTAGTGAGAATAAAGCAAAACAGTTTTATGATTACTATAAAGTGCTGGTTGAGACAAATGAAGTGATGAATTTAACGACGATTGTGGAATTTGAAGAAGTCGTTATGAAACACTTTATTGACAGTATTTGCCAATTTGATGCAGTTCTTGATTATTCTGATGAAGAACTTGAAAAGGGATTGTCCTTGATTGACGTTGGAACAGGAGCGGGATTCCCGGGAATACCAATTAAAATAATGTATCCTCAAATAAATTTGACATTATTAGATTCGCTACAAAAAAGAGTTGAGTTTCTAAAGAACGTGGCGCAATTGCTAGATTTAAAAAATATTAAGTTTATTCACGGGAGAGCGGAAGATATTGCGCACGAAAAGCAATATCGTGAAAAATATGATATTGCAATAGCACGTGCAGTAGCTAATTTAGCGACGCTATCGGAGTATATGATCCCCTTTGTGAAAATTGAAGGGCTTTCTGTGTCCATGAAGGCAGGAGATATCGAGGAAGAAGTTCAAAATGCAGAATATGCTATCACAGAGCTAGGTGGTGCACTCGAAGATATCATTAGTTTTGTTTTGCCAGAGACGGATATTGAGAGAAATATTATTGTTATACGAAAAGAAGAAAAAACAAATAGAAAGTATCCTAGAAAAGCAGGTACGCCAGCTAAACATACTTTGTCGGCTAAGAAAATCTTATAAAATAGATGAGTGTAGCTAAATATATATTCGAATAAACGGGTTTGTCCTATTTGGGCAAGCCTTTTTTATTGGATGAAGGATGGCGTGAAGGTATGTGCTTGAGAAATGTTCCACGTGGAACATTTCTGCGAAAACCATGAAGAATGATTTAACATCTCTAGGAAATAGCAGCGAAGCTGCTGGGATAGGTTACCAGCGCATTGTTGCACAATGTGAAAAAGTAGCGAAGTAGATTTTGAGTATCCGAATTGGCTGACATATTAAAGTAAAAAGCGGATTGTGGTATTCGCTTGATGATGGCGACTTTGCTTATTACAAATATATAGCGAAGAAGTTTTCACGAAAATAGCATGGACGAAAAGAAATGAGGCAACATAATGTTCCACGTGGAACATTATGCGGAGTTTTTTGTCTTTTTTGACCTCCCAAGGAAGTCCCCGAGAGAGTAGCGAAGCGGATTTCGAGTATCCGAATTGACAGTGATATTCTCGAAAAAAGCATTTTACAACTTAGAAAAGACAAATTTCACAAAAAACAAACTAGCCATATCACTAATTAAGTGTTATACTAAATTGTAGTAATGAAAATTCAATAATAAAGTTTGATTAGGAGATTTATGAGCAGAGTTATTTCTATTTCAAATCAAAAAGGTGGTGTAGGAAAGACCACAACAGCTGTCAATTTAGCTGCGTGTCTTGCAGAAGCGGGAAAAAAAGTGCTTTTAATCGACAGTGACCCACAAGGAAATAGCACAAGTAGCTATGGAATTGATAAGGACAATGTAGAAAACACCATATATGAGATGTTAATTGGTAGTGCAAGCTTTCAAGACACCGTATTAAAGGAAGTGATCAAGAATTTAGATTTTATTCCTGCGAACGTCAATTTGTCGGGTGCAGAAATCGAATTGATTGGAATTGAACGAAAAGAATTTATACTAAGAACGCATTTACAGCGAAACAGAGACGATTATGATTATGTCGTAATTGATTGTCCGCCATCCCTTAGTATGCTGACGGTGAACGCATTGACCGCTTCAGACACCGTAATTGTGCCAATTCAATGCGAATATTTCGCTTTGGAAGGTCTTTCACAGCTGATGCATACGATTAATCTTGTTAAAAAGCGCTTAAATCCGTATTTAGAAATCGAAGGCGTTGTATTTACAATGTTTGATTCTAGAACAAATCTTTCGCTACAAGTTGTTGAAAGTGTGAAAGATTCATTAAAACAACACATATACAAGACATTAATTCCCAGAAATGTGCGGTTAGCAGAGGCTCCAAGTCATGGACTACCGATTACATTGTATGATACGCGCTCGACAGGAGCAGAAGGGTATCGAACATTAGCAAAAGAAGTAATCGAAAGAGATGTACAGTTTTTATAGATAATTTGTGACAAAGAGAAAGGCTAATAATATGGCAAAAGCAAAAGGACTAGGAAAAGGGCTGGCAAGCCTAATACCCACTGAGGGCAATTACGATAAAGATGTTAAGCTACCAGAGCCAGTGGTAAAGGAAGTTATCAAAGAGGTCATTGCAGACAAATATTTGAAAATATACGAGGTTGAGCCAAATCGCAACCAACCAAGAAAAGTTTTCGAAGAAGAAGCGTTGGAGGAACTCGCCAATTCTATTCGTCGCTACGGAGTGATTCAGCCAGTTGTCGTGATTGAAAGAATCGGCTATTATGAAATTGTAGCTGGCGAAAGACGTTGGAGAGCAGCGAAATTAGCGGGATTGCAAGAGATTCCTGTTATTGTTAAGAATTATTCGGATTTAGAGGCAGCAGAAATTGCGCTAATTGAAAATTTGCAACGTGAAGATTTAAGCCCTATTGAAGAGGCAAAAGCCTATCAACAATTGATGGAAGAATATTCGTTGCGACAAGAAGATATTGCACAACGAGTGGGAAAAAACAGAGCAACGATTGCCAATTCGCTCCGTTTGCTTCGTTTGTCCGAAAAAGTACAAATGATGTTAAATAACGCAACGATTTCATCTGGCCATGCAAAAGTATTGCTAGCATTGACCGATCTTCATTTGCAAGATCAAGCTGCCATGAAAATAGAAGAAAAGCAGCTTAGTGTTCGAGAGACAGAAAAGCTTGTAAAATCATTGCTTAAGCCAACCATCAAAAAAGAAAAAACGGAATTGGAAAACGAAGAAACGTATCACCAAATACAAGAGAAGCTACGAGCAAAAGTAAATAGCAAAGTCAATATTGTTCGCAAAAACAATGAAAAAGGAAAAATCGAAATCGAATACTACTCGGAAGAGGATTTGGAACGCATTATCGATATTTTAGGGATTTTTTAACGATAACGAAAAGCTTCGAGAGGAAGGTTGTGTATGAAGCCAGAGAATTCATATTTATTTAGTTTGGGTGTCGACCCATTATATATTGTTATTGCTTTTGGTGTAATTGCGTTAGCGTGTTTGATTTTATCCATTATACTATTAGTAAAGTATAGCAAGCTATGGGTTCGATATGATATTTTTATGAGAGGGAAGAATACGATCTCTTTAGAAGAAACAATCAATCAAATACATTCGGGATTAAAAGAAACGTCAGAACAACAAAAAACGCAGCTAGATGTGGTTAAGAACTTAGTGCGAAACGAAAGAGGAGCATATAAAAAAATAGGTCTTACGCAATATGATGCGTTTAAAGAGCAAGGAGGAAAGCTGAGTTTTTCCTTGTGCCTATTGGATGATTACGATAATGGCTTCATTATTACGGTCATGCATACAAGTGATGGATGTTATACATATTTAAAAGAAGTCATTAGTGGCGAAACAATTAAATCACTAAGTGCAGAGGAGAAGGAAACTTTGACGAGTGCACGTAACTGCGATAAGTTAGAATAACGAAGGATTTGACACTAAAATACGCAAGTTGTTGTGCAATATGCACAAAAAGCTGTGTATTTTTTTCAAAACATTTATTTGACATACAACATAAGTTCGCATATAATGAGATTGTGAAATAAATAACAATCAAACGAAAAGGGTTTCCTTAACCGAATGATTGAAAAAAATATGATTTCAAAATAGAAGCAGGAGGGTATTATGGCGAAGAAAACATCACCAGCTATTGTGGATAGTGTAGAAGCATTAGCGATACGAATGGAAGAAATCAGAGCAGCTCAAAAGGAATATGCAACATATTCACAAGAGCAAGTTGATAAGATCTTTGCAGCAGCTGCCTCAGCAGCAAACAAAGCTAGAATTTCATTAGCAAAAATGGCTGTACAAGAAACAGGTATGGGAATTGTTGAAGATAAAGTCATTAAGAATCATTATGCGAGTGAATATATTTACAATGCGTATAAGGACACAAAAACAGTAGGTGTCGTTGAAGAAGATTCAGCAAATGGAATCCAAAAAATCGCAGAACCAATTGGTCTAATTGCAGCGGTTATTCCTACAACAAACCCTACCTCGACAGCTATCTTTAAATGTCTATTGGCATTAAAGACGAGAAATGCGATTATCATATCCCCACATCCAAGAGCAAAAGGCTGTACGATAGAAGCGGCTAAAATTGTTAATCAGGCAGCCGTAGAGGCGGGAGCGCCAGAAGGATTGATTGGATGGATTGATGTTCCAGCGCTTGAACTTACAAATGAAGTGATGAGAAATGCCGATATTATTTTGGCTACAGGTGGACCAGGTATGGTGAAGGCGGCGTATTCATCAGGAAAGCCAGCAATTGGCGTTGGCCCTGGAAATACACCAGTTGTTATTGACGAATCTGCTGATATTAAAGTGGCAGTTAGCTCGATTATTCATTCAAAAACCTTTGATAATGGTATGATTTGTGCATCTGAGCAATCGGTGACAGTACTTGATTCTATTTATAGTGACGTGAAAAAAGAATTTATTGCACGTGGCTGCTATTTCCTTAAAAAAGACGAAATCGAAAAAGTACGAAAAACAATTATTATAAATGGTGCATTAAATGCAAAAATCGTTGGACAATCTGCTTATGCAATTGCAAAATTGGCGGGAGTGACGGTTCCAGAAGAAACAAAAATCATTATTGGTGAAGTAACATCGGTTAATGTTAGTGAAGAATTTGCACATGAGAAATTGTCACCAGTCTTAGCGATGTATAAGGCATCAAGCTTTGAGGATGCTATTAAAAAAGCAGATCAATTAGTAAAAGACGGCGGTTATGGACATACAGCATCTCTCTATATTGACTTAAATGAACACGAAAAATTAAATACATTCTCGATGGCGATGAAAGCATGTCGAATTGTTGTTAATACACCTTCTTCACATGGTGGAATCGGCGATTTATATAACTTTAAATTGGCACCATCTTTGACACTTGGTTGCGGTTCATGGGGCGGAAACTCTGTTTCAGAAAATGTTGGAGTAAAGCACTTGTTAAATATTAAGACGGTTGCACAAAGGAGAGAAAATATGCTTTGGTTTAGAGCTCCTGAGAAGGTTTATTTCAAAAAAGGTTGCATGGGACTTGCTCTTGCAGAATTAAAAGATGTGATGAATAAGAAAAAAGCATTTGTTGTTACAGATACATTCTTACATTCAAATGGATTTTTAGAGCCAGTAACAAAACAACTTCATGCAATGGGAATTGATTATGCGATTTTCTCAAATGTTCAGCCAGATCCAACATTGGCAAATGCTAAAGAGGGTGCAAAAGCCATGATGGCTTACAATCCAGATGTAATTATCTCATTTGGTGGTGGTTCAGCAATCGATGCAGCAAAAATCATGTGGGTATTGTATGAGCATCCAGAAGTAGATTTTGAAGATATGGCAATGCGTTTTGTAGATATTAGAAAACGAATTTATACATTCCCTAAGATGGGTGTTAAAGCGAATTTTGTGGCAATTCCAACTTCTTCAGGTACGGGCTCAGAGGTAACACCATTTGCCGTTATCACAGATGAAGTAACGGGTATCAAATATCCTCTTGCAGATTATGAGTTACTTCCAAATATGGCGATTGTTGATACAGATAATATGATGAGCCAACCAAAAGGCTTGACAAGCGCATCGGGAATTGACGTATTGACACATGCTCTTGAGGCGTATGCATCTGTAATGGCAACCGATTATACAGATGGATTTGCACTAAAGGCTATGAACAATGTTATGAAGTACCTTACAACAGCTTATGAAGACGGTACAAATATCGAAGCGCGTCAAAAGATGGCGGATGCTTCCTGTATGGCTGGTATGGCATTTGCTAATGCATTTTTAGGCGTTTGTCACTCGATGGCGCATAAATTAGGTGCCTATCATCATTTGCCACATGGTATCGCCAATGCATTGTTAATTACACGCGTTATGAAGTTTAATGCAGTGACTGCTCCTACAAAGATGGGAACGTTTTCACAATATGAGTATCCACATACACTAGAGCGTTATGCAGAATGTGCACGTTTCTGTGGCTATGCTGGAAAGACAGATGAAGAAAGCCTTGAAAACTTTATTGATGCGATAGAAGCATTGAAAGAGTCTATCGGAATTAAGAAAACCATTAAGGATTATGGCATTGAGGAAGCAACCTTCCTTGAGACATTGGACGAGATGGTGGAAAATGCATTTGATGATCAATGTACAGGTGCAAATCCAAGATATCCATTAATGAAAGAGATTAAACAATTATACTTAGATGCGTATTACGGAAACTAAGAATTTTGATAAGAAGGTCAACAAAAAACCTGCGGTTGTCGATAAGGACAATCGCAGGTTTTAATAATTTATGTATTATTCGATATGGCTCTTTAAGAATTTTCCGACAGTAGTAAAAATCTTTTTCATCAATGGTTCAATCGATAAAAGAATTCCGAAAGCGCTAAAGATAATGGCCCAAATCGCTGCACCACCAATTTGGATGAGTTTATTTCCCGTGCCAAATAATGAGCCAAGGTCATTTAAATCCTTAGAAGCAACGCTAATAACGATGATAAGGAAAATGGAAAATACGATATAAACGCCGTAAATGAATTGATTAATCACAGTGCTGTTTTTTACGTTGATTAAAAATAGTGCGATATTTACAAGTAATAATACAATCATAGCAATGGTAAATAAAACAATAAGAACGAATAAGAATGTGTTTAACGAAAGAACTTTCTTAAGCTTGAAAATACCTGCGCTAGCAGTATCATAAGAAGAAGTTATCCAACCGCCAAAAATAGTGAAGAATGTAAAAATCGCAAAAAGAAATTGTACAAGGGTAAGCGGTTTTTTGATAAGGCGTTTAAAATCAATTTTTGAAAAGATTTTTGAAAAATCAATCTCGGAATCGCTTGTTGATGTTGTGGGAGCTACAGGAGCTGGCGTATAAACTGGTTCTGGCGCAGCTGTAGGTGCCTCTTGTGGTGCAGGTGTGATAGGTGTCTCCTGCATAGGTTGCTCGTTATTGTTTTCAAAATTGTCTGTCATGATACCTCCTATAATACGTGTTTTTAGTATGATGATTAGAGTCATACAAAGGAATTATAGCATTAAATAAGAACGATGACAAGGGAAAAAGTAGTCGCTCGAAACGTGCGCTTGACAAATGCAAGGGGCTTGTATACACTATGAGTGTCTATTAAGAAGGAAGTTCAGTGAAAGTCTGACGCAACAGCCATTACCGTGATAGTCGGGTCGTTTGAAATAGACACAAGGTTTACCCACTCTTGGGCGAAAGAAGAGTGCGACCGCATATAATGAAGCAACCGTCTGTGGTTGAATTATTTTGCGTGGAGTGCGTCTTTCAAATAATAAGAAGGACGCTTATTTTTTTTAGGAGGAAATGTGGATGAAGAAGAAAATGATGTGGATGGTTGTATTGTTAGTGTGCCTTTGTAGTGGACAAGTGGTGCTTGCAAATGAGGGAAACGTATCCGTTCGAATCGAAGGAAATGCAAAAACCTATTTTTATGATGAAGTTGTTTTAGATAGTTTGGAGAGCAAAGAAGGCGCAAGTGTAAAAGAAATTTTGCAAAAAATTAATGAAGAAAACGAAGATGTTGTGATAGAAGGCTTAGAAAGCGGTTTTATCACAAAAATCAACGAGGATTTGGCAGGAAGCTTTGGCGGATGGGATGGCTGGCTTTTTACAGTAAACGGCGTTGAAGCAAGTGCTGGCATTGCAGATTGCTATGTAAAAGAAGGCGATGCGATTGTCCTATATTTCGGAGATCCATATGGCGTGGGAATGCAGTTTCCAATCGTGGATACAGAAAAACTAGCAGATGGAATTCTTCGATTTACCAGCGCAGATACAACCTACGATGAAAATTATAATCCAACGACAACGATAAATCCAATTGTTGGTGCAACGATCACATGGGGCGTTGGTGACGAGAAAACAACTTATACAACAGATAATAATGGAGAAGTTGTTATCGAAGAGAAGCAACTAACAGAGGGAAAGCATACGTTACAAATTGAGAAAGTTGCAGAAAATAATCTTACGCTTGTACTTCGTCTTCCATCAGATTATCAAGTACAAATTGAAACGGTTGCAGAAAATGCAGGTGCCCCAAGCAATGTAAATATGCTATCCATTATGGCAGGTGCATTGGCAATTATCATGATTAGCAAAAGCAGAAAAAGAGAATATGAAAAATAGTCAATTAAAAAAAGGGCTTATTAGCTTGCTATTGCTAGTAAGTATCGTATTAAATGTAATACCTGTTATGGCAAACGGTTTTTCGTCAACCGAAGTAATTGAGTGGAAAGTAAAAAAAGAGGGCTGTGAGAGTGCACAAGAATTAATCAATCATGCACTCCCCTCTCAAATGGCTAACAACAACGCGCAATGGTTTGCAATGTTTATGCTTCTCGATAATGATGTGTATGAGACAAAGCATTTGCTAAATGCGAGTGATGAATATTTAGAAAGTAATCATGAATTAAATCAAATTGATTACTTGCGATTTGCGTTGTTGTACTTGGCAATGGAAGAAGAAATTTGGTTTAAAAATAAAGTAGCCACGATTGATGAAACGAGTAATATCATTAATCGTGCGTACTTTTTGCATGTAATAAATGCAGAAGATGAAAAAGACGCTGAAAAAATAGCGCTTGAAAAAAGGATTATCAATTCGGTTATAAAAAATCAATTTGATGATGGCGGATGGGCTGTTGTTGGAAAGCACTCGGATGTGGACGTGACTGCAATGGTATTGCAAGCGCTGGCGCATTATAAAGAAGACGAGAGGGTTGAAGAATCCATACAAAAGGGCATTGATTTTTTGTCAAAGAGGCAAAACGAAAATGGAACATTTAGTAGCTTAGGAACACAAAATGCTGAAAGTTGTGCGCAAGTCATTATGGCACTATGTGCGCTTGATATTTCGCCAAAAACAGATGAGCGATTTACAAAAGACACGAGTGCATGGGAAGGCCTTTTGTTATTTGGAAAGGAACAGGGAGCATTTGCGCATCTTGAAAATGGTTATGAAAATGAATATGCGACTGTTCAAGCACTAGGAGCAACGGTAGCATTGGACCATTTTGAAACAAATAAAGGAGCGCTTTTTGATTTTGTAACAACAAAAAAAGTAGATGAAGAGAAGTCTTCTGATGCAAATCCTGTAGACGAGCAAACGAAAGGGACGAGCATTACGGAAGAGACGGTAGTTACAAAAGAGGAGACGCAAGCAACAATAGATATAAAAAAGATTGGTTATGGAGTCATTCTTGGCGTGGCAATAGTTCTTGCCATAGCGCTTTTTTACCGAAAAAGAACGACGAAAAAAACGGTTCTCGTATATGTGGGCGTAGTATGTGCGATTCTCCTTCTTTGGGCAAAAAGTGATTTTCGAACGAAAGATGCGTATTTTGAACAAAGTCAGGAAGTAATAAAAGAAGCCATTGAAGTAGATTTCTCGATTAAAATAAAAGTAGAAAACGGTGAGGATGAATGGCTGCTAATGCCATCAAAAAGAGTGATTGAAAAAGGAAGTACGGTGTATGAGTTATTAGTTAATGTTTGTCGGGAAGAAAACATCGTGGTGGATGCTTCAGGCGGTGATGGTGCGAAGTATGTGAAAGGCATTAACCAGCTATATGAATTTGATAAAGGACCAGAGTCGGGATGGATTTTTCGGGTAAATGGAATCGTTGAGCAACAATCAGCGGCGCAAGTGAAATTAGAAATGGCAGATGTCGTCGAATGGATATATACGTTGCAATTAGGCGCAGATGTCCAATAAAACGGTTGTATAAGATGTTTAAATTTGTTATCCTATACGAGAAAGAAAATTTAGAAAACAAAGGATAGGATGGGATGTCTATAAAAAAAATAGTTACCTATATAAAAAACTTAAATTCTTCAAATATTATCGCAATAGTGTTTCTTGTTGCGATATTTTATATTGCAACAATGGAAGGACAACGCATATTTAAAGATGTGCAAAAAAGCAATAAAAATATCATAACCGCATTAGATGACGGATATCAAAAGATGCTAGAGCATAATACGGAATTTCTGATTGATAAAGGGACGTATGTCAATTTAAATGGTCTTATGGCAAGGTTGATGAGGCAAAAGGAGTCAAATGGTGTCTTGAAATTGAACAATGGACAAATTGGTGATTGGGTCAAGACGGAGCCCGGTATTACAAATGCCATTACGCAATTAACGAAGCTATACGAATTTCAAGAGGAGCAAGGTGGTGAATTTCTTTTTGCATTAGCACCATTTCAGATTTCTAACTACGAAGATTTGATGCCAACAGGCTATGTGAATTACCCAAACATTGCTTGCGATAAATTACTTGCAGGATTAGAAACAAATGAGGTGCCTTATTTAGATTTTAGAAAAATGCTTCACGAAGAAGGAATTAATCATAAGGAAGCGTATTTTGACACGGATCATCATTGGCGTCCAGAAACAGGGTTTTGGGCATATGGTAAACTTATCGATTATTTTGTGGAAAACAAATTTATGGAAGCGGTTGATCCAAAGTTTACAGATAAAGAGCAATTTAATTTCACGATAGCGGATAAACGTTTTTTGGGATCGGGCGGAAGACGCACAGGGATTTTCTGGGGTGGACTTGATGAAATTGCGATTGTCACACCAAAATTTGAAACAAGCGATATGGTCGTGTCGATACCGATTTCCTCAATAGAAAACGAGGGAAGCTTTTATGATATAGCGTACCAAAAGAATGTTTTTGATCTAGATGGCTATTTTACAAGCAATTTGTACGGAGCTTATGGAAATGGCGATCGTGCAATCATGAACTATACAAATAAAAACGCTCCAAGTGATGTAAAGGTTATGGTGATTGGAGATTCGTTTACGAATTCAACAACTACCTATTTTTCATTAATTTTCAAAGAATATTTAGAATTAGATTTGCGATATGACGGAATTGATTTTATGGAACAATATGAGGCATTTAAACCTGATGTGATTGTTGTTTTGATTGGTGGAGGAGTGCCAAGTCAGAAAAACACAACGTATGATTTTCTTGGCGAGGAGTGATTGGAAATTCCTATACATATTCAAATTACGGAGGTAGAAAATGTTATTTTCAAGCAATATATTTTTATTTTTGTTCTTGCCAGCGACATTGGTGGGATATTATATCCTAAAACCATCTTATCGAAATATCTTTTTGTTAATTATGAGTTTAGGTTTTTATGCATGGGGAGAACCAAAATTTGTACTTGTCATGATTGGATCGATTGTGTTCAATTATATTATGGCAATTTTGGTGGATTGTGCTCGTCAAAATAAGAAAATGATGAATATGTTTATGGCTTTTTGTGTGGTGGGGAATTTAGGCTTGCTCTTTGTTTATAAATACCTAGATTTCTTTATTGCCGATATAAATAGGTTCGGATTCGATTTGAAATTATACAAGCTAGCATTGCCAATTGGTATTTCGTTTTTTACATTTCAAGCCATGTCGTATGTTATAGATGTATATCGAAGCGATGTTCCTGTACAAAAGTTGCCTCAAAATGTGGGGCTTTATATCGCGTTTTTCCCACAACTAATTGCGGGGCCAATTGTACGCTATAAAGATGTTGAAGCGCAAATTATTCAGCGAACGATTACATTCGACAAATTTAGTGAAGGTGTAAAACGCTTTATTATTGGATTTTCGAAAAAAGTATTGATTGCGAACAATGTAGCCATTGCAGCCGACAGAGCTTTTTTAGTGACAGATGGATCGCGATCGGTCGCATTTGCTTGGTTAGGTGCACTTGCCTATGCGCTACAAATTTTCTTTGATTTTTCAGGCTATTCTGATATGGCAATTGGTCTTGGAAAAATGTTCGGATTTGACTTTCTTGAGAATTTCAATTATCCTTATATATCTAAGTCCGTTTCTGAATTTTGGAGACGATGGCATATGTCGCTTGGCCAGTGGTTCCGCGACTATGTGTATTTTCCATTAGGTGGATCTAGAGTTAAGACAAAAAAACGATTGATTTTCAATCTTTTCGTGGTTTGGTTCCTTACAGGATTTTGGCATGGTGCAAGCTGGAATTTTATTATGTGGGGGCTATTGTATTTTGTTATATTGACATTTGAAAAACTAACGAACTATCCAAATAAATTTAAAGCGACATGGACGAAAGGGATTTATCGTGTATTTACATTGCTTTGTGTGTTGCTTGGATGGGTGTTGTTTAGAGCGTTAACATTGCCAGCTGCATTTGAATATATGAAATCCATGTTTGGATTGACGAACAATGCATTAAGCTGCGACAGTACGATTATGAATTTTCAGCAGTACGGCGTATTGTTAGTTGCAGGAATCTTATGCTCGACACCATTGTTTGCGACATTGGGAAGAAAGCTAAAGGAATCAAAGATCAAAGCCGTTAGTATCGCAGCCGATACAGCGATGATACTGTTTTATTTGTTCTGTTTTATGTGGTCAGTATCATTTTTAATTATGGGAGCGCACAACCCATTTATTTATTTTAATTTTTAGAGGAGTGAACAGTGCATACATATTTACAAAGCATAGGATTTTCAAAATATGATGAAATGGATGTTTTGCAACTTCTAAAGGAGATACAAGACAATCCAGGAGAGACCGTTGTTTTAAGAGAGGACGATGAAAACCCACTCGTAATTTATAAAAGAGAGATTATATATGGATATCCCTTGGGTGTAGGAATTGCCATAAGCGGTCATATGATCAATGGTCAATTTGAGAGAAGTTTTTACTACCCATACTATGAAGGCAACGGCTATATTTCAACAAAGGAAAGCTGCAAGATTAGTCGAAAAAGTGAACGAGCATCCTATTATGGATGTGTAGATGACAATCGGATAGGCTTTTCGCTTATCTTTAACTTGCTAAATTATGCGCAACTAACTATGCGAAAATGCATACGATTTGATAGAATAGAGGACAAAGCAATTTGTCTTACGGGATTGGCTGTGGAAGGAAAAATATTATTTCCTATTCACAAAAGCAGAAAAGCTCAAAAAACGCACGATTATTTTGGCGAACGAGCAAAATTAATTGAAAGGGCATGTGAGGGAGATGAAGATGCAGTAGAGATTCTCACAAAACACGAGAAAAACCTTTTTATGCGAGCTAATAACGAAGATTTATTTACGGTAATTGATTCCTATCTTGCGCCACATGGTTACGAAAGTGATCAATACGAAATAATGGGTGATATTGAAGAGCTCGTATTTGAAATAAATGAAATAACGAATGAGCGCATTTGCATTATGCAAATTAATTGCAATGATATGCTATTTAGAGTTGTCGTTAATACAAAAACATTATATGGAGAACCTAAAGTAGGGCGAAGATTCAAGGGTAAGATTTGGATGCAGGGAACGGTGGAATTGACATAAAAAGAAGGAATAGCATTTACAAAAAAAAGAGATGTTGTGCATCTCTTTTTTTGT
>CAZMHF010000018.1:0-4816 GCA_964566025.1 uncultured Lachnospiraceae bacterium | reverse complement strand
AAAAGAAGGAATAGCATTTACAAAAAAAAGAGATGTTGTGCATCTCTTTTTTTGTGAATTTTTGAAATATTCTATAAGGATAAGCTTCCGCAAATATCTGTTACGGTGCTTGATTTTTAATAAGGCGTTTAAACAGGCGCATGCCGAGTCTATTGCACAAAAAGGATAATCCACGAAATAGTGACTCCGCAGCAAAACAGAAAATAAATAATAGCAATAAACAAGTCGATGTAAGCTTTGTTAATGAAAAGAATTCGCCAAAAAGAAGGACGGCGAGAATGGCGCCGATTAGATTAATGGCCAATACAAAAAAGCGGAAAGGGTTTAGCGGATAGCTAATTTTATATAAAACCATAAAGCCGACAAAAACAAGTAAGAGCGTTGCGGTTGTGGCCACGTCATTTGTCGAAAGGTTAAAGTACATTCCACAAGCAACTACGGCGCCAACAATGAGAGCATTTGTTAAACCGCCAGGGAAAGCTTTTAAAATCGTGTTAATTAAGAAATTGCCTTCAATTCGACTAAAGTTATTTTCAATGGCCAATAAAAAGGATGGTACACCAATTGTAAAAACGCTAACGATGGTAATTTGTGATGGTTCGAGAGGATAGGAAAAGGCAAAAATCAATGCCAAAATGGCAGTTAGCAAAGAAAAGATGTTTTTCATTAAAAATAAGCTGGCGGAGCGTTGGAGGTTATTGACAACGCGGCGGCCTTCCAATACGACCGATGGCATACAAGAAAAGTTGGAGTTTGCCAAGACCACTTGAGCCGCTTGAATGGCGGCCTCGTTTCCAGAAGCCATGGCGATACTGCAATCGGCCTTTTTCATCGCTAAAATATCATTTACACCGTCACCCGTCATGGCGACTGTATTGCCAGAACGCTTGAGAATTTCGACAAAAAGCTTCTTTTGTTCGGGTGTTACGCGTCCGAAGACAGCGTTTTCGGATAATGCCGTAAAGGTGGATGCGTAATCGGTAAGCGTGGTGGCATCAATATATTTGTCGGCATCTACAATGCCAGCTTTTTTGGCAACCTCTGAAACAGTTCGTGGATTGTCGCCAGAAATTACTTTGATAGCAACACCTTGCTCGACAAAATAGCGAAATGTCTCTTCGGCATCAGGACGAATGGGGTTTGCTAATAGGATGAAACCAAGCGCGATCACATTTCCCGTAAGAGCTTTTCCATCAATAATGCCATCATATTGGCAAAATGTTAAGACACGATAGCCCTTTTCGGTAAACGATTGAAGTTGATCTGCGTAAAAAAGATATTGATCACGCAAAACCATCTCTGGCGCGCCGAGTACATACACAGCATCTTCAAAGGTAACGCTGCTATATTTAACGGTTGAGGAAAAGCCAGTTATGCTAAGAGGAGTTCTCCCCGTATGGTTTGAAAAATACGTTTTTAGTGCAAGCATGGTACTATTGTCAGAGGACATTGCTGCACAGAAATCGCTAAGCAGCGTGATAAGTGATTCCTTTGATTCGCGAGATTCGGAAGTCGGGATAATATCTTGTACGCTCATGGTGTTTTCCGTAATCGTCCCTGTTTTATCAACACATAAAACATTAACACGTGCTAAGGTTTCAATACTTTTCATATTGTGAAGATAAACGCCTTGTTGTGCTAAGCGTATTGTACTCATTCCGAGTGCTAAGGTGGTCAATAAGTAAAGTCCCTCAGGAATCATGCCGATAACAGCAGCCTCCATAGAAATGATACTTTCTTTAAAGGTTTCGTTGTTAACATAATAGCTTTGGCAAAAAAGCGCAAGACCAATAGGAATAATAATAAAACCAACGACTTTAACAAGCTTATCTAAGGAGCGAACCATCTCGGATTGTTCACCTTTTCCGAGTGTCTTTGCCTCTATCGTAAGCTTTGATATAAATGAATCTTCGCCAACCTTGTCAAGTCGCGCATGGCAACGCCCTGAAACAATAAAGCTTCCAGACATTAAGGTATCGCCTTTTTTCTTTAGGATTTCATTTGATTCGCCTGTTAGAAGGGATTCATTGACCTGTACCTCGCCATCTAAAACAATGGCATCGGCACATATTTGATTTCCAGCCTGCCAAATAACAATATCATCAATCACAAGCTCGTCTGATTTGATGAATATCTCTTGACCATTACGAATCGCAAGAGTATGAGGGGCATTAACCATATTCATCTTATCTAAAATGCGTTTTGCACGAAGTCCTTGAAAAATGCCGATACCGATATTGATAATAATAATCGGCAAAAATGTTAGGTTTGTATAAGAGCGAACAAGACAAAGCAAAAAGCCAAGGATGAAAAAAATCAGATTGAAATACGTAAAGATATTCTCGAAGAGAATATCTTTAACGGATTTTAGTGCGTAATCAACTTGGCTGTTGACAAAGCCTGCAGCCTTTCTGGTTTCGACAAGTTCTTCAGTTAATCCTTCAGAAATGGGAGCCTCATATCGCTTGACGGAGGACCAATTTCGCGTAGTAGGTTTTGGACGTTTCAATGAATTTTCCTCTTTATATTTGACTTGAATAGGTAAATTATAGCATATGAAAAATCAGGAGACAACAAAAATCTTGTTATATATTTTCGTTTTTCAATGCATCAATCGGGTTATCCTTTTTAATTTTACTCATAGAATAAAGCATTGTAGCAAATACAACGAGAAATACGCTAAGAGAGGCAATTCCAATCGCTGTCCATGGCAAACGAAAACGTGTTTCATAACCATAGGAAATGGAGTTGTAAATCAAGTACGTGATTCCAGCTGATGCAGGAAGGCCAAGCAAAAGCGCCTTTGAGCCATAAAGAAGGCATTCATAGTTCATCATTTTTGTAAAGTCCTTCTGTGTCATGCCAACGGATTTTAACATGGCAAACACTCTTCGTCGCAGATGAATATTTGTCGAAATGGTATTGAATACATTGGCAGCGGCGATTAGGGAAATCAATATGATAAACCCATATGAAAACACCTGCAAAATGGAAATTAAATTTTTATTTGACTCTTCATTTTCAGCGTAATTGACCAAGTTGTTTGATGTTAAATTGTTTTCACTTAAAAGTGCTTTGAGTGCCGTAAAGCTAGCACGATGGTCACTTGAACCCAAAAAGTATGAATAATAGAAGGATGCATCTGCATCGCTAGTAGGCAGAACGTGGTCGATCATACTAATAGGGTACAAAAGATTTAACTGTGAGATACCTGATCTTATATAAAATGGCGAATCAATAATTGTTTTATTTGTTTGCAAGGAAAATGAAATATCCTCATCCTTATCACCCCAAAATGTACAGGAATATTCGCAAAAATCTCCCGACAAGGTATCTAGCTCAATAAACTTTTGTTTTGTATCATCAAAATACCGAATTTGGTCTAACGCAATACCATAAGGATTTTCGGCATTAAAATAATCAGAACGATCCAATTGGTATTTGCGAATTAATGCTTCAAACTCCTCGTCATTGATAAAGAAAATCACAGGATAAATCGTTTTAGTGGCGATATCTTCTTCAGACTCAAGGTGAGAGAGAAAACGGTCGGTTAGGTAGCCATTTTCAATAACGGCACTTATCGATTGGTCAACCACATAAGCTCTCCTTCCTAATGTGCACTAAAAATACTCTTTGCCAATGATCCGGTCTTAAAGAGTGTAAAACATAATAAAACGGTGTACCCGACAATTCCCCAAAGCGTCGCTATAATATCACTGCTGTATGCAACGGAGCTTATCAATACTGCATAGATAGCAACACAGATGAGAATTAAAAATCCCTGAAAAGCTAGTGCAAATAGAGAGCGGACATAATTCTGTCCAATCTGGGCCTGTTCCTTATTTCCAAAGGTCGCAAAAGGTATTGGTGCAAGACTTGTCATCAGATAAATCTCAATCATACGTCCATAAACGATAACAAATATAACCGCTGATAATGCCTGCATGGTAATACCGATCACGGAAGACTGTAAGAACAGTCCGAATAATCCCCCAGTACTCATTGCTTCAACTGTTGTTCTCATAGCATCAAAGGCTGCTTCATCAAAAGCAGTACTATTTGTGATAATTCCCGCACTCCGTGTAACGACATAATGAGCCACATCAAAGATAGCCATCGTAATATTAAAGGTATTGCTGATTAGGGTAACTGCGATAAAGGTTTTGAATATCCATTTAAAGAATATCCAGGTCTCAAAGTTCGCCAGATTGTTATGTTCTATAATCAACTGAATAAGCTCATAACAAGCGATAAAGGTCAGTATTAATCCGGCGATCGGTATGATAACCGATTCCGATATCGTTCGAATCATTTGAAAGACTCCCGGCGAAAAATTCGCCGGGGTTGTTCCAACATCTGATGCTATACTTGCTACTTGATTATTTACAGAAGCAAGCATATTGCTTAGGTTATTCATGATACCGTCAATGAGCAAACCCCTTACCCAGTCATTCAAACTGTCTATAATCCAGCTCATAGACTTCTACCTTCCCTTTCTTAAAACAAACCGGAAAGAAGTGGAACAAGTGTAACTCCAATCATTGCCACACCTCCACCAGCCATAAGCTGTTTCATTCCCTGTGACTTTGCTTATGTGTGATAAAGAAGTAATAGAAGTGTAAAAAATTTTGCCGTTCCTATCCGGCACTTGGCCATTGTGTCGGATAGGTCGGGCGTTAGGCTTCGGGCAAGTCAATCTTGC
Organism: uncultured Lachnospiraceae bacterium; assembly: GCA_964566025.1. GTDB lineage: Bacteria > Bacillota > Clostridia > Lachnospirales > Lachnospiraceae > RGIG8306. The sequence goes on along the minus strand of CAZMHF010000018.1, from coordinate 114 downwards.
CGACAAAGCTGTAATAAATCTCAATGTCCTGCCTGCGGGTGCCGTTCTCGTCATAGCTACACTCATGCACGACGATTTTCTCAATCATTTCCCGCAAGAGGGTGGGGGTAAGTT
>CAZMHF010000017.1:12414-38368 GCA_964566025.1 uncultured Lachnospiraceae bacterium | reverse complement strand
CAAGCATGCTTGTGTTATGCTTTGTAGGTTGGAAGATCTTCTAGTGTAAGAACATACGGATGATTAAAAATGCTGTGAACATATTCGGGTGAGTTTTGCTCCTTAATGTGAATCGTGTGCCATGTCAAAAACCATGCCCAAGGCGTGTGCGCCTCAATCATATCTTCTGGTTTTGGAAGTGGGCCATTTTCATGATAGGCAATAGGCATAGAATCTTCGGTAATGGCATAAACGCGGTCGTAGCTCTTTTTTTGTGGCCCCTCGGCATAGTTGTCTGCACCGACAATATCAACATACGCATCACCAGGATACCAGCCATCTTTTACGTCGCCACAATAGCCAAGTACCCAAATAAGATTGTCTAGGCCATGAAAATCAGTCATGCGTTCATACATGGTGCGCCATAATTTAATAAAAGGCTCGTTACCACCTTTGCCCCACCAAAACCATGCGCCATCAAATTCGTGAAGTGGTCGCCATAAAACAGGAATATTGTGTGACTGAAGCTCTTTTAGAGCGATAGCGGCTTCGTCAATGCGATTTAAAATCTCTTGATAGAGAAATGTGCCTTCTGTTGTCGCTTCAATCATATCGATTTCGCCTTGACTAGATGGGTAACCAATCCCATATGGCGGTGCGCCCCAGTGCCAACAAATCGAAACGATGCCACCTTTTTCGTACCACTTAATTGAGCGTTCATTTGTTCCTTTGAAATCATCGTGAATATAATCAAGACCACGAATACAAGGAAGCTTTCCGCCAGTAACAGAGGCGATATAATTCATCTCGTCATCGCAAAATACAGGATGTGGATTCTCTTGTTGACCAGAGAGAATATGTTTTCCATTAATATCGCAAATATAATGATACAGTTTTTGTGCTTCAAATGAAGCATTTGGATTCGACAATGGTTTCATAGGAAACCTCCTTTGATTTACTTGCTTTGAGTATAAGGAATGAACCAAAAATCGTCAATGCTAATTGATGAAAAAGGCAAGAAAGAACAAAAAAAATAGTAATCACCATCAAAAGCATTACTTGATTTATGCGCTGAAAAACTATATGATGGAGAAGGTTAAAAAGCTTAAAAGATTGGAAGGCTCGCTATGAACAAAAAAGTAGTTGTTGGTATGTCGGGTGGCGTTGATTCATCAGTCGCTGCATTTTTATTAAAGGAACAAGGATACGATGTCATTGGCGTGACAATGCAAATATGGCAGGATGAAAATCCACTTACAGAGTGTAACGAAGGTGGGTGTTGTGGTATTAGTGCAGTCGACGATGCAAGGCGTGTAGCAAATGCATTGGAGATTCCTTATTATGTGATGAATTTCAAGAAAGAATTCAAGGAAAATGTGATTGATTATTTTATTGATGAGTATTTGAATGCTAGGACACCAAATCCATGTATCGCTTGTAATCGTTATGTAAAATGGGAATCCTTATTGACGCGTAGTATGCAAATTGGAGCAGATTACATTGCAACAGGGCATTACGCACGCATTTTACAGCTTGAAAACGGTCGTTATACATTGCAAAAGTCTGTTACTGATGCAAAAGATCAAACATACGCTTTATACAATTTGACACAGGAGCAATTAAAACGAACCTTGATGCCTGTTGGAGCATTTCATAAAGATGAAATTCGCACGATGGCAGAGAAGATAGATTTGCAAGTATCTCACAAAAAAGATAGTCAAGAAATTTGCTTTATCTCAGACAATGATTATGGTCGATTTTTAGAAGAAAATTGCGAAGCATTGCCACCAGAAGGAAACTATGTTGACATAGAGGGAACGGTATTAGGCCGTCATAAAGGGATCGTTCATTATACGATTGGTCAGCGTAAGGGACTTGGGATTGCATTAGGAAAGCATATGTTTGTAAGAGAAATTCGCCCTGAAACAAATGAAGTTGTCTTAGGGGATGCAGAAGATGTGTTTTCAACGAGCCTAGTATGTAATCAATTGAATTGGATGTCGATTGAGCGACTAGAAAAGGAGATGGATGTAATCGCCAAAATACGATATTCGCATAAAGGAGCAAAATGCACCATCTACCCAGATGGCATAGATGGCGTGCGTGTTGAATTTGATGAGCCACAACGCGCCATAACACCAGGGCAAGCAGTTGTTTTTTATCAAGATGATTATATTGTTGGCGGTGGAACTATTTGTTAATCGGGTGAAAGGTCACAACGCGCTTTTTATAAGTCGCATAGTAATTAAACCCACAGGAAAGCAACAACTCGGGAATTTTCTCAAAGTGATTGCCGATATTGCTTGCGATATGTGCATCCGAACCGATTGTAATGATTTCGCCTCCAAGCTCTTTGTAGCGTTTTATAATCATTGGATGGGGATTTGGAGCATCTTGCGTGCGATAACCAGCCGTATTGACCTCGATTCCTTTTCCCTGATAAATCAGAAGATTTAAAATGATATCAAGAATATCACGATAGTCATGAGCGAAATAAGTTTGACCTTGTGGCAAGTAGCGACAAATATAATCTAAATGACCATATACATCAAAATACGAGTCCAACGCTACGCTGTCGCGTAGCGTTTGTAGAATTTCTTCAAAATATAATCGCATGCCGTCTTTTCCTTGTATAGACTCCCAAAATGCAGAATAATATGGATCAACCTTATCAATCAAATGCACAGAACCAATAACAAAATCATAAGGATGCTTTTGGATGCATTCGATTAGGGTTGGCGCGATAGAGGGCTGTAAGCCAAGCTCGACACCAATCTTTATAGTGAGCTTGTCAGCATAGGCTTCTTGTAAAGGAAGAAGCTCCTTAAAATAATCGTCAGCATTGAAAATGAATTGATCGGGTTCTGGAAAAAGCAAATCCATATGGTCGGTAAAACAAATTTCTGTTAGACCTTTTTGGATGGCGTGTTCAATGTGCGATACGGCACGTTCCTTACTATCTGTTGAAAAATGCGTATGAATATGATAATCACAAGTGTGTAATGAATGCATAATATGTCTCCTCATGTAATCAATTTAACCTCCCACTGAAATAGCGGCGAAGCTGCTGGGATGTTACGAGAAAGTAGCGAAGCGGATTTCAAGTATCCGAATTGACGGTAATACAATTTTAACATATAATTTAGAGATATACTATTGCATTTATCAATTCTTATGGTATAATTTCTGCTAATGAATCTACTTTTAGGAGGTTAGTATGTGGAAAGATTTTAAAGCATTTATTTCAAGAGGTAATGTCATCGATATGGCAGTTGGTATTATTATCGGTTCAGCATTTACGGCAATCGTAACGGCGTTAGTAGCCGATATTATCACACCATTGATAGGTGTGGTGATTGGGGGAATTGATTTTACATCTCTTTCATTCAATGTAAAAGAAGCGACGATTAACTATGGCGCATTTATCCAATCAATCATCAACTTCTTATTAGTAGCATTTGTATTATTTATGATGATTAAAGGCATTACAAAATTGCAAGCAAAGACAAAAAAACAAGCAGAAGCAGCCCCAGCTACAACAAAAGAGTGTCCTTTTTGTTTTTCGACAATTCACATTGATGCAACAAAGTGTCCTCATTGTACATCAACATTAGACAGCGAAGAATAGTATAATTGGAATCGTGATAAGGCTTAGTATGGTGCTAACACTAAAAATCTGCGTAGTATATAACGTGTCTTGCTTATAGCGATAGCTAAAAAGTATGGCAGTTGTCGCAGTAGGACAAGCACAGATTGTCAAGGATACATTTAAAATAAGTGGATCGATCGGAATAAAACGAAATAGAATTAACATAATAGACGGATATAGAATCAATTTTAGAAAACAAACGTAGTAAATGCGTTTGTTTTTTAGCATTAAAACAAAATCGGATTGGCATAAACTAACGCCAGCGATAATCATAGCAAGTGGTGTGTTCATTCCTGCGACTAAAGAGAGTGGCTCATCAAAAAAGGTAGGAATTCTAATTTGTAGCATGAAAAATGCAAAACCAACAACGGTAGCAATAATGGCAGGTGATTGAAGTGCCTTATACACAGCTTTAGAAGAGAAATCCTCGGTAAGTGTGTTTACACCAAAAGTCCAAATAATGATATTGAAAACGGTCATAAAGGCTGTTACATAAAAAACGCCTTCGCTTCCGAAAATGCCAAGAACAAGAGGAAGTCCCATAAAGCCACAATTTCCATAGACACTACATAGTCGCTCAATTCTGTGAGAACAATCTTCGGTTTTTGGAAGGAAAAATATCGAAAGGGGTATCGTAATCGCATGCAACAACAGTGCTAGCGCGATCGACCACAATAATCCGTAAAATAGCGACATATCAAAATCTCTTTGGTAAGACAAAAAAATAACTAATGGATTCACAATTTCCAGAAGAATGCGTGAAAGACGTTTATTTGCGTGGTCGTCGATCATTTTTAGCTTGTAACAAGCGACACCAATAAGCATAATGAGTAGCATACTTGATATTTGCTCGAATGCCAAAATGGTTAAATTCATCGATTATATCTCCTTGATGTAAAAGTGTTACCTAGTAGACACTTAAAATTTGTTTGCTAAGGATAATTGTCGTCAAAAATAAAACCCTTAGAATCAAGCTCAATTATAGTCGCTTATTCTTGGTTGTCAAGGAAAATCGCATAATCGCTTATGTGCAAAAAAGAGCACAATTTTAGAAAGTCAGGAACAGAAAGTTCAAGAGAAGGATTGTCAATATATTGAGTCATGTCAATTTGAGTAGCTGTATAAAGTTCTACAAACGATATATGATGCTCATTAAGATAGTTTAGAATATTTTTTTCAAGTTGCATAATGGTTTTTCTCCTAAAGATATAAAATAAATGAAATGCCATCAAATGGTAAATTCTTAGATTCTAAGAATTTATCTATAGTATAGTCTTAGAATCTAAGAAAATCAATGAAAATTTGACAAAATCGTAAGCAGGGTAGTAAACTAACATCGATGTATGCTAAACGATAATTACAGGAGACAAACTCATATGCGTGATGAAAATAAATATGTTGGCGAAATGTTAAGAAAATTACGAAAGACAAATAAATATACCATTGATTTTGTTATTGATTATTTTAATGAAAATAATTTGAGTGTATCGAAAAAAACATTATATGGATGGGAAAATGGCATTAGTCTGCCTAAGGTAAATGATTTTTTGCGCTTATGTCAGCTATATGGTGTGGAAGATGTGTTAAAAACATTTTGCATACGAGAAAACGGTGAGAATTTGTCGGAAAAAATGGTTCTTACAAGTGAAGAAAAAATGATCATCCAAAAATTAAGGGAGAAGGACTATGAAAGAGGAATTATTTTAAGAATCCTTAATGATGATAAAAATAATGAGATACAAAACTAAAAAGAAATCACTTGAGCTGCTTAATGAAGATAAGTAACGTCATCTTGTAGAAGATGGCGTTTTTTGATTACCAAAATTTGTTGACTTTCAGGCGTATTATTCATATAATTAGAAGGAGATAGGAAGGTTAATCATTTATTGTGACAAGGAGCACTCGATGAGTATATCAAAAAAGAAAAAAGCAATCGCAATAATAATGCTATTTGTTATTATGCTAATTATGATTAATCAATTCAATATGCCTTTGAATGTCAACGCTGCAAATTACCTTGAGCAATACAATGGGGATTTTGAAGCGTATTTGACTGCGCAGCAATTTCCAGAGTCTTATAAGGAATCATTGCGCAAACTACATGTGGAACATCCAAATTGGATTTTCACAGCGATGCATACAAATCTCAATTGGGGAGATGTTATTGCAAATGAGATGCATTTTACAAGAAATCTTGTGCCGAATAATGCGAGTACACCATCTTCTTGGAAGGACATAACGATAGAAGGTTCGTTTGATTGGGAAAATAACCAATGGGCGACACTAAGCTCGCCGTACTGGGTGCAAGCGAGTAGAGGTGTGGTTGAATACTTTATCGATCCTCGCAATTTTTTGAATGAAGAGGAGATTTTTCAATTTGAGGTATTGACCTATAATCCGACTATGCATACAGAAGAAGGTGTTGAGCTTATTTTAAATAATACATTTATGTCGCATGCATATTTACCGAATGGCGGAGCAAATGCGGATACGACGCCAGTGCATAAATTAGAATGGGAAACAACAGAGATTGTTGTTAAAGAAGATAAAGAAGAGACGCAAGCTGAAAGTAGTACGGAAAGTAGTACGGAAAGTAGTACGGAAGGTAGTACGGAAAGTAGTACGGAAAGTAGTACGGAAAGTAGTACGGAAACACAGACAAGCACCAGTGCAAAAACAGAAGAAAAAGTAATAGCAAGTGTTTCAACGGAAAGTTATTATCTTGTGCCGACAATGAAGTTGATATACGGCTTTGAAGTAGGGACAAAATTTGATGCAATTGTGAAAAAGCTTACACTTGAAAATTGTAGCGTGACGATATATAATAAGGCGATGCAAGAAAAAACAAGCGCAGTGGCTACAGGTGATATCATTGTATTTAAAGACAAAGAAGGCAATGTACTAGATGAGTATACGGTGATATTGTTTGGTGATGCAAATGGAGATGGAGTTTTATCTGTTTCAGATTGTACATATATAAAGAGAGACATATGGAACATAAAAAAAGCAGACGGTATAGGATACATTGCTGCCGATGTTAATCGAACGGGTGGAAGTTTAAGTGTATCTGATTCTACAGGAATTAAGAGAGAAATATGGAATATCATAAAAGTCTCACAAACAAAACCGATTCCCACAGCGACAATGACTTATGCCCAAGCCTTTATGCAGATCGCTAAAGAGATCAATGTGAGTCCGTATATGTTGGCATCGCGTGTTCGCCAAGAGCAAGGTGTGAATGGAACAAGTGCATTGATTTCAGGAACCGTGACTGGCTTTGAGGGATATTATAATTATTTTAATATCGGCGCAAGTGGTGCGACGCAAGAGGACATTATAAGAAATGGGCTAACAGAAGCAAAGCAAGAGGGCTGGACAACGCATTATAAGGCGTTGCAAGGCGGTGCAAGAAAAGTATCTGACCGATATGTTTTAAGAGGACAAGATACCTTGTATTTGCAAAAGTTTGATGTAGATAGTCAGTATGATGGATGTTATTGGCATCAATATATGCAGAACCTTCAAGCGGCAAGAAATGAAAGTCGTAATGTAAGAAAAGCATATATCGATAGTGGTCTTTATGAAAAGGAAAGCGTATTTAAGATTCCTGTATACTTAAATATGCCAACAGATGCTTGTAAGAGACCAGAAACAGATGGTAATCCAAATGATAAACTAAAAAGTTTAAGCATCGATGGAGCGCTTATTGCGAATTTCAATATGGATACGCTGACCTATACAATTAGTGTGCCAAAAACAACAAAAGAAGTGAATATAAATGCGGTTCCGATTGCGACAACAAGCAAGATAGAAGGAAACGGAAAAAAAGAAATTAAACAAGAGTCACAATCCTTTATAATAAAAGTTACGGCTCAAAATGGTAGTATAAAGAATTACACAATAAAAATTATTCGTGAATAAGAAAGGGATATGTGAAGATGAAATTAAGTAGAAAAAAAGTAGGCCTTATGTTGATAGTGTTAATGGGAGTATTGATAATGAGTTCTCTTATTACAGCCGCCAAATATAACATTACAGCAAATGTGACAGCAAACAAAGCGTCGCTAAGCGTTGGAGAGACAGTAAACGTTACGGTTGCGATTGCTTCAACGGAGCAAACAGGCGGTTTCCATGTTCAATATCATTTGAATTATGATCACGCTATTTTGAAACTGAAAAAGGTGATTGGCGATGGTGGAAATCTCACAGATGACACATATATTAATGATGCGGGACAAGGGCAAGAAACGTCACTTGTTACTTACGAATTTGAAGCATTAAAAATAACAGATGGTACATCTGTTTCCATTTCAGCTGAAATCATTGAGCTTGTAAATGAAGAACTTACGATTAACGAAACAACAGGCACAAAGGAAGTTACCATCTCAATTGGCGAAAAATCAAACAATGCATTTCTAAATGGGATTGCTCTTAGTGCTGGTTCATTAAATCCTGCTTTTTCACCAGAAGTATTGTCGTATGAAATTACTGTACCAAATAGCGTTGCAGAGCTTGCACTAACGCCACAAACGGCAGATCCAAAAGCAGCCGTTTCCATTAGTGGAACAAACGCTTTAAAGGTCGGTGTAAATAAGAGAGATATCACAGTTGTTGCAGAAGATGGAACACAAAAGGTGTATCATATTACAATTACTCGTGGGGAAGCACCAATTATTACTCCGCCAACAGAGGCACCAACACAGGCACCTACATTAACAGGCATTGTAGCAAAATATACATATGCAGGTCAGCATGTAGCAGGTGAGGCAATTGTTCCTTCAGCCATTATGGTATTTGGTGTTTATGATGGAGTACAAGGAGCAACCGTTAATGGATGGGGATGTGAAAACTTCCAAAGAGCTTTAGCAGAAGGATCAAATGTATTTGAGGTTGTGTACGAAGGTCATTCAACAACGTTTACAGTTGAGGCAGTTGCAGGGCAACCAGTTGAACCAACTCCAACAACAATACCAGATGAGACCACACCAGTGGAAACCACGCCAGTTGAAACCACGCCAGTGGAAACAGTTTCTTCAAGTGAGGCAGAGACTTCGACAGAAGATACAACAGAAGAAGATACAACAGAAGAAAATACGTCAAAAGCACCTTCGATTATTGACGGAAAATTTATTGAGATTGAAAATGCCATTGAGGACAAAACATTATATTTGCCATTAGAAGATTGGGAGGTAGACGTTATCCCAAAAGGATTTGAAAAAGTTCAATACGATTATAAAGGAAATACAATTGATTGTTTAAAGAATGAATTTGGAATTATTGCATTTTTCTTGACAGATAAAGATGGTGCGAATGGCGATTTTTATATTTACTACGAAGATACTGATACGATTGGAAATCTTGTCGTTTTGACAGCAACATCGACAACCTATGTATTTTTGGAAAAGCCAGAATCCGTAAGCATATCGAACTTTCCAAATGAAACAGTCTTAATATTCGGCAAAAAAGAAGTTTCTGCATGGAGCACAACAGGAAAAGAAAGTGATATGCTTTACGTTGTGTACGCAATGAATGATAAGGGAGAGACAGGTTTATACCGATTTGATCCTAAAACAGGTGTTTTTATGCGTTACGTTGGTGATTATAAAGAAAAAGTCACAGAACAAGATCCATCTAAAACGGGTGAGATTAGCGCAGAAAAATATAATAGCGCCATAAAGAGACATTTGATTATTACAGTGGTATTGATTTGTATTATCATATTATTGATAGTAGGTATTGTTTTAATCGCAATAAAATTTAAAGCCCTTTATGATGAATCATACTATTGGTAGTAGGCATTGTCTTAATCACACTAAAATTTTAAAAAACACGTTATGGATTTATTGATTTTGAGTCAATTCGGATACTCGAAATCCGCTTCGCTACTTTCTCGTAACCTCCCAGCAGCTTCGCTGCTATTTCAGTGGGAGCTTGAACTCCCACTGAAACAAGGAAGTTCCACCCACCGCCTAAGAGGCGGGGGACTTCCTTGGGAGGTTAAGTAAAAAATAAAGACTCCTAGTATTAGATCAAATCTGATAATAGGAGTTTTTCGATTTCTAAAACGCAATACATGCCAAAGGAAGGCACTTGCTTTTCTTGCTTAAATAAGGTAGTATAGAAGGCAAGAATATTATCTCGTGCAATACATTATTATATATAAGAAAAATGGAGTTGTTTATGAAAAAATTCAGCTTTAAGGGTGGTATACATCCTGATGATGGCAAACTATTAACAATGAATAAAGCAGTGGTTGAATTATTGCCAAAGGGAGAATTGGTTTATTCGATTTCTCAGCATATTGGAGTCCCTGCCAATCCGATCGTTGCCGTTGGCGACAAGGTTTTGGTGGGACAAATTATGGCGGAGGCAACAGGTTTTGTATCGGCAAATGTTATTTCGAGTGTATCAGGTGTTGTTACGGCAATCGAGCCACGCTTGCAATCGGGAGGACAAAAAGTCACTTCCATTATTGTCGAAAATGATCATCAGTATACGACGATTCCTCATATGGGTGAGGTTCGAGATTATAAGGAGATGACAAAGGAAGAAATTCGAGGAGCAATCAAGGATGCAGGCATTGTCGGCATGGGTGGTGCAGGATTTCCAACACATGTTAAGCTGACACCAAAAGACGATGATGCGATTGACTATGTCATTATCAATGGTGCAGAGTGTGAACCGTACTTAACAAGCGATTATCGGATGATGCTTGAACAACCAGAAAAGATTATCGGCGGCCTTGAAGTTATATTAAGCCTATTCCCGAAAGCAAAAGGCGTGATTGGTATTGAGGACAATAAACCAGAGGCAATCAAAAAACTGACAGAACTAATTCATGCGAATCCTCGTATATCCAATATAGAGGTGTGCCCACTAAAGACCAAATACCCTCAAGGGGGAGAGAGAAGCTTAATTTACGCGATTACAAAGCGTAAAATTCATTCAGGAAAGCTTCCATTTGAGGCAGGTTGTATCGTAAATAATATTGATACGGCGATTGCGATTTATATGGCAGTCGTTATGCAAACACCACTTATTCGACGAATTATTACGGTGACAGGGGATGCCATTAAAAACCCAAGTAATTTCAGCGTAAAAATCGGCGTTTCTTATGAAGAATTATTAGAAGAGGCGGGAGGATTTATCGAGCAGCCAGAGAAGATTATTTCGGGTGGTCCGATGATGGGACAGGCACTGTTTTCGCCTAGTATTCCTGTATCGAAAGTAACTTCGGCATTAACGTGCTTTTTGGTGGACGAGCCATCAAGGCACAAGATGAGTCCTTGTATTCGTTGCGGGCGTTGCCTAGATGTATGCCCAAGTCGCCTTGTACCGCCTACCATGATGGAAAAAGGCCAAAAAGGCGATAAGGAAGGCTTTGTAGCGGAAAATGGCATGGAGTGTATTGAATGTGGATGTTGCTCTTTTATATGCCCGGCCAAAAGACCATTGACACAAAACTTTAGAGGTATGCGAAAAATGATATTGGCCGCACGAAAAAAGAAATAATTTAGGAGGAAGTATGAAATCTTTATTCCATGTATCAGTATCCCCCCATATACAACATAAGATGACTACATCACATATTATGCGTGATGTCTTAATTGCTCTATTGCCAGCTACTATATTCGGTATATATATGTTTGGTATAGATGCAGTAATCGTGATTGCAACATGCTGTGGTAGTAGTGTTGCGTTCGAATATTTATATAATGAAATGCTTCACAAAAAGCAGACGATAGCAGATGGCAGTGCATTGGTTACTGGATTATTGCTGGCGCTGAATTTGCCATCTAGCATTCCTATTTGGATGTGTATGTTAGCAAGTCTTTTTGCCATTATTCTTGTCAAACAATTATTTGGAGGCATTGGACAAAATTTTATGAATCCTGCTTTGGCGGGAAGGGCATTTTTGGTGATTTCCTTTGCAAAGCCAATGACCACGTTTGTTCTAGATGGTGTAAGCTCTGCAACACCGTTGATGCTATTAAAGCGAGGTAAAGACATAGATCTATTAAAAATGTTTATAGGAACAATTGGCGGTTCTATTGGTGAAACGTCGGTGATCGCTATTTTAATGGGTGCGATTTATTTATTGGTTCGTCGAGTAATCAAGCCCATTATTCCACTCATTAGTCTTTCAGTATTCGCATTATGTATCGTTGCCTTTGGAGGAAAGGGCTTTGATATGACATTTTTATTAGCGCATTTATGCGGTGGTGGTTTGATGTTTGGTGTGTGGTTTATGGCAACCGATTATGTAACAAGCCCGATTACAAACAAAGGGAAAATCATTTTTGCGGTAGCGATCGGCTTTTTAACCGCTATTATCCGAATTTATGGAAATGGCGTAGAAGGTATGTCTTTCGCCATATTGATTGCCAATTTATTTGTTCCTCTTATTGATAAGGCGACAAAGCCTGTGGCGTTTGGAAAGGGGAGAGCATGAAAAAAGAAAAATCAAATATCTTGCGTATTATAAAAGATGCTTCCATTTTGTGCGCGATAACACTTATTGCAGGCGTTTTATTAGCTGGTGTACACCAAATGACACAAAATGTTATCGCTGAAAAAAAAGAAAAAGAGCAAAACGAAGCATTCAAAAAAGTTTGCAAAGAAGCGGATTCATTTATAGCAGACGAGGAAACAAAAGAACTAGTAAGTAATGAGGCAAGTTATCTAGCAGAAGCAGGCTTAAAAAATGTTATCGTGACGGAAATGCGAAAAGCCGTTGATGCAAGCGAAAATATAATTGGTTATGTAGCATTGGCTACGTCAAAAGAAGGTTACGGCGGAGATATTTCATTGCTTGTTGGCTTCTCAAAAGAAAAAACCATTACAGGTGTAGAAATTCTTGCGATTAGCGAAACGCCAGGTCTTGGTATGAAAGTAACGGCTGAGACATTTAGAAAACAATATGAAAATAAAAATGTCGAGTCGTTTGTTGTTACGAAAAATGGAGCGACTAAGGAAAATGAAATTGATTCCGTTAGTGGAGCGACCATTTCATCTAACGCAGTAACAAATGCAGTGAATGCGTGTTTAGTAATGGCGTATAAGCTTCAAGAATAGGAGGGTGCATGAGTCGATATATTGAACGTTTATATAATGGAATTATCAAAGAAAATCCTATTTTTGTATTGATGTTAGGAATGTGTCCGACGTTGGCCGTTACGACAAGTGCCACAAACGGTTTGGGGATGGGGCTGACGACATTAGCCGTATTGGTTTTATCAAATATGATTATATCGTTATTGCGAAAAATTATCCCTAGTTGCGTTCGAATCCCTGCCTATATTGTAATTGTTGCCTCACTTGTGACAACAGCGCAATTATTATTAGAAGCGTATTTGCCGAGTTTATATGAGAGCTTAGGTATTTATATTCCGCTTATCGTGGTTAATTGTATCATTCTAGGTCGTGCCGAATCGTATGCCTCAAAAAATGGTGTATTATTGTCTGCTTTTGACGGTCTTGGTATGGGAATTGGATTTACGATTGGTTTGACATTGATTGGTATTGTAAGGGAGCTTCTTGGCGCTGGAATGATTTTTGGCGTAAAGTGTATGCCATCACAATTTCAACCGATGGCCATTATGATTTTAGCCCCAGGTGCATTTTTCGTTATGGCATTTTTAGTGGCCATACAAAATGCAGTTAAGATCAAAAAACACGGAAAGCTAAATCAAGAGCATTGCAAAGAAGGTTGTTTAAATTGTCATAATCTAAGCTGTGAAACAAATGGTCAGGGGGATAAAAAATGAAAGAATTTATTTTATTGATTATTGGTGCAGCCCTTGTAAACAACGTTATCCTAAATCAATTTCTCGGAATTTGTGCCTTTCTAGGTGTATCAAAACAAACAAAAACAGCGATTGGTATGGGAGGAGCCGTTACATTTGTGACGATACTTTCATCTTTTATCACAGGGCTCATTAACAAATTTATTCTTGTTAAGCTAGACTTAGTATATTTGCAAACCATTGTGTTTATTATTGTGATTGCAGCACTTGTACAATTGGTGGAGCTATTTTTGAAAAAGTATAGCCCTGTATTGTTTAGAGCATTAGGCGTATATTTACCGTTGATTACAACAAATTGCGCTGTATTGGGTGTGGCACTTATGAATGTCCAAAAAGAGTATTCTGTTTTAAAAGGAACCGTTCATGGAATTGGCGTTGGTGCAGGATTTACATTAGCGATTATACTAATGGCGAGTATTCGTGAAAGAACAGAAAACAGCGATATACCAAAACCATTTAGAGGAACACCGTCAGTATTATTAGCGGCGGGACTTATGGCAATTGCCTTTACAGGATTTGCCGGCTTATTGTAGGAGGCTGTGATATGTGGATACCAATCGTAACTGCGACACTTATTGTTAGTATCATTGGATTATTAATCGGAATTGTATTAGGAATTGCCAATGACAAATTTAAAATAAATGTAGATGAAAAGGAACTTCAAATAAGAGAGCTACTTCCGGGCAATAATTGCGGCGGTTGTGGATTTGCTAGTTGTGATGCGGTGGCAAAGGAAATTGCCAATGAAAATGCGCCAATTACGGTTTGTCCAGTAGGAGGAAAAGCATTAATTGAGAATTTGGCTGTTTTGTTAGGGCAAGAAGTAGGAGAGGTAGAGCGAAAAGTTGCATTTGTTTCATGTGGTGGTGATTGCGAGGTTGCCAAACGAAAGTATACCTATCACGGCGATATGGATTGCAAGTTTGCCAAAACAGCTCCAGGCAATAGCGCAAAGGTTTGTGAAGTTGGTTGTCTTGGTTTTGGTAGTTGTAAAAAAGCCTGCGAATATGATGCGATTCGTATAGAAAGAGGAATTGCAATCGTGGATCCTACTTTATGTGTAGCATGTGGCGTGTGTATTCGAACCTGTCCAAATGAGTTGATTTCATTTGTTTCTGAAAACACGCCTGTGATAGCACGATGCTCTTCACATGACAAAGGTAAAACGGTGAAAGAGGCGTGTCAAGTCGGTTGTATCGCATGTTCATTATGTGTTAGAGCGTGTGAAAATGGTGCAATTGTTATGAAAGACAATTTGCCAAGCTTTGATTATACCAAGTGTACCGACTGTGGTGCATGTGTAGCAAAATGTCCAACAAAATGCATCAATAGGGTTATGGAAACGACGTAAGCATTTACATTGAGCCTATTTTATGCTATAAAGAGAGTGCACTGTATCTTCGCAAGGAAGAATAGTAGCTTATGTAAAAGAGGTAATGTACGATGAAAAAAAAATTAGTTAGCACGACGAAGTTCTCTTTGTTGCTCGCCATTTTGGCTATTTTCTGTTTTACAACATTAGGACAGATTCCCATTGGGCCATTGGTGGCGACATTGGCAATGATTCCCGTAATTATTACGGGCATTTCGATGGGGGTAGCAGCAGGAAGTGCAATGGGATTGATGGCAGGTATTTTTAGCTTGATCGTATGGTCAACAAATTTACTAGCATCACCAGTAGCATTTGTATTTACACCGCTAAAAGAAGGAGGGAACTTTGGAAGTCTATTGATTTGCCTTGTTCCACGTATTCTTGTTGGCACATCAGCAGCCCTAAGTTATCAATTGTTACACAAGATGATGCCAAAAAAACAAGGACTTGCGATAGCAATTTCAGCAAGCATTGGTTCATTAATAAACACGATACTTGTTATGGGTGGTATTTGGTTGTTTTTTGGCGAACAATACGCAACAGTTGCAGGAAAGACAATGTTAGCAATTGTAGGAGCGACCGTTATTACAAATGGTATCCCAGAAATTGTCGCAAGTATTGTGATTGCTGTTCCAGTCTGTATGGCACTTTTTAGGCTACAAAGAAGCTACGAATAAAGCTACGAATAAATATAGTCGCTTGGCTATTAAACATAAATCCCTAAGCAAATAAAATGCTTGGGGATTTTTAATCAAATACATAAAAGGAATCAACAATGATTAATAAACGAATCGAACAATTCAGAAAATATATGATTGAAGAGAAAATAGATGCCTATTATACTCCGACAGCAGATCCACATTTATCGGAATATATTGCGCCCTTTTATAAGGTGCGTGAATTTATGAGTGGTTTTACAGGGAGTGCAGGTTTTTTAGTTATCACGCGTGAAAAGGCTATTCTATGGACAGATGGACGCTATTTTATTCAGGCGGAAAATCAATTAAAAGATACATGTATTGAATTATACAGATTAGGTGATGAAGGTGTTCCAAACTTATATGAATATCTTGAAAAAACATTGCAAAAGGGTAGTGTTCTTGGACTTGATGGAAGTGTTGTTAGCCATAGTGATTATGAAAAGCTAACGAAACGATTAAACAAAAAGAATATTCGTTTTAACATAGATGCGCAAATCATTCATCGAATATGGTTAGATCGCCCACCAATTATTCCACAAAAAGCCTACTTGCTAGAGGAATCTATGGTAGGAGAAACAAGAGTTAGCAAGATAAATCGAATTCGCAAGGAGATTATTCAAAGCGAAAGTGATGTGCATATCGTATCGTCCTTAGAAGATGTTATGTGGGTTTTAAATATGCGTGGAAACGACATAAAGCATGTTCCCGTGTCATATGCATATTTGGTTATTAAGAAAACCGAAGCGATTGTGTTTTTATATGAAAATGTCTTAACTAAAAAGGAAATGATGCAATTGCGAGATGATGGCATTTTTATAAAAGACTATCATGAGATTTATGATATAGCCAGCTACATAGACTGCGAGCAATGTAAAAACGTATTCCTAGATAAGCAAAAGATAAACACGCGATTGCTACAGTTATTAGAAGAAAACAGGCAAATCATTCATACGATTAATCCATCTGAAAAAATGAAGGCCATTAAAAATGAAAAAGAAATTGCGCAAACAAAAGTAGCGCATATTAAAGATGGCATTGCGTGTGCGCGCTTTTTGCATTTTATAAAAGAGGAAACGAAAAAACGCACTGTTACGGAAATAGAAGCGCAAGAGAAATTGTTAGCGCTTCGAAAAGAACAAGAAGATTTTATTGATTTGAGCTTTGAAACGATTTGCGCGTATGGCGAAAATGGGGCTATGATGCATTATCAAGCGGAACGCGAAAAGCCAGTGAATATAAAAGAGGGTAACTTTTTATTGGTTGATTCAGGAGCGCATTATGCGCAAGGCAGTACGGACATTACACGTACGATTGCGATTGGTAAGGTGTCTTCTAAAATGAAAGAGCTATATACGGCGGTGCTAAAAGGGCATATGAACCTTGCACATTGTCGGTTTTTACATGGTGTGCGTGGAGCGAATTTGGATGTTCTTGCACGCGGGCCTCTATGGGAATTAGGACTTGATTATAAATGTGGAACGGGACATGGAATAGGCCATTTGTTAAGTGTTCATGAAGGACCGAATAATTTTAGATGGAAGATGCTAGATGATACATGCAATAGTGCTGTATTAGAAGAAGGTATGATTACGACGGATGAACCAGGCGTGTATTTAGAAGGTGAGTTTGGCATTCGTATTGAAAATGAATTGTTGTGCAAAAAGATGCCGATTCACAATGAGTATGGTCAATTTATGGAGTTTGAAATCATTACACTTGCGCCGATTGATCTAGAAGCGATTGATGTGACGAAACTGTCGAAAGTGGATAGGGAGCGAATTAATGAGTATCATAAAACGGTGTATCAGCAATTATCCCCACATATGAAAGAGGATGAAAAACAATGGCTAGGAAACTATACGAGGGCAATTTAATAGAAGCAGAAAAATTGATTTGTGATGTGGCTCCAAAAGTCGTGGAGTATTATGAGCTTCATAAAAGAGATTTACCATGGAGAAAAGATAATGACCCTTATCATGTATGGGTTTCTGAAATTATGCTACAGCAAACAAGGATTGAGGCTGTAAGAAAGTATTATCGACGTTTCATGAAGCTGCTTCCAAATGTTGAAGCGTTGGCGCTTGTAGAGGATGAGAAGCTAATGAAACTCTGGGAAGGTTTGGGGTATTATTCGCGTGCACGAAATTTAAAAAAGGCGGCACTCATTTTAAACGAATCAAATGAAAATGCATTGCCTAAAACATACCAAGAGCTTATCAAATTGCCGGGGATTGGAAGCTATACGGCGGGTGCAATCGCCTCTATTTGTTACGGTGAGGCTGTTGCGGCAGTGGATGGAAATGTGCTTCGGGTTATTTCACGCTTGATTCGAAATAAGAAAAATGTCCTTGATGCAAAGGTCAAAAAAGGGGTAGAGGAAATGCTAACGACGGTTTTGATGAAATCGGGTGTTAATTCATCTAGTTTTAATCAAGGCATCATGGAAATTGGAGAAATGATTTGCAAGCCAAATAAAATGCCATTATGCAAGGAGTGCCCATTGCATAGTTGGTGCTTAGCTTTTCAAAATCAGGAGCAGGCACTCATTCCGCTTCGAATAAAAAATACAAAGCGTGTGATGGAAGAAAAAACGGTCGTTATTTATCAAATTAATGATAAAATTCTTTTAGAAAAAAGAGAAAACAGTGGTCTTTTAGCGGGAATGTTTCAATTTCCATTGTATGATGGTCATCTAAATGAAACACAAGTTAAAGAAATGGTGGAAGAAAAGTGGAGGGAAATCCTTGAAGAAACAGTACATCCGTCGCTTTATGCATTGGAAAACTATAAGCATATTTTTTCGCATAAAGAATGGCATATGGTCGGTTATCATATCCTTATAAATGTATCGGGGGAAATCGAAAATGTGCTAACGAGCGAAGGCGTGTGGGTGACAAAAAAAGAAATTGAAAAAGAATATGCATTGCCTACGGCATTTGTTATGTACTTATCATCTATTCGATAAAAAGTAGTTGCTATTATTGCCAAACTTTTGTATAATAGGTGTAGATTTATTTCGTACAAAAATATAATATAGGGAGGCATTTGCATATGAAGATTTATGAATCGAGTCAAGTGCGTAATGTCGCAATTCTCGGCCATGGTGGTTGTGGAAAGACAACGTTGGTCGAGGCGATGGCATTCGTTACAGGCGTTTTAAAGCGTCAAGGAACAATTGAAGACGGCAGTACTATTAGTGATTTTGATAAGGAAGAGCAAAAACGTGGCTTTTCGATAGGGATGTCTGTTGTTCCTATTGAGTTTGAAGATTGCAAAATCAATTTCCTCGATACACCAGGCTATTTTGATTTTGTGGGAGAAGTAGAAGAAGCACTTGCTGCTGCTGATGCGGTGGTGATTGTTGTCAATGGAAAATCAGGTGTCGAAGTCGGAACAGAGAAGGCATGGGAGTATTGCGAAAAATACAACTTGCCACGTATGTTTTTTGTTACAGGCATGGACGATGATAAAGCAAGCTTCCGACAAATCAATATTGCGTTAAATGAAAAATTCGGGCGAAAGATAGCACCATTCCATATTCCTATTCGTGAGAACGAAAAATTCATCGGCTTTGTAAATGTCGTTAAGATGAAGGGCCGTTGCTTCACAACAGGAAGTGATTATGAGGAGTGTGAAATTCCAGAGTACGTTTCTACTCATTTAAATTCATCTCGTGAGGCATTGATGGAAGCGGTTGCTGAGACAAGTGAAGAATTTATGGATCGTTATTTCTCAGGCGATGAGTTTACTGACGAAGAAATTTCATTAGCACTTCGTGCGAATGTGATGAACGGCAATATTGTTCCGATTTTGATGGGCTCAGGAATCAATGCACAAGGAACAAAAATGCTTCTACAAGCGATCAACAAATACTTCCCTACCCCACAACAAAGCTCTGTATTTGGTAAGGTTATTCAAAGTGGAGAGATGATTTCCTTGAATTACGATCCAGATAAGCATGTAAGTGCTAGAGTGTTCAAGACGTTGGTGGATCCGTTTATCGGAAAGTATTCTTTCATAAAAGTGGTAACAGGTTGTGTTAAAACAGACACAGTTTTATATAATATTAATCAAGAGTCCGAGGAGAAGGTTAACAAACTATACATTCTTCGAGGAAAAGAAGCGATCGAAGTAAGTGAGCTTCGTGCAGGTGATATCGGTGCATTAGCTAAGACAAACAACGTTACAACGGGTGATACACTTGCCGCAAAGGGTGCGAACGTTATTTACAATCCACCTGTTTCGGCAGTTCCTTATACAGGAAAACGCTATAAAGCGATCAATAAAGCAGATGAAGATAAAATCTCATCAGCACTTCATCGCTTGATGGAAGAAGATATGACATTATGGACGGTCAATGATTCAGAAAACCGCCAAGTGCTTCTTTATGGTATTGGAGAGCAACAATTAGATGTTGTAGCTAGCAAGCTAGAAAGTCGCTATAAAGTTCAAATTAAGCTAAGTGAGCCACGTGTAGCGTATCGAGAAACGATTCGTAAAAAAGCGCAAGCACAAGGTATTCATAAAAAACAATCTGGAGGACACGGTCAGTATGGTGTCGTTGTGATGGATTTCGAGCCATCAGGGAATTTAGAAGTACCATACGTTTTTGAAGAAAAAGTAGTTGGTGGTGCCGTTCCTAAAAACTATTTCCCAGCGGTCGAAAAAGGCTTACAAGAATCTGTACTAAAGGGCCCAATTGCCGGTTATCCAGTAGTGGGTGTGAAAGCGACATTATTAGATGGAAAATATCATCCTGTAGATTCTTCGGAGCTTGCATTTAAGACAGCAGCAGTCAATGCATTTAAGACAGGTGTGATGGCGGCAGGCCCTTGTCTTCTTGAGCCAATCGTATCCCTTGATGTAACCGTACCAAATCGCTTTGCAGGCGATATTATGGGTGATTTGAATAAACGTCGTGGTCGTGTACTTGGTATGGATCATATTACAGGTGGAAAGCAAATTATTCATGCGGATGTTCCGATGTCAGAGTTATATGTTTACTCAACAGACTTGCGTGCGATTACGGGTGGAATAGGTGAGTTTTCATATGTATTCTCTCGTTATGAGCAAGCACCATTAGATGTCCAAAATCGCGAAATAGAAAAAGCGGCTAAAAATGCAGAGTAACAATGTACGCGTAATCTAAAATAGATTTCGAGTACTCATTCGATATGATCTCTTTCTTTTGACAACCCATGCGATCGTTGCGTGGGTTGTTTTTTGCGAAAGCCGTCAATAATGAAACGACCTTGACATCTCGCATTGAAATGATACAATTAGAAGATATTAATTAATAAGGAGCTAATCGTTATGGCAGTGACATATAATCCAAAAGTAATCGAGAAAAAGTGGCAGGATATTTGGGATCAAAAAGAATCCTGGAAGGTTGGTATTGATTATTCAAAACCAAAGTATTATGCACTTGTAGAATTCCCATATCCATCTGGCCAAGGCTTGCATGTAGGACATCCAAGACCTTACACAGCGATGGATATTGTGGCGCGTAAAAAAAGAATGCAAGGGTATAATGTACTCTATCCGATGGGATGGGATGCATTTGGTTTGCCTACTGAAAACTATGCCATTAAAAATAAAATCCATCCGAAAATCGTTACCGTAAACAATGTAAGCCGATTTAAAACACAATTAAAATCACTTGGTTATTCATTTGATTGGAGTCGCGAGATTAACACAACTGACCCTAATTATTATAAGTTTACACAATGGATTTTCTTAAAGCTATACAATAAAGGCTTAGCATACAAGGCTCAGATGCCAATTAACTGGTGTACATCTTGTCTTTGTGGCTTAGCAAATGAAGAAGTAGTGAATGGTGTTTGTGAACGCTGTAATAGCGAAGTTGTTCGTAAGGTAAAAAGCCAATGGATGCTTAAAATTACAGAGTATGCAGACAAATTATTGACCGATCTTGATGAAGTAGACTTTATTGAGAGAGTAAAAGTGTCACAAAAAAACTGGATAGGAAAGAGCGAAGGTGCTGAAGTAGACTTTACACTAAGTGGAAAAGATGATGTGTTGCGTGTGTATACGACAAGACCAGATACTCTTTTTGGTGCAACCTATATGGTTATTTCGCCAGAACATCCATTTGTAGACAAATACAAAAACGAAATTAAAAACTATGATGAAGCAATTGATTATAGAGAAAAAGCATCTAAAAAATCTGATTTTGAAAGAACAGAGCTTGCCAAAGACAAAACAGGTGTTTGCCTTGAAGGTCTAACAGCCATTAATCCAGTGAATCAAAAGGAAATTCCGATTTGGATATCGGATTATGTATTGATGTCATATGGTACGGGTGCGATTATGGCAGTACCAGCACATGATGAGCGTGACTGGGAATTTGCTAAAAAATTCGATTTGCCAATTATCGAAGTTGTTGCTGGTGGAAATGTCCAAGAAGAAGCCTTTGTTGATGTAGCGACAGGAACCTTAGTAAACTCTGATTTTCTAAATGGCCTTGAAGTAAAAGATGCAAAAGAAACCATTATAAAATGGATTGAAGATAAACATATTGGAACAAAAAAAGTCAATTTCAAGCTTCGTGATTGGGTGTTTTCAAGACAACGTTATTGGGGAGAGCCAATTCCACTTATCTATTGTGAGAAATGCGGATTTATTCCTCTAAAGGAAGAAGAACTTCCATTATTACTTCCAGAGGTTGAAAGCTACGAGCCAACGGAAAATGGCGAATCACCATTAGCGAAGATGACAGATTGGGTAAATGTCGAATGTCCTTGCTGTCATGGCCCTGCAAAACGTGAGACAGATACGATGCCACAATGGGCAGGTTCATCATGGTATTTCCTTCGTTATATTGATCCAGATAACAAGGAGGAATTTGCTAGCAAGGAAGCGATTGATTATTGGATGCCAGTTGATTGGTACAATGGTGGTATGGAGCATACGACCTTGCACTTATTGTATTCTCGTTTTTGGCATAAGTTTTTATATGACCAAGGATATGTGTCAACCAAAGAACCATATCAAAAGCGTACCTCGCATGGTATGATACTAGGCGAAGATGGAGTAAAAATGAGCAAATCAAGAGGAAATGTTATTAATCCTGACGATATTGTTAATGAATTTGGTGCGGATACATTGCGTACATATGAGATGTTTATTGGTGCATTTGAATTAAGTGCAGCATGGTCAACGGATGGTGTGCGTGGATGTCGTAGATTCCTTGATCGTATTTGGAAAATGCAAGATTTCTTAGTAGAGGGAGAGGATTACTCTAAGGAACTAGAGACAAAAATGCATCAAACGATTAAGAAGGTTACACATGATTATGAGAGCTTGAAATTCAATACAGGAATTGCTGCATTGATGGCACTTGTCAATGAAGTATACAAATTAGAGAGAGTAACAGCTGGTGAATTTAAGACGATTTTATTATTGCTTAATCCAGTGGCTCCTCATATGACAGAAGAGTTGTGGGAAATTTGCAAATTCGATCACTATATTTATCAAAATGAGTGGCCAGTATTTGACGAAGCCAAGACGATTGACAATGTAATCGAAGTAGCTGTTCAAATTAATGGAAAGCTAAGAGCAACGGTTATGCTTCCAGCAGATATTGCAAGCGAAGAAGCAATCAAAATGGGCAAAGAGGCAGTAGCAGATAAATTGACAGGAACGATTGTTAAAGAAATTTATGTGCCACGAAGGATTATTAATATTGTTATGAAGTAAACGGGAGGTTTACATGAAGCATAATAGACTTCTGAAGTTGAAATACGGAATAGTCCTTTTTTTGCTAACCATTATCGTGGCGAGTGGTTGTGTATATGCGCAACCAACAGAAGATGAAGAGGATGATATTGAAGATGTTGCATTTGTGCCAAGTACGGTAGAAAAACCAATCGTGTCACATACAAGTGGTTTTTACAATGAGCAATTTGCCTTAAAGCTATCAACGACATTAGAAGGCGCTACGATTTATTACACATTAGATGCTTCTATACCAGATGATGACAATGAAAAAATGCTTGAGTATACGACAGAGCTTACGATTTATGAGCGAAAAGATACACCACCATCTGCGACAGTTTTAAGAGCGGCGATTAAGGATAAGGACGGTAATTGGTCAGATCCGATTACGCATACGTATTTTGTGTTTAAAAATGCCGATACGCATTATAAGATACCAATTGTATCCATGGTAACAGAACATGAGAATATGTATGACCGACAAATTGGCTTGCTTCGCAATCGTGATAAAAGCGGGAAAGAGTGGGAGCGCCCTGCCTATATGGAATACTTTGATGAAGAGGGGGACTCACAGGTGGCGATAAATGTTGGCATTCGCTTGCATGGTGGTGCTTCACGAAATACAGCCTTTCCATCTCTTCGTATTTATGCACGAAAAGAATATGATACACAAAGCAAAATCAAATACGATTTCTTTTCAGATAGCTTGATTCCTTCGCTTGAGAAGAACGGCAAACAAGAGCCAATTACGTCATTTAAGCGACTAATTTTGCGAAACACTGGGAATGAAGCAGAAGCATGGGAAAGTGTATTCTTTCGTGATGTGATGATTCAGGCGATGACACTTAAGTCATCCAATTTAGACTTGCAAGCATATAAACCAGCGGTGACATTTCTAAATGGCGAGTATTATGGCATTACCAATCTCCGTGAGCGTTTTGACGATAAGTATTTAGAATCACATTACAATGTCGACGAAACAAATTTCGCTGTATACTCCTTTTGGTATGAGGGCGCTACGATGAAGATATCGATGGCAGATGGCGATAGTGAGGATAAGGAATATTATCAAGAGTTTTATGATTATATTGAAGAACATGATTTAGAAGAGGAAGAGCATTATCAATATGTAGAAGAGCGTTTAGATATTGATAATTTTATTGATTATTACTGTATCCAAATATATTGTGGCAACAATGACTGGCCAGGAAACAACTTGAAAATGTGGCGTTATAAAGGCGAGCCAATTGAAAATGCACCATATGGCTTGGATGGCAAGCTTCGTTTTTTAGTGTTCGATACGGATTTTGGTTTTGGCTTATATAATGATCCTGTAGAAGAAGATGACGTAGCCGCAGCCTTGGCGCCAAATCGCAATGATTGGCCAAATCCAAAAGGCTCAACATTGATTTTTAGAAGGCTTGTTGAAAATCAAGAATTTAGAGAGAAATTCGTAAATCGTTTTATGGATTTAATTAATACCGATTATCAAAAGGACGAAGTATATAAACTAGTGGATGGATTGGCTGAGATTTATGGGCCAATTATTGCAGAGCATCGCGAGAAATTTCCAGATGCACACGAATTATCGCATAATATCGATATTATCAAGGATTACGCAAGTAAGCGCGCGAAATATGTGCAGGTAGCAATATTAGGAAATTTACGAGCAGGTGTTATGTTACGATTAGGACTTGACTTTGGAAATGACGTCAAAGCACAGTCCATTATTGTCAATGATTCGGTTATTGTTACAGAAGAGATGCTAAATAAAAATGGTATGTGGGATGCAATATATGCAAGTAAAGTACCAATTACGCTTGAGGCAGTTGCACCAGCAGGTTATGAATTTGTCAAATGGGAAGCAGATGGATTTGAAAGCTTCGATAAAACATGCACAATTGTCGATAAAGCAGGTGAGTTTTTTGTTTGGCCAATGTTCCAAAAGACGGACGCAACCATTGCGCCTTCGACAGAAGAAGCAACGACTATCATAGCAACAGAACCAAATACAGATGATAAAACGGCAAATGATTTTATACCGATTATTTGTGTAGTGCTTATCTTAGTATTAGGCTTTGGAATCATTATTTTATCAAGAAAAAAATAATTCATAAATGAAAACCTAGAGGTCAGGCTTCTAGGTTTTTGCTTTATCTTTTATTGCAATCAAAAAAAAAGAGAGTATAATGGTACTTGAAATAAGTTTTAGCGAGGGAGATGATTATCATGAATAACAAAATTATTTTAACAGCAGATTGTTCTTGTGATTTACCAGAAGAACTTAAAGAACGTTATCAAGTTAAAACGCTACCAGTACATTTGTTATTGGAAGATGTTGAGTACATTGACAATGTAGAGATTTTTGCGGAAGACTTATTTAAGGCATATCATGAGCGGAAAGTATTGCCTAAGACAGCAGCGATTAATAGCACAGAATACTACGAAGTATTTAAAGAATGGACAGACCAAGGATATGACGTGGTACATGTCAATATCGGAAGTGCCATTTCTTGTGGCTATCAAAACGCCGTAATTGCTTCGCAGGAATTTGACAATGTATACGTCATTGATTCATGGAATTTATCAAGTGGCTTTGGCTTTATTGTGATTAAAGCTGCCGAGTGCATTGCAAAAGGCATGAGTGCAAAGGAAGTTAAGGAAGAGGCGGAGAAGTATCGCGAGAAGGTACATTCGAGTTTTATTTTAG
>CAZMHF010000017.1:0-12404 GCA_964566025.1 uncultured Lachnospiraceae bacterium | reverse complement strand
TGACATTTATGCAAGCAGGAGGACGTTGCTCATCTGTTGCCGCAATTGGTGCTTCACTGTTGAATTTGAAACCATGTATCGAAGTAGACAATACATCTGGTGGGATGTCAGCAGCGAAAAAATACCGCGGAAAACTAGAAAAGGTGCTTGAAAAATATGTGATTGAAAAGCTAAGCGATTATGAGAATATCGACACAAGTCGTATTTTTATCACGTATTCAAGCTTAGACGATGAGAGTATCATTGATCGCCTAAAAGAGATTATTGAAGGACAGATGCATTTTGATGAGATTGTTGCCAATCGTGCATGTTGCAATGTCGCAACGCATTGTGGGCCAAATACACTAGGCATTTTATTTATGACGAAGTAACCTATAAACTAAAAGCACTTACGGTATCCTCTTGATACCGTAAGTGTTTTTTTCACGTAGTAAGTTCATCTAATATGGTGAAGAAATCAGGGAATGTTTTTTGACAACATAGCGGATCTAAAATCGTAATGCCCTTTGTGCGTAAACCAACCAAAGCAAACGACATGGCTACACGATGGTCATCGTATGTCTCGATTTCACAAGGAAGTGGAGAAGCTGGTGGGTAAATGGTAATTCCATCGTCAAACTCCTCGCAATAACCGCCTAAGCGAGTAATGTTTTCGTTAATGGCGTGGATGCGGTCGCTTTCTTGACGGCGTATATGGCTAATGCCACGAATGGTCGTTGGAGAAGTGGCAAATACCGCAATAGCCGCAAGTGTAAGACTTTGATCCGAACAGTCTGAAAGGTCGACATCAACACCAGGATACTGTCCCAGTGACGGGCCAGTTACGCAAATGCCATCTGGTCGATCTTCAATCATGGCGCCTAGTGATGTAAGAACGGACAAGAATTTTGCATCGCCTTGAATGGAATCAAGATGTGTATTTAGAACTTGTATGGTTTCTCCTAATATCGTCGCCATAGCAAAAAAGTAACAGGCAGACGAAAAGTCGGGTTCAATAAAATAGTCAAGTGCATGGTAATGCATGTGAGAGGGAACAACATACGTATCATGGTCGGGGCGTGAAACGGTAACACCGAAAGCGCTCATCATAGAGGTTGTTATATCGACATAAGAGCGTGCCAAACGAGTGCCTGTTGTATGAATGGTAATGCCGTCTTCGAGTAATATGCCTGACATCAAAAGGGCACTTAGAAACTGACTACTCTCATCAATGTTAATCGACACCTCATTTGTTAATTGGGATTGAAATTGCACCGAAAAAGGGAAATGCCCCTCTTCTTCAAGGCAAGTTATGGTGACACCAATGAAACGCAGAGCATCAATGAGTGGTGCCATAGGACGCTTTTTCATTTGATCTGAAGAATGCAGCGTAACGGGCATCTTGCAAAAAGCAAGAAAAACGGAAAGGAAACGTGCTGCTGTTCCTGCGCTACCAACGTAAACGCCGTCTTTTGGGGAAGAAAAATCATCCTTTCCTGTAATCGATAATTCCTTCGTATCAGGTGAAAATGAAATATCGAATGACAAATCCTCAAGTGCCTTTATAAAAACAAGTGAATCGTCACTTATTAAAATGTTGTGAAGGGTGGATGTTCCTTTCGATAAAGCGGACAATAATAAAGCACGATTAGTAATGCTCTTAGAGCCTGGAACATGTACCTTTTTGTGCTGAATGA
Organism: uncultured Lachnospiraceae bacterium; assembly: GCA_964566025.1. Lineage (GTDB taxonomy): Bacteria > Bacillota > Clostridia > Lachnospirales > Lachnospiraceae > RGIG8306. The sequence continues at coordinate 10,728 of CAZMHF010000017.1, read as the reverse complement.
ACGTGTTTTGAAAAATGGGTGTGACAGTATATTGATTCATATTATTACCTCTTTATTAAACAAGTATGAAAATCCTGTGTTTGCTATTTCAATTCATTGGTTTTTTTGGTATGATAGAGAAGGTTCGATAAGAAATTATATCATAAATAATAATAGATAGATAGTCGAATTGATGGAGTATTTATGGCAAATAAAAAAAACAACGAGCAAGATATTTATATGGACGAGGCAAATATCTTCGAAGAAAATCATACAAAGAAGCCTAAAAAAAAGAGAAAAAGGCCACTTCTTAGAATCGTCTTTGTCGTATTTATGTGCGCTTTGCTGTTTTTCACAGGCGTGTGCGTATACATTGGGTGGTCTTTGCTAAACTCTATGCAACGCGAGGTGATTAGCGAAGGTGAAATCGACAAAAACATTGATGATGACGGAAACGTTGTTGATTTAAAAGGATACACCAATATCGCTTTGTTTGGCGTGGATGCCAGAAACAATACGCAAATTCTCAAAAATACGCATGCTGATACGACGATGATTATTAGCATTGACAACAAAACGGGTGGCATTCGTTTGGTTTCCGTTTATCGTGATACGTATATGAATATCAATGACGAAACCGATACGTACCGCAAAATCACAGAAGGATATTTTTTTGAAGGAGCTGTTGGTGCGATGAATGCACTAAATCGCAACTTAGATTTTGATATTGAGGATTTTGTTTCGGTCAATTGGTCAGCAGTAGCGACGGCGGTCAATATGCTAAGTGGTGTCGAGATCAATGTAACAGAAGCAGAGCTTGTTTACCTAAATAGATATGTGAATGACATTATAAAAGCAACGGGCATTGCGTCTGTGGAATTACCAAACGCAGGAGTGCATACATTAGATGGCGTACAGGCAGTAGCCTATAGTCGTATTCGTTATGTCGGAATGGATTTCGAAAGAACCGAACGACAAAGACGTGTGATAACAAAGATGTTCGAAAAAGTAAAAAAGACGAACCCAGCGAAATTGGTTAGCATGCTAAAAGAAGTGTTGCCACAAATTGCGACTTCTTTTTCGGAAAGCGAATTATTGGCGCTTATTATGAAGCTTCCATCGTACGACATTGTGTATAGCGAAGGGTTCCCATTTGAACACCAAAGTGCAACCATTCCGAATCGAAATAGTTGCATTATTCCCCAAAGCCACTTGAACAATGTAAAACAGCTTCACAAAACATTGTTTCCGTCACTAGAATACAATCCGTCTGCAAAGGTGACAGAAATTCATCATCGCATCAATGCAGATGCAGGGATAACAGAATAGGAGATATGTATGAAAGAACAATATGAATACGATACGCACATTCATACAAAAGAGGCAAGTGCTTGCGGGCATGCCACAGGTCGTGAACATGCGCGTACATACAAAGAACTAGGATATGATGGCATTGTTATTACAGATCATTTTTTCAACGGAAATTGTGCAGTGTATTATGATATGCCTTGGAAGGAAAAAGTCGATGCTTTTTGCCTAGGTTATGAAGAAGCATTTGATGAGGGAAGAAAAATCGGACTAAAGGTTTTCTTTGGATTTGAATTCAATCATCATGGTACGGAGTTTTTGATTTATGGTCTTGATAAGAGTTGGTTGTATGCACATCCAGACTGTGTGGATTGGGCCCCTAAGAAATTATACGAAGAGGTAAAAAGCGCAGGCGGGATGATGATTCACGCACATCCATTTAGAGAGGATTCCTATATACCAGCGATTCGCTTGTTTCCAGAACATGTAGATGGTGTAGAGGTATTCAATGTAGGAAATATACCGCGTGGTATAGGGTTCAATGAAAAAGCCTACGAGTACGCAAAAACACTTGATTTGCCGATGACAAGCGGGACGGATTCGCATGATACCTCTCCTGTAAAGGCGGGGATGATTTTTGATGAATCCTTAAAAGATATTCAAGATTTTATGAATAAGATTTTAGCAAAAGACTATGAGTTAATTAAAATAGATGAAAAGAAGGGTTGAATATGTTAGAATTAAAAAATATTTCATTTAAGGTAGATGACCAAGACGGTAAAAAAACAATTTTAGAGGATGTCAACTTAGTTATTCCGAATCAAGGATTTGTAGCGATTACAGGGCCAAATGGCAGTGGAAAATCAACGGTTGCTCGAATTATTGCAGGTATTACGCCACCGACATCAGGCGAGATTTGGTTGGATGGCGAGAACATTACATCGCTTACCATTTCAGAGCGTGCCAAAAAGGGCATTAGCTTTGCATTTCAACAACCTGTGCGATTTAAGGGAATTACCGTAAAGGACTTAATTTCCTTGGCTGTTGGACAGGAAACGAGTACTGACCAAGCGTGCGAATACTTATCAGAGGTTGGTTTGTGCGCAAGAGATTATATTTTTAGAGAAGTCAATGCTTCATTATCAGGCGGTGAGTGTAAGCGTATTGAAATCGCTACATTGCTTGCACGCTCGACAAAGATTTCGATTTTTGATGAACCAGAGGCGGGAATTGATTTGTGGAGCTTTAAGAATCTTATTCGTGTATTTGAGAAAATGCATGAGCGTAAAGATGGAGCAATTATTGTTATATCGCATCAAGAGCGAATTTTAAATAGTGCGGACAGTATTATATTGATTGCAGATGGTAAGGTAAAAAGTCAGGGATCAAAAGATGAAGTATTGCCATTATTGCTAGACACGATGAGCGCTCCAGAAGTGTGCGGATGCTTGAAGAGATAGGAGAGAAAAGATGAATGAGATAACAAAGCAATTATTAGAGCAAGTAGCTGGCCTACATACGATACCGACAGGTGCATATAACATCCGTAAGGATGGTAGTGGCTATATGCGAAATACAACCAAAAACATTGATATTATTACGAAAACGGAACAAAGCGGAATTGACATTAGGATAAAAGCTGGAACAAAAAATGAAAGTGTTTATATCCCAGTTGTGATTAGCCAAACAGGCTTACAAGAGATAGTGTACAATGATTTTTTTATCGGCGAAGATAGTGATGTGACCATCATAGCGGGATGTGGCATCCATAACAATGGAGATCAAGAAGCGAAGCACGATGGTGTTCATCGTTTTTACCTTGAAAAAAATGCGAAGGTTCGTTATGTGGAGAAGCATGTTGGAGAGGGCGATGGCATAGGCGAGCGTGTGATGAATCCAACAACAGAAGTGTACATGAAAAAAGGCAGCTATATGGAGATGGAGATGACGCAACTAAAGGGCGTGGATTCAACAGAGCGAATGACGATTGCAAAGCTAGATGCGGATGCGAAATTAGTGGTTCGTGAAAAACTATTGACACATGGTAAACAAAACGCCATTTCTGCATTTGATGTGACATTGGATGGAGAAAATTCGGGTGCTCATATTGTTTCTCGTTCTGTGGCAAAAGATGATTCAACACAACGCTTTATTAGCAAGGTAGAGGGAAATGAAAGCTGTACAGCACATACAGAGTGCGATGCGATTATTATGGATCGTGCAAAAATCAGCGCTGTACCAGAAATAACAGCCAATCATATGGATGCCTCTTTGATTCATGAGGCAGCTATTGGAAAAATAGCAGGGGAGCAAATTATCAAATTGATGACGCTTGGTCTCACACAAGAAGAGGCAGAAGAGAAAATTGTTAATGGATTTTTGAAATAGGAGGGAATATGCACAATAAAAAAATGCAGGGGATAGCACTTGTTTTGGCAATGCTTGTATTGATGGGCGGATGTTCTAGCGATAAAAAGCAACCAACAACTAGCGCACCTACAACAAATGAGCAAACAACTAACGCACCAACAACAAAAGAATCAACAACAGAGGCGACAACACAAGAACCAACGACACAAGAGCCGACCACACAGGAGCCAACGGCGCAAGAGTCAACCACACAAGAATCAACCGCCACACCAACAGCGCCACCTCAAAAAGTATGGGACGACTATAAGTTGGAATTTCGTGATTATGCCAATATTTCTGAAACTGAGAATTTAGATGTACGCATTAAATTACCCGTTATTATTGTAAAAGATGCCGCGCAAATGAAGTATCTAAATGATGAATGCTTAGCACCAGGTGCTCTTTTGAACTACGGAAACTACTATGTTCTTGAAAATTTCCGTATGAATATTGATACAAGACTTACCAAACAAGATGATGTGATTTCATATATATTTCAAGGAACATCGACAAGACCATTGACAGACGAGGATCGTAAGAATGGACGATATGAGCCATATGAAAAGGATCGTGTTACGGTTATTCGCTATGGTTTTACGATGGAGCGCACAACAGGTAAAGCTATCAATATCGAAGAAGCGATTGGTATGGATGTGGTTACGCAAGCGATTTCAAGCGGCGCATATGAGTTTGTCGAAAATCCAAACCAAATTCAAAATATTTATTCAAATGAAGATTTGGCGTATATTTACGAGAACTTCCCATCTGTGCGTTTTGATCTCAATCACGAAAAGGATTTTTACATTGAAAATGGATTTGTCAATGTCATTATCGATGTGGGAGAAGAAAACGGAAGTTTTGCGATTCTCAAAATATTGGCACCATCAAAATTGTAGTGCAAGAAAAGTTACTTAACCTTAATACAGAAGGAGTGAAAATGATTGTTCGTGAGAAAATTGAGCAAATGGAAAACGAAAATTTAAGTCCTTATGCAAAGCGTAGTATGTTTTCAAAAGGTAGAGAAAAGGATGAAGCGCCATGTGATATAAGAACGGTTTATCAACGTGATAGAGATCGTATTATACATTGCAAATCTTTTCGCAGACTAAAACATAAAACGCAAGTTTTTCTTGCGCCAGAGGGAGACCATTATCGAACTCGCCTAACGCACACACTAGAGGTTTCACAAATTGCCAGAACGATTGCAAAAGCGCTTGGATTAAATGAAGATTTGGTAGAAGCGATTTGTCTTGGGCATGATTTAGGGCATACACCATATGGCCATTCAGGTGAGTGGATTTTGAATGAAAAAATGAAACAATACGGTCTTTCTTTTGAACACAATAAGCAAAGTGTTCGGGTTGTTGAGATGATCGAGAGAAATGGTGAGGGGTTAAATCTGACATGGGAGGTGCGTGACGGAATTTTGAATCATGGTACCGACCAAATGCCATCTACACTAGAAGGGCAGGTTGTGCGATTAAGTGATAAAATCGCTTATATAAACCATGATATCGATGATGCCATTCGTGCTATGGTCTTGACAGAAGAGATGTTGCCTAATGAATACACAACCATTTTAGGAACTTCCGTAAAGGATAGACTAGATCGATTAATTCATGATATAATAAAAAATAGCATGGATCAAAATCAAATTATTCAATCGCCCGATATGGCGAAAGCTATGAGTGGCCTTCGTTATTTTATGTTTGAACAAGTATATAAAAATCCTATCGTAAAGGCGGAAGAACAAAAAGCGCAAAAAATGATTGATTCATTATTTACGTATTATATTGAACATATAAGCCAACTTCCAGAGGAGTATCGAAAAGGGATAAAAGATGAAAGTCAAAGCGCAAAAGCAGTCGTTGTTTGCGATTATATTGCGGGTATGACAGACAATTACGCCGTAGAGGTGTATCAGGATTTATTTATTCCACAACGGTGGGGGAAGAAAAAGTAAAGGTATTGCAAGAGGAGTCGCTATGTTTTACAACGAAGAAATCGTAGAAGAGGTGCGCACACGAAGCAATATTGTCAATATTGTTTCGCAATATGTAAACCTAAAGAAAAAAGGAAGCTCATATCAAGGACTATGCCCATTTCACAACGAGAAAACCCCCTCTTTTTCTGTTTCGGAGCCGAAGCAGATGTTTTATTGCTTTGGATGTGGTGTTGGTGGAAATGTGTTTTCTTTTTTGATGCAATACGAAAATCTTACCTTTCGAGAGGCACTAAAGCAGTTAGCTTCTCAAGCGGGGATTTCTTTGGCAGAACAAGTGTATTCTGAAGAGGAAAAAAGAAAATTTAACGAAATCGAAAATTTACGTGAGATGAATAAGATTGCCGCAAAAGCTTTTTATAGTTATTTGCGTACGCCAAACGGCGAAAATGCGATGCGTTATCTGAAAAATAGAGGATTAACGGATGAGATCATCAATCAATTTGGTCTTGGCTTTTCACCAATGGGCGGAAAAAATATTTATCAACTATTAAAAAAATACAACTATACCGATGGTCAAATCAAAGATTCAGGTCTTGTCAAAATTGATGAGCGAGGTGCCTATGATCGTTTTTGGAATCGTGTCATGTTCCCTATTTTAGATGCCAATGGAAAGGTCATTGGATTTGGTGGGCGTGTGATGGGTGATGGCGAACCAAAGTACTTAAATTCACCAGAGACAAAGCTATTTGATAAAAGTAAAAATTTATATGGGCTTCATATTGCGCGAAAAACACGAAAAGACTATTTTATTATTTGTGAAGGTTATATGGACGTGATTGCTCTTCATCAAGCAGGCTTTACCAATGCGATTGCCTCACTTGGAACAGCCTTTACGGCAGGTCATGGCGTTATTTTAAGGCGCTATACGAAGAAGGTAATTCTTTCATTTGATGGCGATAAGGCAGGTATCAAAGCAGCGATACGCTCGTTAGCCATTTTAAGAGAAATCGGCTTACAAGCCCGTGTTCTCAATATGAATCCATACAAGGATCCAGATGATTTTATTAAGCATGAAGGTGCTGAGGCCTACCAAAAAAGAATTGATGAAGCAGAAGATAGTTTTATGTTTGAAATTCGGACATTATACGAAGAAGCAGATATGACACAGCCTGCCAACAAAGCGAGCTTCTATCAAGAAGTGGCAAGGCGTTTATTGAATTTTGAAGAGGCGTTAGAGAGAGATGCATATATCGAAAGTGTTTGCAAGACATATCAAATTGATCGAGCCAACTTAAAGAGCATGATTGTAAAGCTTAGTCGTTCGCTTGATACGCAAGTGTCCGCTTATGAAAAACCGAAGAGCTTAAAGAAAACAAAATCACAAGATGGAACAAAAGTATTAGAACAAGTGATTCTAACATGGATGGGAGAAGAAAAATCTGTGATAGAAAGTGTGAAGCGCTATATTGAGCCAGAGGATTTTACCCATCCGATTTGTCAGAAAATTGCGACATTGATATGGGGGGAGAAAGAGGAGCTAATCAATCCTGGAAAGATTCTAAATGCGTTTATTGAAAGCGAAGAGGAGTACACAGAAGCGGCAAGTGCCTTCAATGCAAAAGTAAAGAATTCCGAGGGCGAATTAGTGCCAATTAGCGAATTGTCAAAAGAAGAAAAGGAAAAGGTTTTTTCGGATACCATTCGAAGAATTCGAAAAGCTAGCTTAGAGAAAAAGGCGAGCAAGGTGACGAATATAAATGAATTGCAAGCCATAGCTCAACAAATAAAAGAATGTGATAGCAAGGAAGTCCCTTATTTGTTACATACGAAAGAATAATTACGATGAAAAAAACAGTATTATCGAATCGCTTACAAGCAATTGCTAAAATGGTCACAATGGGAAATACGGTAGCAGATGTGGGAACAGATCATGGATTTGTGCCGTTGTTTTTGTTGGAAAATGGCTATATTCCATCGGCGATTGCGATGGACATTAATAAAGGGCCATTGGAAAAAGCGAAGCGCAATTTTGAAAAAAAGGGCGTAGAGGGCGTGGAGTATCGTCTAAGCGACGGACTCGATAAGCTTATGCCACATGAGGTAGAAAGTATTGTGATTTGTGGTATGGGAGGCTTGCTGATTAAGCAAATTCTCGAAAAGGGCTACGATGTGTGGCAATCCTGTCATGAAGTGATTTTAAGTCCACAATCGGATATTGGTTGTGTGCGAAAATATGTTCTTGAAAATGGATTTTGTATCACAAAGGAACGTATGATTTATGAGGAAGATAAATTTTATACAATTATAAAGGCGAAACGAGGGAATGAGCAGACACTATATTCGCCAATGGAATATCAATTTGGTAGAATGATTGAAAAAGGGGACGAGGGAATTAGAAATCATTTTATTCGTTCAGAGCAAAACAAATTATTGCGTGCTTATATTCACGTACAAGAAGAAATGATTTCGTTGTTAAGCAATGCGTTGGTAGACCAAGAGCGCTTAGCGAAAATGACGACAAGGAAACATGAATTAGCAGAGGAATTAGTATTTATAGAAGAATTTTTTAGGAGGACAGATTGAGAGTTATCGTTAATAACAAAGCAATAGACGTAAATGATGGAGCGACATATTTGGATATTGCGAATTTAGTAAAGAAACAATATGCATATGATATTTTGCTTGTAACAGCTAATCAATTGTTATGTGAGTTGCATAAAAAGGCAAGTGACGGAGAGGTATTAGAGTTTATTACGGCCAATCAAGCAGTCGGTATGCTCACGTATCGTAGAAGCGCGACATTTTTATTTTTGAAAGCATTTTATGATGTTTTGGACAATGATAAAATCGAAAAGGTTGAGGTGCAATTTTCGCTTAGCAAGGGGTATTTTATTTTGCCTGAGGGTGATTTTGTGCTTGATGAGGAGCTTCTTTCAAAAGTACGTGTGCGTATGAGAGAGCTTGTGTTAATGGATTTGCCAATTGATAAAAAATCAGTTCATACAGAAAAAGCGATTGAATTGTTTCACCAACATCGCATGTACGATAAGGAAAAGTTGTTTAATTTCCGCCGTGTTTCTCGCGTTAACATATACAATATCGAAAACTTTGAAGATTATTTTTATAGCTACATGGTGCCTTCAACGGGTTACATAAAATACTTTGAGCTATATTTATATGACAATGGCCTAGTACTACAAATGCCAGATAGGAAGCATCCGAAGGAAGTGTTGCCTTTTAATCCACAGCATAAGCTTTATAAGGTTTTAAAGGAATCAGCAAAGTGGTCAAAGAAGATGAATGTCTCAACCGTCGGTGATTTGAATGAGCGAATTGTGGACGGAAGTATTGGCGAGCTTATGATGGTGCAGGAAGCATGGCAGGAGCAAAAAATATGGGATATTGCATCAAAGATTGTGGAAAATGGCGATACCAAAATGATATTAATCGCTGGGCCGTCTTCGTCAGGAAAGACAACTTTTTCTCATCGATTATCCATTCAGCTTCGTGCGCATGGGCTAAAGCCTCACCCCATTCCATTAGATAACTTTTTTGTTAACCGCATTGATAATCCAAAAGATGAGTTTGGCAATTACAATTTTGAAGATATTGAAAGCGTTGACGTATCGTTATTTAAGGATATTATGTCGCGTCTATTTCGTGGCGAGAATGTTGAAATGCCCGTCTATAATTTTCTAAAGGGCGAGCGAGAGTATCGTGGTGACTATTTGCAATTAGGGGAAGAGGATATTCTTGTTATCGAAGGTATTCATTGCTTAAATGAGCGAATGTATGAGCATTTTCCAAAAGAAAACGCTTTTAAGATTTATATTAGCGCATTGACACAGTTAAATATTGATGAACATAATCGAATTCCGACAACGGATGGGCGCTTGATTCGCCGTATTGTAAGAGATGCAAATACGCGCGGGCATAATGCGCAGCAAACGATTGCGATGTGGAGTAATGTACGAAAGGGAGAAGAGAAAAATATATTTCCTTATCAAGAGCATGCAGACGTGATGTTTAATAGTGCGCTTGTATATGAGCTTAGTATTTTGAAGCAATATGCAGAACCGTTGCTGTTTGGCGTGGAAAAGGATTCGCAGGAATACATCGAAGCGAAGCGTTTATTGAAGTTTTTGGACTATTTTCTAGGGATTTCGCTAGACCATATTCCAACCAATTCAATTATTCGTGAATTTGTTGGAGGTGGAAGTTTTCATATATAATAAGTTCCATTTTGTTGTTTGTAAAAAGTGACCGTTTGTGGTCGCTTTTTTCTTGTTTTGCATTTTACTTTGCCTATGAAATATGCTATTCTATGAAAGGAGTAAAGCAAATGATCGCGGTCGGAATTATCCGAGTGAGGAAAGTCCGGGCTTCATAGGGCAGGATGCCAGATAACGTCTGGTGGAGGTGACTCTAAGGACAGTGCAACAGAAATATACCGCCGACGAAAATCGGTAAGGGTGGAATGGCAGTGTAAGAGACTACCGCCGTATTGGTAACAAAACGGGCACATGTAAACCCCATCCGAAGCAAGACCAGATAGAAACGATTAGGCTGCCCGCTTAGTTTCAGGTAGGTCGCTTGAATTTATCGGTGACGATAAATCTAGATAGATGATCATTCAAGACAGAACCCGGCTTATCGCTTTACTCCATTTTAAAAAGTTATTGAAAAGTACTTGACAAGACAATCGAACAGATGTACTATTATCATATTAAAGCGAACAAATGTTTGGGAGGGATTCAAATTGGACAACAAAGAAAAACAAGCAGCGATTCAAGCGGCCATTGCACATATTGAAAAAGCCTACGGAAAAGGTTCTGTGATGAAGTTAGGTGATCCAGCGGCGAAGATGAATATTGAGACGATACCGACAGGTTCATTGGGACTTGACGTAGCACTTGGACTCGGTGGTGTTCCTAAGGGACGTATTATTGAGATTTATGGCCCAGAGTCAAGTGGTAAGACAACTGTAGCCTTACATATCGTAGCAGAGGCGCAGAAGTTAGGTGGTATTGCTGGATTTATTGATGCAGAGCATGCACTTGATCCTGTTTATGCGAAGAATATTGGTG
>CAZMHF010000016.1:22610-39382 GCA_964566025.1 uncultured Lachnospiraceae bacterium | reverse complement strand
CTCATTCCGCAGTAACCTTTCTCCTTGCAGTCGAAAGCTTCCCCTAGTCTTCAATATCCTTATCATCTTGCGCATTAAAATGCGCACAAGATGGGTACTTGCTAGCGGAATGAGATAAACCTCATTCCGCAGTAACCTTTCTCACTTCGTTCGAAAGTTTACCCTAGTCTTCAACATCCTTATCATCTTGCGCATTAAAATAGGCAACGCTATGCGTTGCCTATTTTAATGCGCAAGATGGGACTTGAACCCACACGTCTATTCGGACACTAGATCCTTAGTCTAGCCTGTCTGCCAATTCCAGCACTCGCGCATTGACCGTTTAGAATTGTAGCATAGTATTTGTGCTATTTCAAGTGTTTTTTGAAAAAATGGCTTCAAAATTTCTTAGCGACTATGGCAGTTGCGCGAGGGGATAACGGTTATCAATGAAGACTAGTTACGGTGCCAATGAAAAACGGCAAGTTTGTCGCATTATCAATGATAGCGTATACAAATGGTCGGTCGAGATTAACGGTGTAGTCGTACATGGGAGCGTATTCGATCTTCATTTCAACACTTGTTACAGCGGCAGCTTTTACGCCTTCTTCATCAAGTGAAATGTATGTTTTGTGTAGTACCTCTCCAATATAAATGTTGCCTTCTGACGAATGGCCTAGTTTTAAAAAATCTGCAGGACCAAAGGCTGTTGGCATACCGAGGTCACAAAGGATTTGATTCATTTGGATTTCGTATTCATAGCTAAACTTTGGCAAATACGTATTTACCGAAGCGGATGTCGCATTTGAAAGAAGATTAGCAAATTGCTCGCCCGTTAGCGATTCAATATAGTCAGAGAGCGTAATTCCTTCGTTTGGTAGCAATGCGACGAAGCTGTAATTTTCTTTGTATGGTTTTATAAAACCAGTCGTCGTTTCATCTTGAAGATAGATGGTTTCGATTCCATTCATAAAGGGTGAAACTTGAACGACCTCATCAAATGACGTAAAAGAGCGATCAGAAACATCGATTGTCATATAAGGAGTTTTCCATTTGGCATCAAAAGCAATGGCATTGATGAGAAACATGATAGTATCGTTGTCTATGGAGTCAATAATGGAGTCGATCATGCCATCCGTATTTTTAGAAACCCAATAATTTATATCTTGAACGGTTTGCTCGTCAAAGGTAGCTTTATAAGCGGCCGCTTGATAAAAATCGGCATTCGTTTGTAAGAAAGATGGCTCTACATGAAGGGCGGGTGTATCACGAAACCAGATGGAATTTGCTATACTAAGTTTTGCATCTTTGGTGGAGGATAATGAGTTGGCATATGTATGAAGATAGGCGTTTAAATCCTCAAGAGGTATATCGCCACCTAATAGTGTTTCCATTTCCGTTTTGGTAGCTCCATTAGCTCCGTTGGCTGTCATGGCCAATGCCAACATAACAGAAAGTGGAGAGATAAGGGAGTTTTCCTTATTGTCAATTGAATTTTTAAAAAGTGTAACGGCAAAATCAAATGAGTGTGCAATAAAGGTATCATCTGCCTCTTTTGGTTCAATAGTTGCTCCATTGATGCCTTTCATCAGATCGTTTGCCTCAACCTTCATAGAACATCCTGTGAAATTCAAAAGAACTGCGAAGGATAAAAAAAGACAAAGAATGGTTGTTAGGTGCTTTTTGTGTGCGTTTGAGTTAATCATATGTTGATTCCTTTCTATATGTGGTTATATCTTATACGATTGAGAATGAAAAAGCACTCACTTTCTTATGAACAAAATCTGAACAGAATAATAAAAAACCTTTAATTTTCAAGCCTTTTAGCGATTCAAAGAAAAACGCACTTTATTTTTTCTCGAAAATATGCTATACTTGCGGAAGAGCGAATTAAAAGGAGTGAAGTGAATGAAGAAAATTATCACATCGGAACAAAAAAAAATAAAGGAGTTGGCTGGCATTTGCATGGCGAACAATACAATTGATCCAGCACTATATAAAGAATACGACGTAAAAAGAGGATTGCGCGATTTGGACGGAAATGGAGTTCGTGCAGGCTTGACACGTGTTTCAGATATAAAGTCTTACAAGATGGTTGATGGCGTAAAAATACCATGCGAAGGAGAGCTTCGTTATCGTGGGATTAATGTTGTTGATTTATGCAGTGGATTTTTAAAAGAAGACCGTTATGGTTTTGAAGAGGTAACATATTTGTTGCTATTTGGAAAGCTTCCAACACCAGAACAGCTAGCAGATTTCAAGGTGCTAATCGCCAAAAACCGAACATTGCCAAGAAATTTCGTAAGAGATGTTATTATGAAGGCACCAAGCAAGGATATGATGAATACATTATCAAGAAGCGTATTGACATTGGCTTGTTATGATCCATATGTTGACGATACATCCATTGAAAATGTACTTCGCCAAAGCATTATGTTGATTAGCAATTTCCCAATCCTAGCTGTGTATGGATACAATGCCTATGTGCATTATTTGAAGGATGGAAGCTTGTATATTCATCGTCCATCACCAAAACTATCGACAGCAGAGAATATATTGCGATTGCTTCGTCCAAACAAAAAATATACGGCATTTGAGGCAAAGGTACTTGACTTAGCATTGGTGCTTCATATGGAGCATGGCGGTGGCAACAATTCAACCTTTACAACACATGTTGTTACTTCATCAGGAACGGATACATATAGTGCAATTGCAGCAGCGCTAGGCTCACTAAAAGGGCCAAAGCATGGTGGAGCCAATATAAAAGTAACAGATATGTTTGACCATATGAAAAAATCCGTAAAGAATTGGGAAGACGAAGAGGAAGTACGTGCTTACTTGATTCGTCTATTACATAAAGAAGAGTTTGATAAGAAGGGCTTGATTTATGGTATGGGACATGCCGTATATTCGATTTCTGATCCACGTGCCAATATGTTCAAATCCTATGTCGAAAAACTTGCATACGAAAAAGATCGCGTCGCTGATTACAAATTGTATTCACTTGTTGAGCGAATTGCACCAGAAGTTATTGCACAAGAAAGACGTATTTACAAAGGCGTTAGTGCAAATGTAGACTTTTATAGCGGATTCGTATATAGCATGTTAGATTTGCCAGCAGAATTATATACGCCAATGTTTGCTATGGCGCGTATTGTTGGATGGAGTGCACACCGTATGGAAGAGTTGATTAATCAAGACAAAATCATTCGTCCAGCCTATATGAATGTATTAGATGCTTGTGATTACGAGACATTAGCTGAAAGATAGTTCGTCATGAAGGTGAGTTAGCGGATTTTCAAAAGAGACATTGTAACCAGTTACCGTTACAATGCCTCTTTTTTTTTATGCGCTATGATATAAATTTGCATAGAAGCCATTGGCATCTAATAGTTCTTGGTGAGTACCTTGTTCGACAATATGTCCTTCATTCATAACTAAAATACAGTCGCTTTCTTTGATTGTCGAAAGGCGGTGGGCTACTACAAAGCTCGTTCGACCTTTCATCATATTGCGAAAGGCTTGTTGAATATACTGTTCTGTTCGTGTATCAATAGAAGAAGTCGCTTCGTCTAGGATTAGCATAGGTGGCAAAATCAACATAACACGTGCGATACACAATAATTGCTTTTGACCGACAGAGAGTTCAGACGCATCTTCGGAAAGAATCGTATCATAGCCATGTTCAAGTAAATTAATAAAATGATGTGCATGTGCTAGTTTAGCCGCTTCCATAATTTCCTCACGCGAGGCATGTTCTTTTCCGTAGGCGATATTATCAGCGATAGAAGAGTGACTAAGCCATGTTTCTTGCAAAACCATACCAAATTGGCTCCGCAAATGACTGCGTGGAATTGTGCGAATATCGGTGTTATCAATACAAATCGCTCCGCTTGTCACATCATAAAAGCGCATAAGCAAATTGATGAGGGTTGTTTTTCCACAGCCTGTTGGCCCTACAATAGCAATTCGCTTGCCACTTGTGACATTTAGATTGAAGTTTTCAATAAGTGGAACATCACTTGTATAAGAAAAAGAGACATCATCAAATGATACCGTACCTGTTGCTGTCTCAAACGGTAAGGATTCTTGATTGTCGGGTTCTTCTTGCGGTGTATCAATTAACAGAAAGACACTTTTGGCAGAAGCGAGCGCACTTTGCAATTCCATAATGACACCAGATATTTCATTGAATGGCTTCGTATATTGATTGGCATACGATAAAAATGCGGATAGTTGTCCAATCGTAATCAGGCCTCTAATAGCCGTGAATGAGCCTAAAACGCCAACGGAGGCGTATACAAGACTGTTGACAAAACGAGTGGTTGGATTGACAAGCGAGGAAGTGAAAATCGCTTTTATACCAGTTATTCGCACTTGTTCGTTTAGGGTTTCAAAATGCTCTTGCACAATGTCCTCACGCATAAAGGTGTTGACGATTTTTTGTTTGCCGACCATTTCGTCAATAAATCCAGTCAATGTAGCACGGGCGGACGATTGTTTTTCAAAATTACGGAAAGAGTGCTTGGCAATGAGCCCAGAAAAAATGAGTGAAATTGGCGTAATCGTAATAACGGCAATGGTAATGATGATATTTAGTTGTAGCATAAAAAGCAATGTACCTAAAATGGTTAGAATGCCGGTAAAGAGCTGTGAAAGCCCCATAAGAAGCCCTTCGCTAATCATTTCCGTATCCGTAATCATGCGACTAATGATTTCGCCATGTGACGTGCGATCAATATATTTTAGTGGAGCTTGCTGCAAGGTGGCAAATAAGTCATTGCGAATTCGCCTTACCGTACAAAGCGCAATATGATTCATAGAAAGATTCATAAGCCATTGCGAAAGAGCCGTAATTAATATAGCCATGAATAGTTTTAGTAAAGCGGGCTTTAGCAAAACGAAATCAACCTGCTTATAATCTATAATCAGATCAATGGCATCACCAATTATAATAGGGATAGAAAGCGTTCCAATAACGGTAATAATTGAAAAAATCAAACCGAGTAGGAAAAATATAAAATAGGGCTTTACATAATAAAAAAGTCGTTTGAAAACCATCGTTATTTCTCCTTTCGTTATTGGTTTGTGGCATGGATTTCTTTATACAGGGTACATTCTTGCAAGAGGGATTCGTGTGTTCCTTTGGCAATTAAATGCCCGCTATCCAGCACAAGAATTAAATCGCAATGTTGGATAGAGGTTGTGCGTTGTGAAATCATAAAACAGGTGGTATTTGAAAGAGAAGCACGAATATTGGTGCGAAGCTTTACATCTGTTGCGTAATCAAGAGCCGATGAGCTATCATCTAGAATTAATATATCAGGTTTTTTAACGATGGCTCGTGCAATGGAAAGGCGTTGCTTTTGACCACCAGAAAAATTCTTTCCTCGTTGTGAAACGAGCGTATCAAGTTGTTCTGGTTTTTCGTATACAAAATCATAAGCACAAGCAATCTGTAATGCTTCGTCAATTTCCGTATCGCTTGCAGATGGTTTTCCCCATTTGATATTGTCTCGAATCGTTCCAGAAAAAAGCGTGGTGTCTTGCGATACAAAACCGACATGCGATAAAATATCGCTAGGGGTGAGTGATTTTATATGGTGACCATCAAGAATGATGTCACCCTTGGACACATCGTAAAAACGAAGTAGTAGTTGAATGAGGGTGGATTTTCCCGAACCAGTTCCGCCGATTATGCCAATCGTTTGACCTTTGTAAACTTGAAAATCAATGGACGAAAGAGCGTATTCGCTATTTTGTTGATAGGAAAAAGAAACATCCTTAAATGACACATAGGCTAAATCCTGAAACAATGGGTGGTGCTCTAGTTCCAATGAATTGGTGACAGAAAACAGTTCATTTATACGACTTGCGGAAGCCTCAGCCTTTGTATAATTATTGACCAAAAACGCCACAGCAATTAGGGCGAGTAAGATTTGTGTCATGTAATTAGTAAGAGCGATGATATTGCCTTGCGTAAGAGAGCCTGCATGAACCTTAATTCCCCCAAACCACAAAAGTGCGATAATGCCGATGTTGACAACTGTTAAGGTGAGCGGGTTTAGAAGCGCCCCAATGCGCCCAGAGCGTGTTTGCCAAGACATCAACTGCTTTGTCGTATCTTCAAATGCCCCTAGTGTTTGCTTTTGCTTTGAAAAGGCACGAATAACACGTACACCAGATAAACTTTCTCGAGTGAGTAAAGAAGCCTGGTCAAGCGTGGCTTGACTTTTCTTGAAAATAGGCAGATTGATTTTCATAATCATATAAATAATGAGTGCAAGTAACAAGGTTGTGATTAAAAAGATGGCGGTTAAGGAAACGCTAATGGTTAAGGACATAATCACGGCACCAATCACAATAAATGGTGAGCGCAAAAATAAACGCAATATCATATTGACACCTGTTTGCGCTTGATTAACATCATTCGTTAGTCGTGTAACGAGAGAAGAGGTCTTAAAATGATCAATTTCACGAAAAGAAAGTGATTGCGTATGCTTTAGAAGATCGCTACGCAAGGCACTCGAAAATCCCATTGCTGCAACAGCGGCAAAATATTGGGCAATCAAAGAAAAACATAAACTAAATGAGGCAATGGCTACTAAGACAATGCCCCATTTGATAATGTAAGGTTTATCGTTGTTTTTGATGCCGATATCGATAAGCTTTGTCATAATTAAAGGAACAAATAATTCGAGTATCGCCTCAAAAAATTTAAAGAGGGGCGCAATAATGGTTTGCACCCAATAGTTTTTCAAATAACGTGTTAATTTTAGCATATAAACTCACTTTTTATGATACTAGTAAACCTAAAATAGAGAAAATATCACCTGTGCTATTTTCGGCTTTTTTGATTTCGATCGTATGCGTTGCCTTTTTGTCTGATGTATAGACTTCAACGGTTTCTGCGTAATTGCCCCAACCGCCTTTGAAGTTTGCGTCAAGCGTTGTAACAAGATTGCCATCAACATATACTTCAAATTGGCCACTTGTGCCATTGGTTGTACGATAGAACATAATTCCGAGGTTTTGGGTTTCGATTTCAAATATAATAGATTCTTCACCTGTGCTCGTTGTAAAATTGTTTGGGAAACGGTCGTATACTTTTTTTGCTTCCCAGTCGCCCATTTGCGTTGGGGTAAGTGTTTTGCTATCTAAAATAGCCCCATCAATATACACTTCGCGTGTAACGGGTTTTTTGGTGAATTCACTTACTTCGCCCGATAAATTGTCTAAATCCTCATAAATGCTATTTAGATAATGCCAGATGATTTCGCCTGTAATCGCATGACCTTTGTCGTTTGGATGAATATTGTCTGGAGAAATATCCTTCCAAGTATAGGTGCCAGCCTTAATCTCTTCAAGCACAACATCACCATAGCTTAGCATAGGTACGCCATAGGCAAAACAAACAAGATTATGCATCTCTTGTGCGCGGGTACCATCTTCTTGTGTCATAAATAACGATAGAACAGCAATATCATTGTCCGCTAGTAGCAAACGACGTAGAAGATTGTCGTAGCTTTTTTTGTAGGTAGCTGTGTTGGCATCATTTACAGAAAACTCAACAATCACAAAATCGGGATTGTGTGAAAGAATATCTGTTCCAAGACGGTGAACACCTAGGTAAGAATTGGTAGCGCCAATACCTGCATTGACAAATGTAATCTCAGACTGTGGAAATGTTTTTGTCCACCAATCCTTCATAATCGAAGCGTATGCATTGGCTTGCTTTGTGGAAGAGGAGCCTTGGGTAATTGAGCCACCAATGACAGCTACCGTAACGGGCTCACCTGCATCAGCTTTGCGCATCGCGGATACAATGCGTGATAAATCAGCTGTATTTCGCCACTTGTCAGCGCGTAGCATCATCTCTTCATCAACATGTGTAGTAGGGGCGTCAATCAGAGGGCGTTTTTTAAATGCCTCTGTGGTAGGTTCTGATGTAGTCTCTTGTGTGGTGACTGGTGTGTTTGTAGGAGGTAATGTAGTAGAGGACGTGTCTGATTTTTTGCATGCACTTAGCAATAAAGCACTACATGCAACTACGAATAATACCTTTGTTTGTTTGTTCATATAATTGTCTCCTTATAAATCGTATGTCTTTATAAATTGTACCATATCGATAGGATAATCGGCAATGAAATTCATCACTTTTTTCTGGAAAGGATGGTAAAACGTAAGGGAATGAGAGTGAAGTGCCTGTCTATCCATCTCCTTGCTTGACGGATTGTACAAAAAGTCGCCAATAAGTGGAAAACCTGCATAAGCCATATGAACACGAATTTGGTGTGTTCGTCCAGTTAGTAGCTCACATTGTACGATACTGTACGAATGATTTGAAGAAAGTGGCGTGATAATGGTTGTTGCATCCTCGCCGTTTGAAGAAACCATGCGCTCAATCGTAGAACCGTCTTTTCTTGCAATGGGCTCGTTGATTGTAAAGGGCTCTTTGACACACCCAGCGACAATCGCAACATAAGAGCGCTTAATCGTCCCTTCGCGTACTTGAAGGGATAATTGCGCCGAGCTTAGCATATGTTTGGCTACAAGCAAAAGACCGCTTGTATCGCGATCAAGTCGATTAATCGCGCGAAATACAAACGGTTCATTTTTCTGTTTGTAGTAGCCAGTCAAATAGTTAGCTAACGTATGCTCATAATGCCCTTGTGACGGATGAATGGGCATGCCAGCAGGTTTGTTAATAACGATTAGGTCATCATCTTCATAGGCAATTAGGTGTTGCATAGCGGCATCGTCATCAAAATAAGAGGGAACAATCAAATTCTCTTTTTCAAAAATCGAAATGAGCAAACAATCCCCTAAGCATAATCGATAATTTGTATAGGCCCCAGAGCCATTCACAAGAATAGCGCTAGGGTCCTTTTTTAAGTGTGTAATAATTTTTTGTGAAAAACCATGCAAAAGCAAGAATTGCTGTATCGTCTTTTGTGCATACTCAGTACGAATGGTAAATGTGTATTGCTTATTCATGGTCGATTTTCTCTTGCAATACTTCCATTGCTTTTATAAGCTGTGAATCGCCACGATAAGGAGCTTTTGAAGAAAAGTCCTTTTCAAGCGGACATTCCTCATCAGGCGTAATACCGATTTTATCGATGCATTTACCATTTGGAGAGTAATTGTAAGCGGTTGTTAGAGAATAGGAAATGTCGGTGCTAGAAGAGTTTGTTTGCTGAATGCCTTTTCCCTTTGTGGTGACACCAACAAAGGTTGCGCGGTTGTTATCACGAAGTGCATTAATAATAACTTCCGATCCACTGGCACTATATTCATTGCCAAGTACAACCATCGGGATATCCCAGCTAAAGCCAGATTTGGCATAAATATCTTCCTTATGATTTTTGAAATGATAAGAAGCGATTAACGTCTGATCAGGAAGAAGGGCATCGGCAATTTGTTCTGTATTGCTTACACTGCCACCTGGATTATTGCGTAAATCTAAGATAAGACCTTTTATAGAAGGATCTTCTTGATATTTCTTGATATCGTCTAAAAATAATTTCGTACTTCGCGGTTCAATTCGATACATATGTATATAAAGATAGGAATCGTCCAATATTTCAGAGAAATAATAATTAGGATTGAAATCGTCATGGGATATAAAAGAAATCATCAAAGAGCCAGGAGAGGAAGGGTTTGAAAATTCCAAAAGGGGAACACTATCGCTGAAGCTTTGAAGTGCCTTCACCTCAGATAAAGAAAGCTCGTTAGCATACTTGTTGTTGATTTTTTCAAGAACAAGTCCTTTTGATATAGAAAACTCCTCTGCCGTAGCCTGCTCGATATCTTCTAGATAAATGGTACCAGTTTTTTGATCTTGTGAAAAGTAAAGGCCAGTAAAGAGTGTTTTTCTGTTAAGGGGCTTTCTTAGTTTTGAATACGGATCGTTTAGGGCGAGAAATGGTGCATTGGAAATATGGTTCATCATATCCGAATACGTAAAAGGCATAACGGCATGCTCGGAAACATACTCAATATAGTACGAAAGGTCCTCGAATAGCTTGTACTCGTCGAGTGAATTGCCGTCGCTATCAACGGTTCTAATTGGTTTTAGAAGAATATAGCGCTCTGTTTTAATTAGATAAAAGCCAATACCGCAAAGAATAATCGCACACGTAATGATGCCAAATAAAAATCCTAAAAAGTGAGGGTGCTTCTTAAAAAAACGCCCAATTGGCTTAAAGGATAACTCTTTTTTTAAAAGCTGTTGGAATTTTGAAGAATCCTTTTGTGAGAGTTCTTCGTTAGTAGTAAGTGGTTCATTTGTTGTTTCTGGCATCATCGTCATCGTAACATGTTCCTTTCAAAAAAAATAGATAACAAATGGTTTTAATATAGTTTTATTTTACATGAAGTATTCCCAAAAGGCAAGCAAAATGATTTTAAATTTTGATTTTGAATTGCACTAAGCGAAATATCATGTTATAGTAAAAAAAGAATTCACCTTAGAGAAGGAGAGTGGCGAATGCTTCCGATTAAATCATCCGCATTAGTATATGGCAATTTAGTGTATAATCCATGGTTTGAAATAGCAGCGATGATATTACTGCTATTTTTGGTTGTGATGTTTTTGGCGAACCAGCGAATTGTTACACGTCGTATGCAGATGCTTACCTTCTTTATGTTTTCGATGCTACTTGATGTAATGCTTAATATTATTAGTGTATTTACGATCAGCTTTGCTGCCGACCTTCCTTTATATATTAACTATATAGTAAATAGCTTATTCTTTTGTGCAAGAATTACAACACAATTTACCTATGTATTGTACGTGATGGCATTTACGGGATATATCCGCGAGGAGAACAAGAAAAAAATCATAGCGCTTAGTGTATTTTATATAATCGGTATTATAGGGATTGCGACAAACTACTTACACAAATGGATGTTTTATTTCGACCAAGATACATACGAATATAAGCATGGTGCGCCATATTATTTCTTTGTTGCCTACGGCATTGTGTTCTTAATTGTCGGTAGTGTTTTATTGAAAAAACACCAGATGAATATTACGCGAAATAGTCAACGTGTGATTAATTCCTACATTATTATATGGGTTTTAGCATTGGTTATTCAATTGGTTATTCCACAAATGTTGACAGCAGGATTGTTTTACACAGCGCTTGCCTTTGTGATTTATTCTCGCCTCGAAAATCCCGCCTTTTTTAGAGATCCTGTGACGGGGCTATATGCGTTTGGTACCTTTAATATCACGAACCACCGCAAATACAAAAAAGACAATATGAAAGTGTTTGTATGCCTTCGTATCAATGATTTCAACGAAAATCAAAAAATATGGGCAGATGATTTCGTTGCAGGGGCGCTACGCAATGTTGCGAATGTGTTGATAGCTTATGCACCAAAGGATTATAAGTTCCGTATGTCCTATAACCAATTTTGTATCGTGATGGACAAAACAATCGTGGCGGATTTTGCCTCGAAGGTCAAGGACCAATTTTTAAATGGTATTTATGTCAATGAAGTACGTATCAAATTAAACGTTGATATATTCCAAATCCCGATGCAAAATGAAGTGTATTCAGCATCTACTTATGAAGAGTGGTTGCCACGTGTGCTAGAGCATGCGAAACCTACTATTTACAATGCGTATACGATTTTAAGCTCCGCCGATGTCAATGAAGCTTGTAGAGGCTTTATCGTTGAAAAGGCGGTTAATAAAGCGATTAAGAACAAATCGTTTGAAGTGTATTTTGAACCGATTTTTAGTGTTCGAAAAAAGCATTTTGTTGGTTGTGAAGCGCTGATTCGTCTAAAAGATGACCATCTTGGTTATATTCCGCCCGATGAATTTGTAACCATGGCAGAAACGAATGGAAATATCAACGAAATTGGCTCAATCGTACTAGAAAAGGTATGCGAGTTTATGGCAAGACATGATTTGACGAAGCTAGGTCTAAATTTTGTCGATGTGAATTTATCAGCCATTCAATGTATGCAAGAAACATTGGCAGAAGATATTTTGCGTGTCGTTGACAAATACAAAGTCGATATCTCACTACTGAATTTCGAGATTACAGAAACAGCACTTGGTGTATCAAAAGATACCATCAAGCGCAATATGCATAAGTTAATTAAAGCAGGTGCGATATTCTCGATGGACGATTTTGGAACGGGGTATTCGAATCTAAATTATTTAACACAAATGCCATTTCATATTGTTAAGATTGATAAGAAGCTGCTGTATGCATCCTATACGGATAAGCGAAGCGAGCAGTTATTAGATAAATTAGTGCCGATGTTTCATGAGCTAGGCATCGAAGTAGTTTGCGAGGGTGCCGAAAAAGAGCACCATATTGAGAAGTTGTGCGAAAATGGTGTTGATTACATTCAAGGGTACTATTTTGCAAAACCTATGGATGGCACGAAGTTGGTTGGATTTTTGACGAAGTACAATAGCGAGCGATTTTAGTGTTAAATTTCTTGACAGCAAGATGAATAAAAGGTAAAATAAAACTAGATTTTATCGAAGATGAGTATAAAAAATAAAAAGGTGGAGACAACATGGAAATTAAACGTAAGATGCGTCTTGGTGACGCACTTTTAAAAGCGAAGATTATCACAGAAGAGCAATTAATGGCCGCTCTTGAAATCCAAAAGAACAATGATCCAAGACCTCGTCTTGGAGATGTCTTAGTCGAGATGGGGGCAGTTACTGACGAGACGATTGCCAAAGCGATTACCCAGCAATTAGGTATGGAATTTGTTGATTTGCGTGGATTTATTTTTGGCGAAGATATCATAAAACTTGTTTCAAATGAGTTGCTTCGTAAGCATACCGTTATGCCGCTTGAGTATAACAAATACAGCTTGAATACCCTTCGCTTAGCGATGGCAGATCCGATGGATATGTTGGCGATGGATGATATTTCCCTTGTTACAGGTCTTCAAATCGAGCCAGTTGTTGCTGTAAAAAGTGATATTTTGTATGCGATTGACAAGATTTACGGAAACTCTGAAGCGATGGACGTTGCACAACAATATGTTCAGGAGCGTGGCTTTGATGGTGAAGTAGACCGTGGCGAGCAGATGAGTGATGACGTTAGTAATTCACCGATTGTACTCCTTGTAAAGACGATGATTGAGCAAGGTGTTCGTCAAAGAGCATCCGATATTCATATCGAGGCGATGGAGAAGCAAGTGCGTGTCCGTTATCGTATCGATGGTGAGTTATATGAGCGTATGACATACGACGTTCGATTGTTATCGGCGATTGTTGCTCGTATTAAGATTATTGGTGGTATGGATATTTCCGAAAAACGTAAGCCACAGGATGGTCGTATTACACAAGTTGTCGACAATATGGAATTTGATATCCGTGTTTCGGTTCTTCCGACCGTTTTTGGTGAGAAGGTCGTTATGCGTTTGACTTCGAAGAAAGCGCTTACGAGAGATAAAAAGATGCTTGGTTTTTCGGATGATGAGATGAAGAAATTTGATCGTATTTTGAAGCATCCACATGGTATTATTCTTGTTACAGGACCGACTGGTAGTGGTAAGTCGACAACTCTTTATACGGCACTTAGTGAGTTGAATGACGAATCGATCAATATCATCACGGTCGAAGATCCTGTCGAGGCGAATGTCGATGGTATCAACCAAGTTCACGTTAATCCAAAAGCAAACTTAACCTTTGCCTCGGCGCTTCGTTCAATCTTGCGTCAGGATCCAGATATTATTATGATCGGTGAGATTCGAGATGGTGAGACAGCTGGTATTGCGGTTAAAGCATCTATCACAGGTCACTTGGTTGTTAGTACACTCCATACAAATAGTGCGGCAAGTACCATTACTCGTTTGCAGGATATGGGTATTGAGGACTATATGATTGCCGATTCGGTGGTTGGTATTATTGCTCAGCGACTTGTAAGACGTCTTTGTCCAGATTGTAAAACGGCCTACGAAGCGAGTGAAAGCGACAAAAAGCTATTAGGTCTTCCAGAAGAAGGTGCGTATACATTGTACAAACCAAAGGGCTGTCCGACGTGTTCGGAAACGGGCTATCGTGGACGAATCGGTGTATATGAGATTATGGAAGTTACCAAAACACTAAAAAAAGTTATTTCAAAAGGCGAGTCTGCTGATGTTATTCAAAAGCAAGCGTTAGAAGAGGGGATGTACACGTTGGCTCTTGCCGCTGGCAACTTAGTAAAAGACGGAATCACTTCTTTATCTGAGATGGTTCGTATCTCTATGGAGAGTTAAATATAAAAAATTTAAAAAACAATCACAACAATGAAGGAGTGGAACAATGATTTTAGATGATTTAATAAGATTTGCCTATATAAAGAAGGCATCCGATATTCACATTACAGCGGGTATTCCAGCGATGGTACGTATCAATGGTATATTGACGATGGTTGACCAACACAAGCTAACACCAGCAGAGACAGAGGATATTATCGCTATAAGTATGGGAGAGAGAGCAAAAACCCAATACGCGACAACTGGTCAAGCCGATTATTCGTATTCTGTAGACAATGTAGGTCGTTGTCGTGTGAATGTATTTAAACAAAGAGGTTCGATGGCGGCTGTACTTCGTTTGATTTCGGAGAAGATTCCTTCACCTCAATCACTCGGTATTCCAGATTCAGTTGTGGATTTGACAGCGAGAAAAAGAGGACTTGTTCTTGTTACAGGCCCTACTGGTAGTGGTAAGTCGACAACACTAGCGAGTTTGATTGATATTATTAATCACAAAAGAAATGAACATATTATTACTCTAGAAGATCCGATTGAGTATATGCATCGTCATAAACGCTCGATTGTCAACCAAAGAGAAATCGGTCCTGATACATGCGACTATGGTGCAGGTCTTCGTGCGGCACTTCGTGAAGATCCCGATGTTATCCTTGTTGGTGAGATGCGTGATCTTGATACGATTTCCACCGCAATTACCGCGGCAGAGACAGGCCATTTAGTGTTTTCAACACTTCATACGATTGGTGCTGCTCCTACGATTGACCGTATTATCGACGTTTTCCCACCACATCAACAAGATCAAATTCGTATCCAGCTAGGTGCCGTTTTGGAATGTGTTGTATCACAGCAATTGATGCCTCTTGCAAATGGTCAAGGTCGCGTGGCTGCTTTTGAGGTTATGCATGCGAATGCAGCGATTCGAAATTTGATTCGTGAAGGAAAAACACATATGATCCCAGCGATGATTCAAACGAATCGAAAATTAGGTATGGTTACGATGGATGATTCCTTGATGGAATTATATCGTCAACGTAAGATTTCGACCGACACCGCAATCAGTTTTGCTCAAGATCCCATCAATTTAGCTAAGAAATTGAGCTAAATGGTTATATTTTAGTTATATTATACGAAAACTCGTCCGAAACCTTTCAAAAGTCGTAAGAAATTCTTGATTTTTTCTTACGAAGATGCTAAACTAAAGACAGTTTTTAAGGAATCAGCGAGTAATGGAGGTGCAACATATGCCAACTTTTAGTTATCAAGCAGTTGATAAAAGTGGTAAATTAACAAAAGGTACGATGACGGCTCCTGACAAGGGAAAAGTCGAAGCAGCTCTTCGAGCGAAGAATCTCGTGCCAACCAAAGTGAATGCGCAAACAGCCTTACAAAAGGACATTCAGTTCAATATCGGTCCGAAGGTGAAGCCGAAGGAGATGGCAGTTTTTTGTCGACAGATGGTCAGCTTACTGAAAGCAGGTGTTACGATTATCGAATCACTTACGATGTTAGCCGAGCAGACGGAGAGCAAGAATCTAGCGAGCGCCCTTGGTGATACGAAGGACGAGATTCAAAAAGGTGAGACTCTTGCCAATGCGATGAAAAAGCAATCAGACGTATTTCCTCCATTGATGGTAAATATGGTTGAGGCTGGTGAGTCCTCTGGTTCTCTCGAGATTGTATTTGAGCGACTAGGTATTCAGCTTGAGAAGAGTGCGAAGTTAAAAGCAACCGTTAAGAAAGCGATGGTGTATCCGATTATCGTATTGATTGTTGCTGTCGCCGTAGTTATCGTTATGCTACTATTTGTTATTCCGAACTTCATGACGATGTTTGACGATATGGAGATGGAGATGCCAGCATTAACAGTCGCTGTTATCAATGCCAGCGAGTTTATGCAAAAGAGATGGTACATTATCGCAGCTGTTGTAGCGGGTATCGTGATGGGTGTTAAACTCTTTGCGAAAACAAGTTACGGTGAATCCTTATTTGCAACACTAGCGATTAAAACACCAGCGGTTAAGACGCTTGTTATTAAAACAGCTTGTGCCAATCTTGCTAGAACCTTAAGCACACTATTATCTTCTGGTATGTCGATTATCGAAGCGCTAGAGATTACAGGAAAGACGCTTAGTAATCTACATTACAAGAATGCCGTTTTGTTTGCTAGAGATGAAGTATCGAAAGGTACGACACTTGCACAACCGATCTCAAAGACGGGCCTATTCCCGCCGATGATCTGCCATATGATTAAGATTGGTGAAGAGACAGGTAATCTTGAGGATATGTTGATGAAGACAGCCGATTACTACGAGGAAGAAGTCGAAGATGCGACAAAAGCTCTTATGACAGCGATGGAACCGATGATTATTATCGTTTTGGCATTGCTTGTTGGAGTATTAGTTGGTGCCGTTATGATGCCGATGATGACTATGTACGAAGGACTTGATAATCTATAATCCTAGTGTACTTGTTTTGATAAATGACTTGCTCAACGTCAATCTCACGGTGACAAACTTAAGCGAATAACACACTAGATGGTTGAAGAA
>CAZMHF010000016.1:9411-22510 GCA_964566025.1 uncultured Lachnospiraceae bacterium | reverse complement strand
AATTTGATAAATCTATCGCTAGAAGATAGGGCTATGCGATAATTTATATAAGCACTAAAGAACAACAAAACAAATTATATTTTATTTATGAAAGGAATTACTACTTATGAAAAAGAATAACAAAGGTTTCTCATTAGTTGAACTTATTATCGTTATTGCTATTATGGCAATCTTAATCGGTGTTTTAGCACCTCAATACATCCGTTACGTTGAAAAATCACGTATCTCTAAGGATGAGACAACAATCGAACGTGTTGTAACAGCTGTTAAAGCTTTCTACATTGAAGAATCAATTGATTCTATGCCAACGGATGCAACAGTTACTATTTCAAGTACTGGAACTACAGTTAGTGGCGGAACAACAGCTACAGAAGCACCAGATGGAACATTAGAGGCATATCTTGTTGGTATCCTAGGTGATCTTGGTAAGATTAGACTTACTTCAAAAGAATATACAAACGGTGTTGCTGTAACAGCTACAAGCACAGTAAACAACGGAGTTGATTTCGTTGATGTTAAATGGACGAAAAATGATGCTCCAAAGAAAGACTAATACTCACAAATTAATTTAACATAATAATTAACCGAACTCGGCCCTATCCGGGTTCGGTTATATGTATAAAATCCAAAAAGGAAATGAATTGTATGGCGATAGCAATCTATCTTTTCGTAAGCATCCTTAGTGGCTATACTGCCTCTGTACTAACGCATGCTTATGTAAATAAAAAAAAGAATCTAAAAGACCTATCTTTTTGGGTGACAAAAAAGGATGCAAAAGCACAAAAGGGTTTTCATCCGTTTGTATATACACTAATTAGTGCAAGTATTATGTTATGTTTTTATTTCTTTCGCTCTACGGAGCTTTCATGGATCGATCAAGCGATTTTTGTCGTGACATTTATGATATTGGTTACGCTTAGTATGATTGATCTTCATACATTTGATATACCCCCATATTACAATTGGTCTTTATTAGGACTGGCTTTCATTCATATGGGCTTTCACTATACAAATTGGTTAAGCTATGTGATTGGCTTTTTTGCTGTTGGCTTACCATTAACAGGATTATTTTACGCAACAAAAGGTGCCGCCATTGGTGGTGGCGATGTGAAGCTGATGGCAGTTTGTGGATTGCTACTTGGCTGGCAACATATTTTATTGGCATTTGTAATTGGATGCATTTTAGGTTCCGTCATTCATTTAATTCGAATGAGAATTAGCAAAGTCGATACAACATTGGCAATGGGACCATATTTATCTCTCGGCATTATCATAATGATTATTTGGGGGAATACGATTTTAGATTGGTATAAATATACCGTTATTGGGTTATAACATAAAGATGAATGTTAAACGAGTCCTAGATGATTCGTTTTCAGATAGATACCTATAGATTCAGGAGGGTTTTATGGCAAGTGTAGTTAGTATTGAAATCGGCAATACCGTTACAAAGGTATGTGAGATCGAAGTGAAGAAGAAAAATCCGAGGATTTTCAAAAGCTTTGAGTTCGAAACACCAGATGAGACCGTTGAGGACGGTTATATTAAATCCGTTACTTCCTTCGCTTCCGAATTAGAAGCGAAATTTCGTGAGTATGGAATTAAAAATAAGGACGTTGTATTTACCATTACCTCTTCAAAGATTGCGAATCGTGAAGTTTCGATTCCATATGTGAAGAAAGAAAAAATCGGAAATATCGTTCAATATAATGCACCAGAATATTTCCCAGTTGACTTAAGTAGTTATCATATTAGTCATACGGTGCTAGAGACGATTATTACACAAGAGGAAAAAAGCATTCGTCTTATGGTGCTTGCTGTGCCAGTCGATTTATTAGAATCGTATTTTATCTTGGCAAAAGCAGCAGAGATTCGTATCGTGGATATTGATTATTCGGGAAATGCAGCATTCCAAGTATTGAAGATGATTGCTCCAAAAGGTGCTTCCATCAACGTTCATGTAAATGAAACAACATCGATGATTACCGTTATCAACGACGGTATATTATCCCTACAAAGAACAATTGGATACGGTGTTTCTTCAGCTGTTGAAGCCATTATGGGACTCGATACGTATCGATTTAGAGAAGATTTTGAGTCAGCAGATGCGCTAGAGCTTCTTAAATACATGCATTTAATTAAAGAAACATTTGATGCAAAATCAACCGAAGAAGATGCAAGCTTAGTAGAGCTTCAAGATGAAGTAACGGATTCGTTACAATTCTTAGTAAGTAATATCTCTCGTGTTATCGATTACTTTACATCACGACATAACCAAATCGATATCGATGCCGTATATTTAACAGGTCTTGGTTCAGAATTGCTTGGTTTCTCAGAATTGTTGGAGTACGAATTCGACTGCCCTGTTCAAATTATGGATGAACTAGAAGCCGTTGTTCTTGATAAGGGAAGCGAAGATATCGTTTACGGTCTTTATATTATGCCAATTGGCGCAACCGTTGCTCCGATGGCCTTAATACCAGATGAATTTAGAGTTGTTGATACCATTCGAAACGATAGCATGCTTGTTCCAATTATCTTCGTACTAGCAGCGATTGCAGGTTCGGTGGCACTTGTCTTGACATCAAATATCAATTACGAGCTTAAGGAAGCTGAAAAAAGAAAAGTACAAAAAAGCATTGAAGAATTGACACCAATTCGAAAAGTAGAAGCACAATATGTTCAAACAAGAAGTATTCGTGACCAACTACAACGCTTTAAAGACTTTACCGTAACACCGCTTGATAATATAGTCGGCATGATCAATGATTTAGAAAAAGCATTCCCAGAAAACAGCAAGATTCTAGAGTTTTCGGCGACGAAAACAGAAATGATCTTTGATGTTGAAACCAATACAAAGGATGAAATGATTGATTTGGTATTACGTCTTAAAGATTTAGATTTCTTTACCGATGTAAAAACTAATAATGTTACTTCTTCTTTCTTTAAAACAGAGGAGAGTGAAGACTCAGACAATTATTTTGGGCTTGCCGTTGAAAAAGAAGTATGTAGTTTCCAATTAGTGTGCAATCTAAAACAAGTTGCATTAGAAGGTGATGAGGCGAAAGGTACGCCATTAGAAGCAGTAAGGGAGGGAAAATAATATGAGTAACGCAACAAAAAGACAACTAAAACCTCTTATTTGTGTCCTTGCTGTCGTAATATTCTTCCTTGTATTCCAATTTGTATATAAGCCAAAGCAGGATTTAATTCTCGCTGAGGAGGACGCTATTGTAGAATTGGAAAAAGAAGAAAAAGAATTATTAGATTTAACCGCACAAAAAAGCTTCTTTGAAGATAGTATCAAAAAATTTGAAGCGAAGATTTTGTCGCTATCAAAAGGTTATTCACCTGGTGTTTCTAACATTGAGACAATTGTAAGCTACGCAAGAGATATTGAAAGCAAGACAAACCAAAATGTATTGATTCAAAATATTTCAATGTCTGCTAGTACCGTACAAGCACAGGTAGAAGGAACCGATACACAAGCAGGACGCTTAATTCAAGGTCTCTCTACCAAAGTAACATTTGAAATGATATCGAATTATCAAGGATTTAAGGACTTTGCGACCATAATTGTAGACCATGAAGAGGTAAGAATTATTTATCAAATTAATTCAATAAGCCCAATCGGAATTGATGACCAATTAGCAATTGTCGTTACCGTAGATTTCTTCAACCTTGTGGGTGCTGGTTCAGAATACAAGCCTCCAACAATTGTTGATACCGAGCGCGTGTATGGCTTATCCAATATATTTATGAATAAGCTAGACTATGATTACTTTATTGATGGTGGCGGAAAAGTAGAGACACCAGATGAGCCTGTAGAAAATCCAACAGAATAGTTCTAACAAAAAAATGAAAGGAAACGGGAGAATGTTATGAAAAAGCAACGATTGCTAAAAAATAACAAAGGCATTAGCCTTATCGAATTGCTTGTTGCAATTGCGATTCTAGCAATTTTAATCGTTCCGATTCTTCAAAACTTTATGTTGTCTACTAGACTAAACTCAAAGGCGAAGTTAAGACAGACAACAACCATTGCAACCGATAGCATTTTAGAGGGGATAAAAGCTGTTGGACTAGAAAAATTTGCAGATGAAGTATATGAAGGGAACTATTCATTTGTTGATGCAAGTAAATCGCCAGCATTTTCAGTTGTAGGAGCTGATGATTATATTAACACGATAGTCGGTGAGATGCCTAAAAAAGAGTTTATTGAAACGGAAGACGGTTTTTACAATTTTAAAATCAATAATTATCGCATCGGTGGTATTACCTATGATGCAGATGTGAATATTACGGGATTAGAAGCGTATAAAGACATTCAAGTGTCTGCTCCTGATCCAACAAAAGATGTGGTCATTATCCAAGGTTCTAAGTATGATAAGGAAGCACAAAAAACATTAGGTGTTTCTTTTGCGAATATTGCAAGAACATTAGTGATTCAAATCGAAAAGCTTGCCACACCAGATGACAATGGCAATAATTATAATTATACATTTTTGTATACCTATAAAGATAAAAACTCTACGGCAGAGACAACGGAAACATTAACACTAAAGGCAAAAGAAATCGGTGCATTAATGTATTACTACGATGTAAAAGAAGCGTTTGCTTCATTTGATATTCAAGTGATCAATACAGACGATCTTCCAATCCGTATTTCTTTATATGAGAAAAACGATAATATAGGTACAAAGCTGTCTAATCTTCAAGTGCTTGAGTCACAAACACAAAGCCAAGAAGGGAAAAGTGCTTGTACAATTGTAGCAGGTGAAAATGTAATCGGAACAAGAAAATACGGTTACATGAATGGCACTAATTATGTGGATGTTGGAAATGGGGACAATATTCAAATTAATTCAAATGCCTTATCTGATGAAAAATACTTTATTTATGAAATCGAATTGAAACTTTATAAGGCAGGTGCAACAATGGATGCGGCAAATCGCTTGCGTACAGTGAAAGGAACAATTAACCGATAATGTATTCGTAAGAAAGAAGGTTATTATGAAAAGAGATAGTAAGAATCTAAAAAGGAATGATAAGGGTGCAGCATTAATTACCGTTATCATTATGTTTATGTATCTGTTGTTATTGGTATCCGCTTGTTTATCGATCGCGATGACTAATTTCAATCGTAAGACAACAGCACAGTTGTCGGACGAGAACTTTATTGCAACCGATTCTATGGTAGATAAAATAAAGGCTAATATCAATAAAGAGGTATCTAGTTCAATTAATACGGCGTATTTATCGGCACTTGATCAATATACGTCTGATCCAGCAAATGTGGATCCTTCTGAATTATTCCTACAATTATCAAAAGAACAAATTGTAAAAGCATTTTTACCAGATGGCGCTGCCTATAATAAAAATGTTTCAGGCATGGTATATCGTTATGATATCGAAAAACTCAAATTATTAAATAGCGAGATTTTTGGCATTTCAGCTACACCAGGTGAGGTGAAAATATCAACGACAACACCTGATGGTGTGTCCAATATCGTTGTTGATACAACAAATGATAAAGATGGAAAAATCGTATTTAAAGATTTATTAATTGAATACACAAATGACGAGGGGTATTTAAATAAAATTGAAACCGATCTTGTTGTAAATATTCCGTTTTTAACAATTCCTAAATTCCCTATGATTGCTGGCATGTCACTTGCTGATTTTTGTTTAGTAGCAGATGGCGGTATTTCAAGCAATAGTGGTGGTAATGACAATAGCTTGAAGTTAGAGGGTAGCGTATATATGGGACCTAATGCTGATGGAGAAGCTTTAAAAGTGGCTTCGAAATATCGTCTTTGGCATAAGGATGGCACCATGATTATCAATGGAAAAACTATAATGGGAATGTTTGGACCTGTAGATAGTGGTGGTTATCCAACCGACTTTCAGGCACTGGGTGATGAAATCATTTTTGATGGCGATGTGACATTTGGATATGTTGAAATGAAGACAGGTACCAATACAAATGTTTATATTTATGGTGATTTAGATTTGACTAAATTTGATGAGTCAAGTTATAATCGAAAAGCTGATCTAAGAAAGATTCTAGTTAATTCAAATTTCAAAGTGTATGGCGATATTATTTTACCAGCAGGAAAGACGATTAACGATTTCTTTAGTGTACAAAGCAAGGGAAATCTAGGTGCAATTCGTGTTATGCGTAATGGCGTAGCGTTAACTTCTGGAGGTACCGATGGAAGTTGGTCCGTAGAACAGCCAAAAACTTACGATAAAATAGATAAATCCAAACCAATGTT
Source organism: uncultured Lachnospiraceae bacterium (assembly GCA_964566025.1). Lineage (GTDB taxonomy): Bacteria > Bacillota > Clostridia > Lachnospirales > Lachnospiraceae > RGIG8306. The sequence continues at coordinate 16,232 of CAZMHF010000016.1, read as the reverse complement.
TGAGCAAGTGGTTAATATACCATTGTATGAATTTGTTCAAAAAATGACAAATAAAGATGAAGTAATTGAATCAACTGGACAAGTACACTCGCTTACTGAAGCAAAAACATTCAACCGATATTGTGCGATTTTGCAAAACAATGCTTCTGCTACACCAAATGATGCGATTGGTATGATTTTGATTGAAGGACAACTACAATTTACCCAACCATTCCTTGGACCTATATTAGTTCGTAAAGGAATTAAAGAAACAAATGACAATATCACATATCGAAAAGGACCAGAAGACGCTCTTCTTGAATCTATTGATTGCGTGATAAATAAGTCACTTCAGGGATCAAAACCAATGATTTTCGAAGGAAATGGTAGTTTCGGTGATTCAGATTATTTGCCACCAAAGACGGTTACGCAAAATGATTTCAATAATGGAATGAATAACAATAACAACTCATTTAAGATTTTCTGGAAACACTTACTTAAAATGGATTATGGCGATGCGAATGTCGATTCGACAGCGAATACCATTCTTGAATTCCCAGAAAACCCAGTTGTAACGGGTGACTTAGATTCAATTATCTATTTTGAGAATTGGAAGAAGAAATAATAGCTCTAAAAGAGAAGGGGTGGAATGTTATGAAAAAGAATAACAAAGGTTTTTCGCTGATTGAGGTTATTGTCGTTGTTGCAGTTATGGCTATCTTGGCAGGTGGCATTGTCGTTATGCTGAATCTGTCTAGTAGACAACTTAATAATGCAGTAAGTGAAATCTACGCTGAAATCGGTGATGCAAAAACGCTTGCTATGAGTAAAGGCGATTATGCCTTAATGATTTTTGTACAAGACGGAAAGTATTATACACAAAAAGTTAAGGAAAGCGATGGTACAGTAGCAGAACAAGCAAAACCGCTAATGAGTGCATCGAAATTTGTGATATTTGCAAAGAATTCTGCGGGTGGTACAATTACCATTGATTCTGCAAATCCAGGATATATTCGATTTAATCGTGCATCTGGAGCATTTGCTGAAGATTTCACGTATACGGAATTACTATTTTGCTTTTCCGATTCAACAACACCATATCGTCGAATTGAATTCGTAAAAGAAACAGGAAAATTTTCTTTGAAAAAGTAAATGATCATGATGAATATGAAAAAGAAAGGGGAGGCATATGGTAAAAAAAATAAGAACAAATAACAAAGGTTTGTCCTTGCTTGAAATGGTCGTTTCAATGGCAATCATGTCGATTCTTTTGTTAGGTATTGCGGGCATCTTACGATATGCCAGTACATCCTTTACAAGAAATTCGCAAGAGTCAACATTGCAAGCAGAGGTTCAATCCACACTATTACAAGTGACGAATTTGATTATGGATGCAAGCTATGATGTAGCGTTTGACGATACTGATAATACACTTCGCATTTACTACAACACATTCTATTATGAAATTCATTTTGATAGTGCAGATAGCAAGTTATATATGAGCAAATATAATTACCCTGCAACTGCCGATATTGAAGCTGTTAAGAATAAGGAAGCAGATTTAACTTCACTTCATCATGGAGATTCATTAGATCCTACGGATGTTGTTAATAAAGAAATGGCTGCTTTCGTCAAAAACTTTACGGTCAAAATGGAAGATCAAATTGTCTATTTGACGATGTATATGGAACAAGGGGCATCTTCTTATCAAGGTAGCAATACGATTAACCTAAGAAATGTACTTTATATGCATAACGATATCGACAATCCATGGGCAACATACGATCCGAATGATTTTAATTATGGAAAGAATCCAGCAAATCCTAGTACACCAACAAATCCAGTGTCACCAACAAATCCTGTGACACCAACAAATCCAGTGACGCCAACAAATCCTGTGACACCAACAAATCCACCAGCTAATGGGAATTTGAAACCGACGATTACTGCAAATGGAAAAGAGACTAGTGCCACTTGGGCTACAATTGACGGTGTAAATTCTGCTAATTATTATTTCTCATCCTTTTCATTATCAGGATTTGATTTTCCCGCTAATACAGATGTGACAAAATGGACATTGGTGATTGAATTTGATCGTCCGATACTATTGGGTGCTAATACAAGTTTTTATCACAATGGTATCAGTACGGATTATTCATCAGACAAGAAGACAGTTACCATTTCTAATTTACCGACTTGGAATCAGTTTGATACTTTAAGAGGGATGAATAGTATATCTGCAATAGGTCGAGATGGAAGTGCTCCATCCATCCTAAGTTGTGAATGGGTTCTTAAATAAAACAATTTTATAACTCACAGTTGCATCTTTTTAAAATAAAGATGCAACTGTTCTTTTTTTATGCTATAATTTGTTGTATGGAGTTCGTAAAGGAAAGCTAAAAATGGAGGGACTATGAAACAGTTTAAACTCATTAAAAATCAAAAGGGATTATCCTTGCTAGAGCTAGTTGTATCAATTGCGATTATGTCGATCTTATTGCTTGGTATTGCAGGGATTATTGGATATGCAGCAAAGTCGTATTCGAGAAATTCCAATGAAACAACGTTGCAAAGTGAAGTACAATCGGTTTTAACACAAATAACAAACCTAATTCAAGATACAAATTATGCGATTGAATTCGATAGTGGATTGAATATGTTGCGTGCCTATTATAATGAATTTTATTATGAGATTTATTTTGCGGAAAGCACAAAAGAAATTTATATGAACAAATTTTATTATGATCCATCGGTCAATTTCGAGGCAGTTCGAAGTGGCGAGGCGCAACTGGAGTCTATTCGTATAATATCAGCAGATGGCAATCATGCCGAGAATAAAGAGATGGCTGACTATGTAGAGAATTTTAGTGTAGCGATTGTAGACAATGTAGTGACATTATCATTGACGATGAAGAAAAATGCATCCGAATACAATGGAACAAATTCCGTCAAACTTCGTAACCGTATGTACTTAGATGGAGACGAGGAGTCGCCATGGTCAACATACGAATATACAGAACCAGCAATGAAATAAGGAGTAGAGCATGTCGCTTAATCAATTATCCATTCAAGAATTTAATGAACAATTATCAACAAAGGCACCAGTACCAGGCGGTGGCGGAACAAGCGCATTAGTTGGAGCGCTTGCTGCATCATTAGGCTCGATGGTTGCCAATTTGACAATCGGCAAAAAACGATACGCCGAATATGAAGAAAGAGTGATGGAATTATGCAAGCAAGCGATACTCTTGCGTGATGTGATGTTAGAATTGGTTGAAGAGGATGCGATTGTATTTGAGCCATTGTCAAAGGCATATGGACTTCCAAAAACAACAAAAGAAGAAATTGCCTATAAAGAAAAGGTGATGGAAGAGGCGCTATTTGCGGCAAGCAAGGTTCCTTTTGAAATTGTCAAAAAGATGACGGAAATTATCGATATTCATGAAGAATTGGCGATGAAGGGAAGCAAAATAGCGATTAGTGATGTTGGTGTAGGTGCCGCTTTAGCGAAAGCAGGCATGGAAAGCGCCGCACTTAACGTATATATCAATACAAAGCTTATGAAAAATCGAGAAGTAGCTATACAAATGAATCAAGAGATGGATGAGGCATTGGCGTTTTATACTTTAAAGGCAGAGTCCATTTATCATATGGTTCGAAATTCATTAGTAGGAGAGAATTAAGTTATGATGCAAGTGCTAAAGGGTGCGGATGTCGTTTCCGCTATCAATGAAACGATCAAAAAAGAATTAGAGACGATGACTACGATTCCAAAGCTAGCGATTATTCGTGTGGGCGAGAAAGGCGATGACATTTCCTATGAAAGAGGCGCAACAAAGCGCATGGCGACAGTAGGTATTCGTGTAGAGTCATTTGTATTTCCCGAAGATATTTCACATGAGTTATTCCAAAAGGCATTTGATGAAATCAATGTAAATCCAGATATAGACGGTATTTTATTGCTTCGTCCATTACCACGACAGATTGACGAAAAAGAAATTGAAAAACGAATCAATCCCTTAAAGGATGTGGATGGAATTAGTCCGTTAAACCTCGCAAAAGTCTTTGCAGATGAGGAAGATGGGTTTGCGCCTTGTACGGCACAGGCTGTTGTAGAGATGCTTCGATTTGCCGAAATTCCACTTAAGGGAAAACGAGTGACAATTGTAGGACGTAGTATGGTAGTTGGGAAGCCACTAGCCATGTTACTTATGAAAGAAAATTGTACCGTAACGGTTTGTCATACGAGAACTGTTGACTTAGAAGAAACTTGCCAACATGCAGAGATTTTGGTGGCAGCAGTGGGGAGAGCGAATCATTTGAATGCTGCTCATGTAGGAAAAGGCAGTATTGTGATAGATGTCGGCATCAATGTAGATGAATACGGCAAGCTTTGCGGTGATGTTGAATTCAATGATATTGCATCAAATGCCTCGTTGGCGACGCCAGTACCAGGTGGCGTTGGAACGGTAACGACTTCGGTGCTTGCTAAAAATGTTGTGAAGGCACATCAATTATTGCAGAAATTAGAGAAGTAACATGAGAGATTATTTACCAATCACAAAAGAAGATATGAAAAAAAGAGGATGGGACGAAGTGGATTTCGTATACGTAAGTGGTGACGCTTATGTAGACCATCCTTCTTTTGGGCATGCGATTATTTCACGTATGTTAGAATTTAATGGTTTTCGGGTAGGAATTATTGCACAGCCAGATTGGAAAGACGATCAGTCGATACAGGTTTTTGGAAAACCACGACTTGGTTTTTTGGTATCGGCAGGCAATGTGGATTCGATGGTGAATCATTATTCGGTATCAAAAAAGAGACGAGATAGAGATTTTTATACACCAGGTGCGCTGGCAGGCAAACGACCTGATTATGCAACGATTGTGTATTGCAATTTGATTCGAAAAGTTTACAAAAAAGTGCCCATTATTATTGGCGGAATTGAAGCAAGTTTAAGACGATTAGCCCATTATGATTATTGGTCAAATTCGCTGAAACATTCAATTTTGATTGATTCACAGGCAGATATTATTTCCTACGGGATGGGGGAGAAATCCATTCTCGCTATTGCAGAGGCGCTTGATAGTGGAATACCGATTCATGAAGTGACATTTATTGAGGGGACGGTATACAAAACAAATATAAGAGAGTCCATTTATGATGCCATTGAGTTACCTAGTTATGCGGAATTAAAAAAAGATAAGATTAATTACGCAAAAAGCTTTCAAATACAATATGTTAATACCGATCCATTTTCGGCGAAGCGATTGATGGAGCAATATGAAGATTTTTATATTGTGCAAAATCCACCACAAAAACCGTTGACGACGAGTGAAATGGATGCCATTTATCATTTGCCTTATATGCGAAATTATCATCCAAGCTATGAAGAGGCTGGCGGTGTGGATGCGATTAAGGAAGTGAAGTTTTCCTTAACACACAATCGAGGGTGTTTTGGTGGTTGTAGTTTTTGTGCATTAACCTTTCATCAAGGGCGCATGATTCAATCAAGAAGCCACGAATCCTTACTGCAAGAAGCCACGATGTTGACATATGAAGCCGATTTTAAAGGATATATTCATGACGTGGGTGGGCCGACAGCGAATTTTAGGCATGTTGCTTGTGAAAAACAAAAGACAAAAGGCGTTTGTCAAAATAAACAATGCCTCTTTCCAAAGCCATGCAAAAATTTAGATACAGACCATAGCGATTATTTGGCATTGCTTCGCAAATTGCGGAATATACCAAAGGTAAAAAAGGTATTTATTCGTTCGGGAATTCGCTTTGATTACTTGCTAGAAGATAAAGATCAAAACCGTACATTTTTCAAAGAGCTATGCGAACATCATATTAGTGGACAGCTAAAAGTAGCACCAGAGCATGTGGCAGATGGCGTACTATGTCATATGGGAAAGCCAGAAAATAGCGTATACCAAGAGTTCGCCTCTCTTTTTAAAACATACAACGATAAGGCTGGGAAAAATCAATTTCTCGTACCGTATTTGATGTCCTCGCATCCAGGTTCGACATTGAACGATGCGATAACATTGGCACTTTATTTAAAAGACCTAGGATACATGCCAGAGCAGGTACAGGATTTTTATCCGACACCTTCTACCATCTCGACCGTTATGTACTATACGGAAGTAGATCCAAGATCCTTAAAGCCTGTTTATGTGGCGAAAAAGCCAAGAGATAAGGCGATGCAGAGAGCCTTAATTCAATATCGCAATCCCAAAAACTACGAATTAGTAACGGAGGCATTGACCATTGCAGGACGAAGAGATTTAATTGGATTTGGGAAGGAATGTTTAATCCGACCTCGCGTAATGCGCTCCGAAAAGGACGCATATAAAGGGAAAAAGCCATCTAACGCAAAAAGTGGCACTAGAAATCAAAAAAACGAAGTTAAGCAAAAGGCAAAAAAACCAACGATTCGAAATCGAAAGCCAAAACCAAATAAATGATTGATTACGAATTCGATTTGTGGTACATTAAGTGAAGTAAAATCATTTTAAATTCAGGAGGAATAACATGTTTGATTTTGATGAAATAAAAAAAGTTGATCCAGAAATTGCTGATGCAATTACTGCGGAGTGGGACAGACAAAAAAGCAACATTGAGTTGATTGCTTCCGAGAATTTTGTTAGCAAGGCTGTTATGGCAGCGATGGGAAGTCCTTTGACAAATAAATATGCAGAAGGTTATCCAGGAAAACGTTATTATGGTGGTTGTGAGTGCGTAGATGTTGCAGAAAATCTGGCGATTGAGCGTGCAAAAGAATTGTTTGGATGCGAATATGTCAACGTTCAACCTCATTCAGGTGCACAAGCAA
>CAZMHF010000016.1:0-9401 GCA_964566025.1 uncultured Lachnospiraceae bacterium | reverse complement strand
TGGCGGTATTTTTCTCGGTATTAGAAACAGGCGATACTTATATGGGTATGAATTTGGCACATGGTGGTCATTTATCACATGGAAGCCCTGTGAATATGTCTGGTAAAAACTACAACATTGTACCATATGGTGTGAATGACGAAGGATTTATCGATTATGACGAAGTAAGACGTATTGCACTAGAGTGCAAGCCAAAGATGATTGTTTGTGGTGCTTCAGCATACGCTAGAGAAATTGATTTTAAGAAGTTTCGTGAAATAGCAGATGAAGTAGGCGCTGTATTGATGGCAGATATTGCTCACATTGCTGGTTTAGTTGCCGCAGGACTTCATATGAGTCCTATTCCTTATGCACATGTCACAACGACAACAACCCACAAGACACTTCGTGGCCCTCGTGGTGGTATGATTATGTCAAGCAATGAAGTCAATGACCGCTTCAACTTCAACAAAGCTATTTTCCCTGGAATTCAAGGCGGCCCTCTCATGCACGTGATTGCTGCAAAAGCCGTTTGCTTTAAAGAAGCATTGTCAGATGACTACAAAACCTATATGGCACAAGTTAAGAAAAATAGTGCTGCTTTATGTGAAGCGATGAAGGCAGAAGGATTTTCAATCGTTTCAAATGGCACAGACAACCATTTGATGCTTGTTGATTTAACAACAAAAGGCATTACTGGTAAGGCATGCGAAAAGCTATTAGATAGTGCACGTATTACATGCAACAAAAACACGATACCAAATGATCCTGCTTCACCATTCGTTACATCTGGCATCCGCCTTGGTACGGCAGCGGTGACAACACGTGGTTTGGTCGAAGAAGATATGGCTGTTATTGCAAAAGCAATTAAGCTTACAATTGATCAAACGGATGAAAGTATTGAAGAGGCGAAAGCACTTGTGAAGACATTAACAGATAAATATCCATTGTACGCATAAAAAAATCAAAAAAATATAGCCGCTTATGGCTATATTTTTTTGTTATTGTTTTTTTCGAAAGAGCGATGCAAACGGAAAATCACCTACGATAATTAATGCGATTGCAAGCAAAAAGCCTGTAAGCAAAAAGCTAGGTGTTGCAAGACTTGCTCTTAAAAAATAATTTGGTAAAAAGAAATGCTGCAAATAGCTAATAAGCGGAATGGCAACACCTAAGTTCGCAATGACTGGTGTACAAACAATACAACCGACAATGTAAATTGGTGTGAAAGCCATAATGCGCTCGCTTGTAGAAAACAAACGAATCAGTAATAAGCAAAATCCAAAGATTAGTAGGTCATAAATTAGTAGGGCAAAAAGATCAAACGCAAAATGCGTGATGGTATTGGAAATAAGCATGCAAACAAGTCCAGAAACATTCATTAGAAGAATATTGATAAGGATACTGCTGTATAAACCAAAACGTCGGTCACCAGCCGAAGAATAGCGAAAAAGGGAAGGGTAAAAGTCGTGAAGCCATGAAATCGCGCCTAAAATACCAGCAAGCAAAATCATAAGCGTAACAATCCCACGAAACGGAATATGGACATTCTTCACCTCTTTCGAAGAGGGCGGCGCACTTAACTCAGTCAAATAATTGATTTCAAATAAATTGGTCGCGCCATTTTCAAAAAAACTATCATAATGTTGATTGATATACGAAGAGATGTCCGTATAATGCTCCTTAAGTGGCGCTGATTTTTTCAATTCTGCAAGTGTAATGGCTTTTGTTAAATAAGGAAAGGCATAGCCATGAATGATTTCATCGGTGATGGCATTTAAAACCGTATGAGAAGATGTAACACAGGTAATGGTTTTCGCTACTTTGGTGTCTTGTAATTTCTCTGAAAAATTCCGATCGAAAATATAACCACATTCTGCTTTTTTTGTAGCAACATCTTCTTTTAGCGATTCAACAGACGCTGCACGATAAAATGTGAAGCTTTCTATTTCCTTTGTGAGATTGGCTAAAATTTCGTCAGCAATGGGATCTTCACTATAAATAGGTATATAAATCGTCGTATCACTTGTGACCGTCATATTGGTGAGGAAAATACTCGATAGTGGAAGCGCAATAAGGAGAAAAAGAAAACCGGGATTGCGCAATTGCTTTTTTAAAATAATCAAAAATTGTATAATATAAGGCTTCATCATTCTCCTCTCTATGATTCTTCTTTTGGTTTATAGATGATTAATGTAATTAACGCGATAAGAGCAAATATAGCCGTTACATAAAAGGTTTTCTTGTCAAAAGAACCGCTTAATAAATTGGCAATGGAATTAAATAAATACGTGGTTGGTAAGAAGTCTGCAAGTGCACGCAGCTTGTTGGGAAGCATAATGGATGGGATAATACCGCCCGAAATAAACGTCATCACAAACATTGTAATAAAAATAATCAAGGTTCCCGATACAAAACTCTTGCTTAGGGTATACACTAAAATCACAAGAAAGGTGACACAAAGTAAAACCGTTAGAAGTGAAAGGAGCGTTACCCCATTTAGTATAATAGAAATAGGTATGTTAGGTATTTTCTTTTGAAGAATCATTGCGCTAAGTAGTAGAGCAATCGTTACTATAGCATATTGTAAAAAGAGCAGTAGACATTGTATCAGCGAAGTATGCCAAAATTTAATCCCAAATGTGCGAAGCTGTAATTGCAAGCCTTTTGTCGGCCTTTTAACAAGTAAAGAGCATGCACAGCATAAGAAAAATAGTAACACAATATAGCCAACAGCAATATAAAAGGTAAGCTGATTGAACACTTGACTTTCAAGTTCCTCTTTTTGATAAATGGACTTTCTAGTTAAGATTTTTAAAATGAATTTTTTGTTTAGGCCATCACTTATACCAGGGACATATTCCTTCAAACCATTGTCATAACAATATAGGGACATATAATTGATTCCCGTTTGACAACTCACAAGCATATTCGTAACGGTATTTAGCAAATCATCTACATAAAAGCTCACGAGATTGGGCTTTAGAAGGTAGGCATCACCAGAAATATTATTGATCGACACAAGTTCGGCGATAAATCCACTTGGAACATCTAGCACACAAGATATGTCTTCTGCCTCAAGACGCGCAAAAGCTTCCTCCCTTTCATAAATCGTAAAAGAACAAACATCTTTTACGGTGCCCATTGATTCAAAAAGCGACACAATATTTAGCGTAAGCTCATCATTGTCCGCTAAGACAACACCAATATCAAGCGTCGAAAATCTCCGTTCTTCTTCGGGGAGATTGTGATACGTAATATAAACAATACAGGCAAGAATTCCGCCAATTAATAAAAAGGTCAACATAAATTTGAAAAAATTCCGAAGACTTATCTTGCCTTGTAAAAAGGCATAGTAGGACAATGCTTTCATAAGGCTCCTTTCTAGGATTAGGATAGATTTATAACATTTTTTTCGTCAATTCCTTTGCGGAAATGTCGGTTGGAAGTGGAGTAAGTTCGCCATCTTTTAATAGGTAGAGTGACGTACATAATGAAAGCTCGGCTTCTTCGTGGGTTGTGAGAATAATGGTTCCGCCTTGTTTTAAATATGTTTCTAGATAAAAGCGAATATTTTCTTTCATAACCATATCGAGTGCGACACTAGGTTCATCTAATATCAAAACCTTTGGTCGATTTGCCAGTGCGCAAGCAAAAGCAAGCCGTCTTTTTTGGCCACCAGAAAGCACTTTGACTTTTTTATGTAGAAATTCTGAAATACCAAGAATGTTTGAAAAGCCAGATTCAAGATCTTCTTGTAAGGTGTATTCACTTTGTGCAAAATAAAAGCGCAAATTGTCTTTGGCACTTAAATCCTCTAAAAGTGGATTGTCTTGTGGAATAAATCCACACATTTTTTTGAAAATATGCGCTTTATTAAGCGCATCACGACCACCATACAAAATAATGCCTCGATCTGGTTTTAGACTTCCTGCTAGGATATTTAACAAAGTGGATTTGCCACAACCGTTCGCACCAACAATACCAATACATTCGCTTGCTTTACCATCTAAATTGATATTCTTTAAAATGATTTTATCTTTGTAAGATTTTTTAATATGTTCTATATGTATCATAATGTCTCCTTACTGTTCATGTAGTGTAACATAACGATTCGCATTTTTCAATCAAGCAGGCAATGCCTAAATCTTGCTTTTTTTCAATCACTTTTTGCGTAAATAACTAAAATGTCCAAAAAGCTTGTAAAATCGAGCTTTTTGAAAGAGGGATACACTTGTTTTTTTTGAAAATACTTAGTATAATTTATATAGCTTATTCTAAAAGCGAGTTTAGATATATATTTATAGGAGGTTGTATATGCGTAATATACCTGAAGTTAAATTAGGCATTATTGCCGTAAGTCGTGACTGTTTCCCTATGTCACTTTCGGCTAGAAGAAAAGCAGAAGTTGTAGATGCTTACAAGGGAGATATTTTTAGTGCACCAACAGTCGTTGAGAACGAAAAAGATATGTTGAAGGCATTAGCTGAAGTAAACGAAGCAAAATGTAACGCATTAGTCGTTTATTTAGGAAACTTCGGACCAGAGTCATCTGAAACATTGATGTGCAAGTACTTTGATGGCCCAGTGATGTATGTGGCTGCTGCAGAAGAAGCTGCTGATAAGCTATTAGATGATCGTGGAGATGCTTATTGTGGTATGCTAAATGCAAGCTACAACTTAAAGCTTCGCAATCTTAAAGCGTATATTCCAGAGAATCCAGTTGGAACAGCTGATGAAGTGGCAGAGCGTATTGCAGAATTTGTTCCTATCGCTCGTACCATCATTGGACTAAACAATCTAAAAGTGATTTCTTTCGGACCTCGTCCACAAGATTTCCTTGCTTGTAATGCACCAATTAAGCAACTATATAACTTAGGCATTGAGATTGAAGAGAATTCAGAATTAGACTTGTTTGCAGCATTTAATGAGCATAAAGACGATCCAAGAATTCCTCAAATCGTTGCTGAGATGGAAGCAGAGCTTCAAGAAGGCAATACCCTAAAAGAAATTTTACCTACATTAGCACAATACGAATTGACATTGATGGACTGGGCAGAAGGACACAAAGGTTCTCGTGAATATGTTGTATTTGCAGGAAAGTGCTGGCCAGCATTCCAAACACAATTCAAATTTGTTCCTTGCTATGTAAATGGACGCCTTGCTTCAAAAGGCTATCCAGTATCTTGCGAGGTTGATATTTATGGTGCCGTTAGTGAATATATCGGAACATGCATTAGTGAAGATACCGTTACATTATTAGATATTAACAATACAGTACCAGCAGATATGTTTAAGGACGATATTAGCGAAAAATACCCTCAATATCAATTAAATGATACATTTATGGGATTCCATTGCGGAAATACAGCTCCTGGAAAACTATCATTCTGCGCAATGAAAAACCAAAAAATTATGGCACGTAGCTTACCAGTTGAATGTACATACGGTACTTGTGAAGGCGATATTATCCCTGGTGATATTACATTCTTCCGTTTACAAAGCACATCTGACGCAAAATTAACAGCATACGTGGCAAATGGTGAAGTTCTTCCTGTTGCAACAAAATCATTTGGTTCAATTGGTATATTCGCGATTCCAGAAATGGGACGTTTCTACCGTCATGTATTGATCGAGAAGAATTATCCACATCATGGCGCTGTAGCGTTTGGTCATTTTGGAAAAACTATTTTCGAAGTATTCAAGTACTTAGGTGTTGAAGATATCGGATTTAACCAACCAAAGGGCATGCTATACAAATCAGAAAATCCATTTATGTAAACGCAAACGATTTTTTTCATGAAAAAGGGCTGTTATCATTCATTTTTACAAATGGTGATAATAGTCCTTTTATTATGCGCTTTTTCATTGCTTCTTCATGACTATCCATTGACAAGCAAGGAGCGACTACTTTATAATAAGAAAGAGATGAGAGGCAAGTAAAATGAATTGGGATGAAGTATTTAAAACGGAAGCGAGTAAACCATATTATAAGGATTTAATGCGATTTATTGACGATGAGTATCAAAATCAAACCGTCTATCCACCGCGAGATGAAATTTTTACCGCGTTTTTGCTAACGCCCTTTGATAACGTGAACGTAGTGATACTAGGGCAAGACCCTTATCACGATTTCAATCAAGCGCATGGATTGGCTTTTTCTATTCCAAAAGAGCAAACGACATTGCCACCGTCACTTAAAAATATTTTCAAAGAACTACAAGACGATTGCACACTACAAGCTCCTGAGCATGGGAATTTAGTCTCCTGGGCAAGACAAGGCGTATTGCTTCTAAATACGGTGTTGACGGTTCGTGCACATGAAGCGAATTCTCATAAAAACAAAGGTTGGGAAATCTTCACCGATAGAATTATTGAGCGATTAGGAAAACGGGATCGTCCCATCGTTTTTATGCTGTGGGGGAATGAAGCAAGAAAAAAGAAGCAAATGATTGATAATCCACAGCATCTTATTTTGGAATCAGCGCATCCAAGCCCCTTGTCAGCGTATCGTGGTTTTTTAGGATGTAAGCATTTTAGTAGGGCAAATCAATTTTTGATGACACATAATCAAAGTGCCATTGATTGGAAAGTATAGGAGAAATACATGAGAGACTTAACAATTGTAGCCAACGTCTTGACAAAGGGCGTTGCCATAACAGAAACAGAAGAATGGATCGCCAATTTCAAGGATTTGTTGAACGAAAAATTGGTGATGCTTATTCATGATGATAAGGATTATCATATATGTAAGGATGCGAACGACCAAACGGTTGTTTGTATGAAAAACCAAGAGGACGATAGCTTCAATGTCAAAATAACATTAACGGGCTTAGATGCCTTTGCCTCCTTTGTGATTTTATATATTAATCCAACGGGGAAAAAAACATTTCCCAAAATCGCCAACGAAGCAGGCATACTAGAATTCCAATTGGTTTTAGAACCAAAGGATACGGCTTTTATATGTGAAGCATAATTTCTTTAAAAAAATTCACAACTAAAACATATTTGTGTGATACCTTTTGTGTAAGAGTATAAATCGAAATGGAGGTTTTAGGATGGATCGATTAAAAATTTTGATTGTTGATGATGAAGAGAGAATTCGCAAAATTGTTCGCGATTTTTTGGTAAAAGAAGATTTTATTTGTTTGGAAGCATCAAATGGTGAGGAAGCGATCGATACGTTTTTTGAAGACCGCTCCATTTCTTTGATTATTTTGGATGTGATGATGCCAAAGATGGATGGATGGGATACTTTACAAACATTGCGAGAACATTCAAAGGTTCCCGTTATTATGCTAACAGCAAAATCAGATGAACGCGATGAATTAAAAGGCTTTAATCTAGGTGTGGACGAATATATTATAAAACCATTTAGCCCTAAAATTTTAGTCGCTCGTGTTAATTCAATTTTACGAAGAACCAATGTTATGTCGAATGATATTTTAGAAGTAGGAGCCTTAAAAATTGATAAAGCTGCACATTCTGTTTTAATTGACGGACATGTGATTGATTTAAGCTATAAGGAATTTGAGTTGTTGACGTATTTTGTTCAAAATAAAGGCCTTGCATTATCCAGAGAAAAAATACTTAACCATGTGTGGAACTATGATTATTTTGGTGATGCACGAACGATTGATACGCATGTGAAAAAATTACGAAGTAAAATGGGAGAAAGAGGCGATTATATCCGTACCATTTGGGGCATGGGGTATAAATTCGACGTGGAGAATGAATGAGGATTTCAATCCGTTTTAAGCTAACCGCATTATTTGTGACAATTTTGGGTGTTGCCCTAGTAGGCTGTATCCTATTTACCAACTATCGATTAGAAAATTATTATCTCAATGAAAAATGGAACATCATGACGAAGGCTAGACAGGATTTATCCGAAGCGATGAATAGTGATGATCCTAATAATAATGCCATAAAAGTTCTAACAAAAATCAATGAAACTTCAAATATTTCAGGCATGATCATCTTAAATCATATAACTGGTAGCTATATCGGAAAAAATATTGAATACGAGCGGTTGCTAGAACGCATCAAATATTATGTATCAGCCTATAAAATAACGACGCGTGAGCAAGAGGATATGAGCCAGTATTATGTTTATCGAGATGTGGCCACAAAACTTGAATACCTAGAAATCTACGGAAAGCTTCAAAATGAAAATATTTTCATTTTGCAAATGCCTATCGCGAGTGTGCGCGAAAGTGTCAATATTGCCACAAAATTCTTTATCTACCTTTCCATTATTGTTCTTGTTATGGGTGGTGTTTTGATTTATATCGTAACAGGAAGTATTGCAACACCTATTTCAAATTTGAATAAGATCTCTAAGCGAATGACGGAGCTTGACTTTAGTGCAAAATATAAAAAACATGGCAATGACGAATTAAATGATCTTGGAGAAAATATTAACATTCTTTCTCAACATCTCGAAACGACCATTACGGAATTAAAGGCCGCAAATCTTGAACTTCAAAAGGACATTGAGAAGAAAAATGAAATTGATCTAATGCGACGAGACTTTTTGTCGAATGTTACGCACGAACTAAAAACACCAATTGCCATCATTCAAGGATTTGCAGAAGGAATCAATGATGGTGTTACAACTAGCCCAGAAGAAATCGCCTATTATACGGATGTTATTTTAGACGAGGCAAAAAAAATGAATCGAATGGTTAGTACGTTATTAAATTTAACGCAGCTTGAATCAGGAAAAGAACAGTTGAAGCTTGAGCGATTTGATATTGTAGAGCTGATTACAGGAATTATTAATTCTTTTTTAATTATGGCACGACAAGAGGGCATTACCTTAATGTTTCCTTACTATGAGCCGATTTTTGTGTATGGAGATGAATATCGAATAGAAGAAGTACTTGTTAATTACATTAGCAATGCCATTCATCACGCAGACGGAAAAAAAGAAGTGATTATTTCGTTTACAGAAAACGCCGAAAAAGCTTCCTTGCTACGAATTAATGTTTTTAACACAGGTGAAGCGATACCGAGCGAGGATATTCATAAGGTATGGGAAAAATTCTACAAAGTGGATAAGGCGCGAACGCGTGAATACGGTGGAAATGGAATTGGTCTATCCATCGTAAAAGCTATTATGGATATGCATCGAATGAACTACGGCGTTGCGAATGAAACAGGAGGTGTGCGTTTCTGGTTTGAAATCGAAACAGGAGAGACTAACACCAAGTGAGTTGTAGGGCAATAATAAGAAGCACATTGAAAGGGTTGTATTGCAAAGGTTAATTTACCACTTGATTTCCATAAAATAAATTTATTAAAATTTATTGTTGACATGGTGTGCGCCTTATGCTAATATAGTCAAGCACGCCAAAACAACGTGCAACAAAACAACATGAACATTGATAATTGAATAGTACATTCCAACCCTGAAAATT
>CAZMHF010000015.1:0-41283 GCA_964566025.1 uncultured Lachnospiraceae bacterium | reverse complement strand
TGGGATGGAGGTCACTAGAAAGTAGCGAAGCGGATTTCGAGTATCCGAATTGACCTCCATTTGAAAAACGATTTAGTTAACGTTAAAAATATCAGTGCTGATGTTACAATTTTACTTGACTATCTCAAACCGATGATATATATATGCATTTCCTCGTTTTCCAATCTTTTTTATTAGTTCAAGCTTGCATAGTAAATTAATACACATTCCTTCGTTTCCTTTTGTATTCTTTGCCTCTTTTTGAAATTCTTTTGTCGTAAATTCTCCTTGAATAGAAGGAGGAATAAATATTTCGTAATCACTAGGCGAATCAAAATAATATTCCGCTACAATTCCACGTGGAATTCGATCCAATCGATCCGAACCTTTTTTTCGATCATTTGTAAACCCGTTTAAAAGACGATATTCTTCTACATCCACCATTACAAGACAAAATGATAAATTAGGATGACCAAAAAACTCCCGAAGCGGATACCATTCGCGTATAGCTGTATAAATCGTATCGTGCTTTGGACTTTTGTGTAATTTTGATATTTCACCCGTTTGAGGATCAACCCATCCTAGCCATTTATCACGAATAATTGGATGGACGATTGTAACATGGTATTCCTCTAAAAAGGCTTTTAATTTATTTCGCATAGTATTTAAACCACGCGTTTGAATTTCAACAATGTCATTTCCTCGACATATATCCGCTACAAAACGGCCAACTTTTATTTCGTGATAAGATAATTCTGGTTCAAAATATCTTTTTAAAACGGCATGAAGTGTTTTTTCAGAATACGTACCAATATTGTCTCGAATTCGTTGATGAATTAGGACATCTTCTAGCGCTTTATCAAAGCGAGTTTCATCACCTTGTAGGATCATAGGATTCTTCCCAACAAATTGGACACTCTGTGTATCCACTTCCTTCGGCAATGGATAAATATGAGGCATTGGCATCGCCACGCTCTCTTGAAGAACAGCATTTTTCGTCGTTGTGATAATACTTTCCTGTTTGTGTCACATATACGTTCTTATCGTCAATTGGTGCTTCCTCTTCTTTTTCGGAAATCACAATTGTAATATCACTTGAAACCAATTTTCCATCACTTGATTCAATATGGAATGTGCCTTCTCCTATCGCTTGGGTAGCGACTTTCATTGTAAAAACTTTTTTGCTTTTCCAATTCGCAAATGAATGGTCTTTTACTTGGATTAGCTCTGGCGAATCATTCACAATTTTAAATGCATCGCGTGATAAATTTTCTTCATCGAATGCAATGCTAACCAACGTTTCACCTTCTAATGCCACCAAAAAGCGAGTCGCTGAAATCTCACCCATTTTATCTAATCTCTTAACTTGTTTTTCATCCTTCAATTGTGAATAACCATATGCTACAATCAAAGCAATACTAGTCAAACAAACCATCGATATAATCACAATGACCCAATTGATTTTTTTCATTCAATAATTCCCCCAAAATCGAAATACTTGTACTATCATACCCTATTTCAAAATTTTCTTCAACCTATTTCAACAAAAATTTCGAAACAAAAAAAACACACAAAGCCTTTAGACTTTGTGTATTTTACCAATAACACTTATTGTAATACAAGTTCTACTAAATCAAGTGGTGTTACAATGACACCATCTTTGTAAGCGCGCATATTTCCGCCAGAAATTTCGTCAATTAATACAATTTTATCACCAACACGGCCAAATTCCAATTTAATATCATATAGCTCAAGACCTTTTTCTTCTAGATCCGCTTTAATCAATTTCGATATATTTTGTGTTAATGTTTTTAACGTTTCATATTCTTCATTTGATAAAACGCCGATTGCGCTTAAACCATCTTTTGTGATTAACGGATCTTCACGACCATCATCCTTTAATGTAACTTCAACATATGCATCTAATGGCTGCGCCTCAGAAACATAAGCTCCATAACGTCGTAAAAAGCTACCTACTGCGCGGAAACGACAAATAACTTCTAAGCCTTTTCCAAACACTGTTGCTGGCAAAACCGTCATCTCTTGATTTTCAATATCTGCATTTACAAAATGCGTTGGAATTCCTTTAGCATTGATTTTTTTGAAATAATACTCTGTCATACGAAGGCCGCCCTTGCCAACACCATCAATCGTAAGACCAACCGTATTCGCACCCGGATCAAAAACACCATCCGTACCAGTTACATCATCCTTAAATTTCAATAAGTAATTGCCGTTTTCTAAACTATAAACGTCTTTTGTTTTTCCTTTGTATACTAGATTTCTCATACTTTTGCCTCTCTATATGTGTTAGTGAATTGAAGAAGAAAGATGACATAACGCATCTTTCTTCATGATTATGTTATTATTGAACCCAACCGCGAAGCTTAATAGCATTTGCTACACGTTTGATTGCGATTACATAAGCAGCATCTCTCATATAAAGATCCTTTTCCTCTGCCAATTCGTATACAGCAAGGAATGCTTTTGTCATAGCGTATTCAAGTTTTTCTAATACTTCATCACGATCCCAGAAGTAATTCATATTACATTGAACTTGCTCGAAATAACTACAAGTTACTCCACCTGCGTTACATAAGAAATCTGGAATAAGCGTAATGCCTCTTTCTCTAATAAGCTCATCACAATCAGGTGTTGTAGGGCCATTTGCTGCCTCACAAATAATTTTAACCTTTTGGCTAATGCTTGGCATAACCGCTGGTGTAATTTGATTCTCAAGTGCTGCTGGCATTAAGATATCAACATCTTGGCTAATCCACTCATTACCTGCTAATATACGATAACCCAATGCTTGTGCTTTGTCTTTGTCAATGCTACCAAAAGAATCTTTGATTTGTACCAACTCTGCAACATCACAACCATCTGCTTTTTTAAATGTATAAGCAACGCCATCTTTTTGATTCCAACAAGAAATTGCCTCGATTTTTCCACCAAGATCACTATACATACGCGCTGCATACTCTGCTACGTTTCCGAAACCTTGAATACTCATGCTTGTATCTGCTGGATTGATGCCTTTTTGCTCAAGTAATGCTTTTAATGTATAAATCGCACCAAAACCTGTTGCTTCTGTACGTCCTAATGAACCCCCCATGCCAACTGGTTTTCCTGTAATCATACCTGGATAACGTCCACCATGAATTGCTTCATATTCGTCTAACATCCATAACATATGTTGACCATTTGTCATAACATCTGGTGCAGGAACATCTTGGTTTGGTCCTACTTCACTATGTAGTTGGCGAACATACCCTCTACATAATCTTTCTTGCTCTCCAAGTGAAAGGTTGTGTGGATCACAAATAACACCACCTTTTGCTCCTCCTAAAGGAATATCTACTACAGCACATTTCCAAGTCATCCACAAGGAAAGTGCACGCACAGTATCAGCTGTCTCATGAGGATGAAAACGAATACCACCCTTCGCTGGACCTCTAGCTGAATTGTGTTGAATTCTAAACGCTTTAAATACTTTTGTTGTTCCGTCGTCCATTTTAACTGGAATTGTAAAGTGCATTTCTTTCATAGGTTGACGCAAAAGTTCGCGGCTTCCGCTATCAAGCTCTAAATACTCAGCCACTTTATCAAATTGTGCTTGAGCATTCTCAAATGGATTGTATGACTTTGCTGACATAAAAACCTCCTCGTATTATTTAATTTTCACCATTGAATTATTTTTTCAATGACAGTAAGTAGAACAATTAAAACCATCACTAATCTTATCATAACCCATTACCTAGTGCAAGAAATAATTTATGTGCAAATCAAAAAAAATATGCTACAATGAGTCGCGTATGCAACATTTCTTACGAATATATTGATTGCGACTATGATTTTTATAAGAAAGGCTTCTCTCATGTCAAAATTCACAATGATCCTTGCTATGCTTATATTTGGAACAATCGGCATTTTTGTATCACATATTCCTGCCTCACCATCCATTATCGCCCTATTTCGTGCTGGAATTGGAACATTGTTTATGTTACTTATTTTAATGATTAAAAAAGATAAAATCAAGAAAGAGGCGATTTTTAAAAATCTATTACTTCTGACTTTATCGGGTTTAGCACTTTGCATTAACTGGATTTTACTATTTGAATCGTATCGATATACGAGTGTCGCTATTTCAACTGTATGCAACTATATGGCGCCTGTTTTTATTCTTTTAGTCTCTCCACTTATTCTGAAGGAATCCCTAACTCCAACAAAGATTCTTTGTGCTTTCCTCGCCATTTTGGGTGTTGTTTTAATTTCTGACGTATTTGGCGAAAAAAATCAAGACATTCGCGGTATATTGCTTAGTCTTTCTGCCGCTGTTCTTTATTGTTTTGTTGTTATCCTAAATAAACTCATTAAAGATTTACCTTCTATTGAAACAACCTTTTTGCAGCTAGGCATTTCTGCTATCGTACTAACACCTTATGTTCTGATTACCGAAGACCTACGAAGTGTATCGTTCACCCCAAAAACATTATTGATGTTAGTATGTGTTGGTTTCGTACATACTGGCATAGCTTACTTATTATATTTTTCTGCAATCAAAAAAATGCCTGCACAGACCTCAGCGATTTTTAGTTACATTGATCCTGTAACGGCTGTTATCTTATCTGTATTATTGCAAAATAATCGTTTGTCATTGCCACAGGTTATTGGTATTTTATTGATTTTAGGTTCGACTTTTTTACACGAACTAATGCCTACTCACAAAAAAAGTATTGAGGATTAACTCCACTTCGCCTAAATCTCTAATAATCTTCATATAGCAAAACTAAACATCTTGCAATCCAGCTTGTTTTAACCTCCCAAGGAAGTCCCCCGCCTCTTAGGCGGTGGGTGGAACTTCCTTGTTTCAGTGGGAGTTCAAGCTCCCACTGAAATAGCAGCGAAGCTGCTGGGAAGGGTTACCAGCGCATTGCTGCACAATGCGAGAAAGTAGCGAAGCGGATTTCGAGTATCCGAATTGACTAATTTGTCAACATTAAAAATGCGCCTAAATTTCCTCTTTGGTTCCCATGTGCTCTATGTGAAAACATCACCTCAAAATTGCAGCATGTGCAAATATCAGGAACAATAATATTCTCTTTTTTTATGCCTGCTTCACGCAAAATATATTCATTAACTTTCCAAAGGTCTAAATGATATTTATCTTTTTCACCTTTTGTAAAAAAGCGATCTGTTTCATCCTTCCACACCTTTAAAAATGCGTCGTATACTTCATCTCCCACTTCATAACATTCTTGACATATACTTGGGCCAATCGCTACAATCATATGTGAGGGGTCGCATCCGAATTCTTTCACCATTTCTTTTATTGTAATAGCCCCCATTTTATGCAATGTCCCCTTCCATCCAGAATGACTCAAACCAATTGCCTTTTTTACTGGATCAAAGAAATATAATGGTACACAATCTGCATAAACGGTTGCCAATAACAGCCCTTTTTCATTGGTAATTAAGCCATCCACATCATGAAAATTGCGTTTTTTCGTCAACCCCATACCTTTGTGCGTGAAATCTACTCTTAGAATATTGGTCGTGTGTGTCTGGTCACTTATAACCATATCTTCTGCTTCTACATCAAATAAATTTGCTACTATTTTGTAATTATCGGCAACATTTAAAACACTATCCTCTGTTGTTTGGCGTAAATTCAGGCTATGATAAACACCTTGACTAACACCACCGAATCGTGTTGTAAATAAATGAGCAATCTGTGGGTATTGGCTTAAACTCTCATAGCTAATATAAGGAACTTCATTCTTATAATGCAGTTTGGTTGTTTGTCTTTCTTTTTTCTTTAATAACATCTATGCTTCTCCTATTAGTGCATACCTTAGAAGGCATTGGGATAATACCGAATAGCTTCTCCTAAAAATGCGACAACATCAAATCGATAGCCCATTTCGTAGAAGGATTGTTTTTCATATAAATAATGTTGCGCGACACGACGAATGGTTTGCTGTTTTCTTGTATGGCATGCACTTTCAGGCATCCCATATAATGAATTGCTTCGGTATTTTACTTCAACAAAAACTAGCGTATTTTTTTCTTTGGCAATCAAATCAATTTCGCCAATACGACAGCGATAATTTCTCTCTAAAATCGTCATACCTTTTTCATTTAAGAATATAGCAGCTTTTTCTTCATATAAGCTGCCTTTCTCGCGTTTATTTCTCATGAAAACTCCTATATAAAATTCTTGACAAAACTTCGACGATGAATAGGCGTAATTCCCCTTGTTTTAATTCCTTCAATATGTTTCTTCGTTCCATAGCCTTTATTTGAAGCAAAATCATATCCAGGAAACAACTGATCATACGCTACCATCATACGGTCTCTTGTAACCTTCGCAATAATACTAGCTGCTGCTATCGAAATGCTTTTTGCATCACCCTTTATAATTGGCACTTGATGAATAGAAACGTTTGGAATCGTTACTGCATCATTTAACAAAACATCTGGTGTAATTGATAAATTCGCAATCGCCATTTGCATAGATTCATACGTCGCTTGTAATATATTAATCTCATCAATTCTCTCTGGCGAAACAACGCCAATACCTATAGCAATTGCTTTTTGGCTAATTTCATCAAATAATGCTTCTCTTTTTTTCTCACTTAGCTTTTTGGAGTCATTTATATAAAGAATGGTGCAATCCTTTGGTAATATCACACATGACGAAACAACTGGGCCAGCTAGTGGTCCTCTTCCGACTTCGTCAATCCCTCCAATATATGAATGTGCTGCATATTCCTTTTCATAAGCGGACATTGCTTCAATGCGTAATAATTCTTCTTCTAGATTAAATTTCTTCGCCATCATTATCCTTTTCTTCTGGTGGAACTTGCAATGTAATTCGGCCAATTCTTGCTTTTCGCAAATCATCCAAAATCATTTGTGAAGCCTTTAAATAATCCACTTCGCCACCCTTTTTTATACAACCACGTATTTTTGCAATTTCTTTCAATACTTCTGCTTCTGTTTGTCCTTTTTCACATTGATAATAGTCCTCAACAGCGCTAATTTGATATTTTCTCGTATATTTAATGAATTCAATAACCAATTCTTCTAATTGTATGATTTGATCATTGATTGATCCTACAAATGCAAGCAAAAGCCCAACTTGTTGGTCTTCAAATTTTGGCCATAAAATTCCTGGCGTATCCAATAATTCTACCTGCTTGTTCACCTTAATCCATTGATTTCCCTTTGTCACACCAGGGCGATTACCCGTTTTGGCACTTGCCTTTTTGACAAATGAATTAATGAAGGTTGATTTTCCTACGTTTGGAATACCTACCACCATCGCACGAATAGGACGATTCATAATGCCCCTTCGTTTATCTCTTTCAATTTTTTCGGCACATACTTGCAAAATTGCATCATGAATAGGTTTCATATGATGATTGGTTCGCGAATCAATTGCAAGCGCCAAAATGTCTTGTTTAGCAAAATACTCAATCCATTTTTTCGTCACCATCTGATTGGCTAAATCTGCTTTGTTTAGTAATACAAGACGCGATTTATTTACCGCTAATTTATCAATCTCTGGATTCCTTGTCGCAAGTGGAATTCGTGCATCAATTAATTCAATTACCAAATCTACTAGCTTCACATCTTCTTGCATTGCTCTTTTTGCTTTGGTCATATGACCAGGATACCATTGTATATTCATGCTCACTTCACTTTCTTTATATCCGTCAGGCCTCGATAAGATAGCCAAACTTTCCCGATAATATCTTCTTCTAATATAAGTCCAAAATAGGCAAATCGACTATCCTCGCTAAAATCAGGATTATCTCCAACAACAAAGTATTGGCGACTTGGCAAGATAATTTCTAACCTATCTTTTTCGTCTGCACTCATTAGTGATTCTCCAATTATTTTTTCTCCATTTACAAAAACCTCTTGATTCGTATAGCAGATTGTATCCCCTGGAACTCCGACAATACGTTTAATTACCTCATTTCCGCTTGAGGGACTTTCTAATAAAATAACGTCCATACGTTCTGGTTTATGCAATGAATACGTCAATTTATTAATTAGTACCACATGTGAATCCTCAATGGTTGGCTCCATCGCCCGTCCAGTCATCGTCACATTTGTACAAAACATATTCAATAAAAACAAGGTGATTACGGCAATAATAAATATATCTGCAATGAGATAAATAATATATCGTCCCATCCCAATATCATCATATGGCTTTTTTCGTTCCATTTTAAATCCTCATCAATAAACACTTAAGCAATTCTATCTAAAATCACTTTTCAACACTACTAGTTTATCAACATTTATCCTCTCTCGCAATCACAATCTGCTTCTTTTGACAAAAAAAGATGTTTCTTTCGAAACATCTTTTACATTGTGTCAATTTACTTAATTTTCTCTTTAACTTTCGCTGCTTTACCAGTACGTTTTCTAAGGTAGAATAATTTCGCTCTACGAACTTTACCTCTACGAACCACTTCAATGTGGTCAACTTTTGGTGAATGTAATGGCCAAGTTTTCTCTACGCCAACGCCATTTGAAAGTTTACGAACTGTAAATGTTTCTTTAGCTCCACCATTTTGTCTTTTGATAACTGTTCCTTCGTAAACCTGGATTCTAGTTCTAGCACCCTCTTTAATGATCGCGTGAACACGTACTGTATCACCTACATTAAATTGATCCACTTTTTCTTTCAATTGAGCATCCTCAATTGATTTGATGAATTCACTTGGTTTTAACTTCTTGATTTCTTCGCTCATGTTGTACCTCCTAAATATTCTGGGACGTTCATAACCTTTGCCAGCGGACCGTCGCTTTTTATACACAACTCGATAATTCTATCACACTATTTCATAAGATGCAAGCTATTTTTCGCTTTTTTCACGCTCAGTTTCCACATATTTAGCCCACAAATCAGGACGATATTTTTTTGTTCGTAATTTAGATTGTTCCATTCGCCATTTTTCGATATTTTTATGATGGCCAGATAACAAAACCTCTGGAACACTCTTTTCATGAAAAACTTCAGGACGTGTATATTGAGGATGTTCTAATAAATTATCATAAAAGGACTCATATACAAAGGATTCTTCGTTATTTAAAACGCCTGGCACTAATCGTCCAATTGCATCCACCATGACCATAGCAGGTAATTCACCACCTGTCAAAACAAAATCACCGATAGAGACAGCATCTGTAACAATTTCATCTAGTACTCTCTCATCAACTCCCTCATAATGCCCACAAAGTAAAATCAGTTCTTCCTCTTTTGAAAATTCTTTTGCCATTTCTTGATTAAATGGCTTTCCCCATGGTGTTAAATACACAACGCGCGTTTTATTTTTATTAGGACTTTTTATCGCTTGATACGCATCAAAAATAGGCTGTGCCTGCATAAGCATCCCCGCACCGCCACCATATGGATAATCATCTACTTTCATATGCTTATCCTTTGTATAATCACGAATGTTAATTGCTTGAATGTCTAATTTATTTTGCTCAATCGCTCTTTTGATTATACTTGTATTCAACCCTTGCATAACCATCTCTGGAAAAAGCGTTAGAATATGAAATTTCATGATAACAGCTCCATTAGTCCCTCTAATAGATGGACATACATTTTGTTTGTTTGAATATTTACATCAAGTATACATTCTCGAATGGCGGGCAACATAAGCTCCTTGCCATCTTCCATTTTCACAACATATACATCATTTGCGCCCGTTTGCAAAACATCAATCAATTCACCGAGTATCTGTTGGTTCTCATGATTGATTACCGTTAAGCCAATCAAATCCACGATAAAATTCTCATGTTCACGCAAAGGCGATGATTGCTCACGCGTAATTAATAAATCCTGTTGTTTTAAGAATTCAACATCGTTAATATGATCATACCCCTTAAATTTCAACAAGATAAATTTTTGATTTTGGCGAGCACTTTCAATTTCGAATACAAATTCTTCTTTCTGAGTGCGAACGCCCTTTTGAATCACGCAATATACTTTTTTAATCTTTTTAAAACGATCCACTTCATCAGTCGTTGGAAAAACCTTCACCTCGCCTTTTAGTCCGTGAGTTCCTGTAACAACGCCAATTCTTAAGTAATCTTCCATGATAATTGCTCCCTATATTGTAAAAGGAGCATCGCATGCGATCCTCCTTTTTGTAATTGCTTATTGAATATCAAGTGTATATTTTTTATCTTGATTTGTTGTTGCAGCTTTTAAAACGGTACGTAATGCTTTTGCAATACGTCCTTGTTTTCCAATTACTTTTCCAACATCTGAATCGGCTACTTTTAGCTTGATTGTAACGATGCCTTCGTTTTCAACTTCGGTTACGACAACTTTTTCAGGAAATTCAACAAGTTCTTTTGCAATTGTTTCGATTAAATCTTTCATAGAATTACACCTCCGCTTGCAAATTATTTTTCAATACCTGCAATTTTCAAAAGTTTCCCAACTGTTTCTGTTGGTTGAGCACCAGTTTGTAACCATTTTTTAGCTAATTCTTCATTGAATTTGATTACGCTTGGCTCTTGTGTTGGATCATAATAACCGATTTCTTCAATAAATCTACCATCTCTTGGTGATCTTGAATCTGCTACTACGATTCTGTAAAAAGGTTTCTTTTTTTGTCCCATTCTTTTCAATCTCATCTTTACTGCCATGTTCTAATTCCTCCAACGTATTATGTTTAGTTTATATATTTAGAAAGGAAATTTAAATTTTCCTTTTCTACCACCTTTACCTCCCAGCATTCCTGGAAGTTGTTTCATCATCTTTTTGCTTTGCTCATACTGCTTCACAAGACGATTAACCTCTGCTATATCAACACCCGCACCTCGTGCAATACGATTTTTGCGTGATGGATTTAGTAAATTTGGATTAGCTCTTTCTTCTAATGTCATCGAATAAATCATCGCTTCGACTTTGCCTAGCTGTTTTTCATCTACATCAGGAACATTTGGCATCCCCATACCCATACCAGGCATGCTTTTCATGATTTCACCAATACCGCCCATGTTTTTGATTTGTTGAAATTGTTCTAGGTAATCATTAAAATCAAATTGATTCTTTTTAAGTTTTTCAGCCATCTTTTTGGCTTGCTCTTCTGATACGTTTTGCTCAGCTTTCTCGATTAAGGTAAGAATATCTCCCATACCTAATATACGATTTGCCATACGATCCGGATAAAATTGCTCAAGCTCTGTTAACTTTTCTCCCATACCAATGTAGAGAATCGGTTTTCCTGTCACTTGGCGAATGGATAATGCAGCACCACCACGTGTATCACCATCGAGTTTTGTCAATACAACACCATCAATTTCAATTTGTTCATTAAAGGTTGTAGCGACATTTACGGCGTCTTGACCAGTCATCGCATCAACAACTAAGATACTTTGATAAACCTCTAATTCCTGTTTAATTGAAACGAGTTCGTCCATCATCTCTTCATCAATATGAAGTCGACCCGCTGTATCAATAAAGATTATGTTATGACCATTTTTTTGTGCATGTGCATATGCGGCTTTTGCAATATCAAGTGGCTTGTGTTGATTCCCCATCGAAAAGACATCGACGCCTAATTTTTCACCATTGATTTTCAATTGCTCAATCGCTGCTGGACGATAAATATCACACGCCACTAGGAGTGGATTACGTCCTTTTGATTTCATTTTTGCAGCTAATTTTGCTGCCGTTGTCGTTTTACCTGCACCTTGTAAACCCGCCATCATAATAACAGTGATTTCATTGGATGGTTTTAGCTTGATTTCCGTTGTTTCTGAACCCATCAAATTGACTAGCTCTTCATTTACAATCTTAATAACCATTTGTCCAGGTGTCAAAGAATTCATCACATCTGAACCAATCGCTCTCTCACTCACCGTCGCAATAAAGTTTTTAACGACTTTAAAGTTGACATCAGCTTCAAGAAGTGCCATCTTCACTTCTTTCATAGCAGCTTTTACATCTGCTTCAGACAAACGCCCTTTACCGCGCAAGCCCTTAAAAACATTTTGTAATTTTGTTGATAAACTTTCAAATGCCATAATGCTCTCCACGTTGTTTCGTTAAAAAATTTGAATAACCTCATCGGTTAGTTTGCTGATTGCTTGTTTGCTTATAGCAAGGTTCGACTCATCAAGTGTTCGAACGGCTTCGTCAATTTGATATATTGAAGCTTTGATTTTCATAAACTTGTCGACAAGCTGAAGTTTGTTTTCATAGCCTTCCAAAATTGAATGACAACGCTTCACTAAATCGTGTGCTCCTTGTCTTGAAATGCCTTTTTCGTTGGCAATTTCTTGATAAGAAAGATCATCGAAAATCACTTTCTCATAGATTTCTTTTTGGTGTGCTGTCAACAACTCACCGTAAAAGTCATAAAGCAATGTTTGAAATAATATCTTCTCCATCACACGTTTCACTCCTTTATAACATACGACGTTTTGTATCATATCAAAACAAGAAAGGCTTGTCAAGTGTTTTTTCTTGACAAGCACTTTTATTTATGAGCCATTCTTACTCTTATCCTAACACAAACCATACGAATTTGAAAATTTACAAATTCGGTTTCACAAGCTTCGGTTTATAACCTTCCTGCTCTAAATTTTTAACGATTTGGTCTTTATGTTCATGTCCATATGCCTCAACTGTAATACGAAGCTCCACTGCAGCATTACGATTGATGGAAATAAACTGATTGTGCTCTAACTTAATGATATTTCCATTGCTATTGGAAATGCAAGAGGATACTTTTACTAGTTCTCCTGGCTTGTCTGGCAATAATACGGAAACGGTAAATATACGCCCTCGCTGAATCAAGCCATGTTGAACAACAGAGGACATCGTAATAACGTCCATATTGCCACCACTTAAAATAGATACAATCTTTTTATTGGAAACATCCAAATGTTTCAATGCGGCAACAGAAAGAAGTCCAGAATTTTCAACAACCATTTTGTGGCTTTCAATCATATCTAAAAAGGCAACGATTAATTCTTCATCGTCAACCGTAATCACCTCGTCCACATTCTCCTTGACATAAGGAAATAATATATCACCAGGTGTTTTAACGGCGGTACCATCTGCAATTGTACTAATTGAAGGCAACGTCACAATCTTATCTTGCTCGATTGAATCACGCATACAAGCCGCTCCACTTGGTTCTACGCCAATCACTTTTATTTTGGGATTTAGCATTTTTGCAAGTGTTGCTACACCAGTAACCAATCCACCTCCACCGATTGGACATAAGATATAGTCAACCGTCGGAAGCTCCTTAATAATCTCCATTGCAATGCTTCCTTGCCCAGCAACAACATCTAAATCATTAAATGGGTGAATAAATGTATAGCCTTTTGTTTTGGCAAGCTCCTGCGCATGTGCACACGCCTCATCGTATTCATCACCAAACAACACAACTTCTGCACCATAGCTTTTTGTACGATTGACCTTGATAAGAGGTGTTGTCGTTGGCATAACGATAACTGCTTTACAATTAAACCGTTTTGCAGCAAAAGCTACGCCTTGTGCATGATTCCCTGCCGAAGCAGCAATTAAGCCAATTTCTCGCTCTTCTTGTGTAAGGCGACTAATTTTATAATAGGCACCTCGAAGCTTATACGCTCCTGTAAATTGCATATTTTCTGGTTTAAAGTACACTTTATTGCCAGTTGCATCACTAAAATATTCGCTATAAATAATCTTGGTTTCTTGTGTCACTTCACGAACAATTTCTGATGCTTCTTCAAACTTCTCAAGTGTTAGCATTCGTCTCCTCCTTAAACATCGCTTCTACAAAATCATTGGAATTAAATTTTTGAAGATCTTCGATTTTTTCTCCAACGCCAATATATTTCACTGGAATACCAAGTTCTGCTTGAATCGCTACCGCAATTCCGCCCTTAGCCGTTCCGTCCATCTTCGTTAGGATAATACCTGTTATTTCGGCACTTTCCATAAAAACCTTTGCTTGCTCTAATGCATTTTGACCAGTTGTCGCATCCAACACAATTAGCGTTTCCCTGAAATACTCTGGACACTCTTTATCAATAATGCGATTAATTTTTTTCAATTCATCCATTAGATTTTTCTTATTGTGCAATCGTCCCGCTGTATCACAAATCAAAATATCAATATTCTTTGCTTTAGCCGAAGCAATGGCATCAAATACCACAGCTGCTGGATCAGCACCTTCTTTTTGAGCCACGATTGGCACATTTGCCCGATGAGCCCATTCTGTTAATTGTTCGATAGCACCTGCACGAAATGTATCAGCAGCGGCTAACATAACCGTTTTTTTCGCGCGAAGTCCTGCTGCGATTTTTCCAATCGATGTGGTTTTTCCAACACCATTGACACCAATCACCAACACAACCGATTTTTGCGTCTCAAAATCGTAGGCATTCTCACCTAAATCCATTTGCTCTCGAATAATCGAAATTAGAATATCTCTACATTCACTCGCTTTTTTAATTTTTTGATCTTTGACCTCATCTTTTAGTTTTTCTAAAATTATATCGGTTGTCCGAACACCCATATCTGCCATAATCAAAACTTCTTCTAGCTCTTCATAAAAATCATCATTAATCTCGCTAAAGCCATTAAATACATTTTTAAGACCTGTTGCAATATGATTACGTGATTTTGTTAATCCACTAACTAGTTTCGAAAAAAAACCTTTTTTTTCACTCATACTAATCCCCTTATTCATCTAATTCTTGTTCAATTAAGCTAACACTCACTAGTGCCGATACACCTTTTTCTTGCATAGTAATACCATACAAGCGATCTGCAAGAACCATGGTACCACGACGATGTGAAATCAAAATGAATTGTGTGTGCTTTGTTAGCTTGTGCAAATATTTTGCAAAGCGTGTGACATTTGAATCGTCAAGCGCCGCTTCAATTTCATCCAACAGACAAAATGGTGATGGTTTTAGATTTTGAATTGCGAATAATAGCGCAATCGCAGTTAATGCTTTTTCTCCACCCGATAATTGCATCATATTTTGTAGCTTCTTTCCAGGAGGTTGTGAAATAATTTGAATACCTGCATCAATTACATCTTCACCCTCTACAAGGTGCAAGCTAGCATGACCGCCACCAAATAATTGCTTAAACACTTCATGGAATTCCACTTGGATTTTTGCAAATTGTTCATTAAATTGTTGGCGCATTCCTGTGTCTAATTCATCAATCGCTTTGACTAATTCTTCTTCACCTTTTATTAAATCATCATAATGGAATTTATATTCCTCATAACGCTCAGATACTTCCTTATAGTCTTCGATCGCATTAATATTAACATTTCCAAGTGCTTTAATCTCCGCTTTGTATCCTGCAATTTCCCTTCGCATACTAGGCATATCCGAAAACGAGTCATCAAAAGCTGCAATTGCTTCACTCGGCATCGTTTCATATTCATCCCACAACAGATTTGTTTGTGTATGCAAATGTTTCTGCTTATTTTCCATTTGTGTATCAATTCTAACAACCTCTAAATTCAGTTTATTAATACGACCTGAAATAGAATCTAGTTGTGCAAAAAAATCACTTTGTTCAAGTTTTAATTCTTCTCGTTGCTTTGTAAAGCTTTGAACAATTTTATCAGCCTCGCCTATCAACGTTTCTTTTTCTAGTATACTTTCACGAATTGCTAAAATACCTTCATTTCTGGCTAAACTATTTGCCGTATTTTCCTTTAGGCTTTCAGTAATTGTCGCACTCTCCATCGAAAGCTTAGAAATTTCTCCTAAGATACGCTTGTGATTTTCATCGGCAAACTCGCTTGATTGTATCATCTTTTGGTAATCTAGTTGCAATTCGATAATATGTTGCGAGATTGTCTCTTTTCGTTTTTGAAGTTGTGTTAATTCAACACTTGATTGGCTAACCGTTTCTTCTGATGACGTATTTTGATTCGCATTTTCAAAAATGGCGGTTTCGATTTGTTTTTTCTCATCGCGCGCTTCCTTTAGCACCTGATCAAATTCTGCCTTTTCGTTTGTCAAATCGGCTAATAAAATACGCACTTCCTCTAAGCGTTCTTTTGCCTGATCCATACGAAGTCTTGTATCATTTTCTTTTAGAATTTTCTCTTGTAAAGAACGAGCATATTTTTCATAGGACTCTGTTGCGGCTTGAAGATTGTCTTTAACTTCTTTTTGCTTTAATAACAAATCATCATATTCTTTCAAAATCGTTTTGGCTTCTTCGTCTAATTGAGAAATTTCATTTTTACGCCCTAGTAAATTGCTCGTGTTTCTAAAGGTACCACCAGTCATCGCACCACCTTGTGAGAGCAATTCACCTTCTAACGTAACAATACGGATCGAAGAATGATATTTTCTTGCAATACTTGCCGCATGGTCGAGTGTGTCGACAACTAAAATACGTCCCAATAAAGATTCCTTAACATTTTTAAAGAGCGGATCTACTTTTACCAATGAAGAAGCTACACCAATTGCGCCTACTTCTTTAAGCGCTTCTGGTTTCGAAAAAGCACCTTGATTTTTAATTTCTTCTAATGGTAAAAAGGTTGCTCGACCATATTTATTGCTTTTCAAATAATTAATACAATTCTTTGCTGTTTGTTGATCTTGTGTAACAACATTTTGAATGGCACCGCCAAGTGCAATTTCAATAGCCACTTCATAACGTGCGTCAACCTTAATTAAGTCGGCAACTACACCGTGCACCTTGCCAAGCTTTGAACGCGCTTCCATAACGCGCTTAATACTTTGCCCATACCCTTCATATCTCTCCTCCAAGTTTTTAAGAGAATCCGATTTTGTTTTAAGGGCGTGGTATTCATTTTTCTTATCTAAAATTGTGTTTTCCATAACAGAAAGCTCATTTTGAATCATGCTTTTTTTTCTGTTATATGTATCAAGTGCTGAACGAAGACCAACCATTTCTTCACGAATGCGAGAATGTTCTTTTTCGGCATTTCGAAGAATGCTACTATGTTTTTCCTCCTCGCTTTTTTTATCGAGAATTTTTGCTGTGAATTCCTCTCGGCGCACACGACTATTTTCGATCATCGTTTCAAAATGTTGCAATTTTGCACCGAGGTCTGATTTTTCGTTCAACAATGAGATAATGCTTTTCTTGTCATTTTCAATCGCATTATGAATTTCATCAATTTGTTTTTCAATTCGTTGTAATTCTTCTTTTGCACTACTAACTTCTTCTTCCTCTTGTTGCGCTAGCGAATTTAATTTGTCATTTTCATATTCGTGTTTTTTGCGCTCATCATCTAGTCGCTCAATCGCTTCTGTAATGTCCTTTAATCGATTGTTCATCAACAAGGAATTCGCCTCGTCCGCCTTTATTTGCTCAGTAAGTACATCGATTTGTCCTTGTAATGTGTTTTTTTTGACAGCTAAATTAGAAGATATGTCTCGATTTGTATCGATTTTATCTTCTATTTCTTTTAGTTTTTCGTTTACATCAGCATTTTGGATTTTTAGCTTTTCTAAGTCTTGTTGACTTGTCGCCAAATCCTCGTCAACGATTTTTTTGCGCTTTGACAATTCTTCAAGCTCTGCTTTGATCATGCGTGAATCTAATACGAATAAATTGATTTCAAGTTTTTTAAGTTTTTCATATAAAGCTAAATACGTTTTTGCGGCGGTTGATTGTTTCTCTAATGGCCCTACTTGTCTTTCAAGCTCGCTCATAATATCACTTAGTCGAAGCAAGTTGTCACGTGCCGATGTGAGTTTTTTTAGCGTCACTTGTTTTCTGCGCTTATACTTTACAATACCAACTGCCTCATCAAATAATTCCCGACGCTCTTCTGGCTTATTACTTAAAATTTTGTCAATTTGTCCTTGACCAATAATAGAATAACCTTCTTTTCCGATACCTGTATCGTAAAAGAGTTCATGTACATCCCTCAAACGGCAAATTGTATTATTGATTTTATATTCACTTTCGCCTGAACGATATACACAACGACTCACCGTCACCTCTTCATAATCGACATTAAGACGATGATCCGAATTATCGAGCGTAATAGCTACATACGCATACCCTTGTGCTTTTCGAGTCTCTGTACCAGAAAAGATAACATCCTGCATACTTGCACCACGAAGCTGTTTTGCACTTTGCTCACCAAGTACCCAACGAACCGCGTCAGCAACATTGCTTTTTCCGCTACCGTTTGGCCCCACAATACAAGTGATACCATTATGAAATTCAAAATCTATTTTATTTGCAAAGGATTTAAATCCTTGTACCTCTATATTTTTTAAATACATACTTGCTTCCTTTGTTATTTATTTAAGTGCTCTAATGCATCTTTTGCTGCTTGTTGCTCTGCTGTTTTTTTATTATTTCCTTTTCCTTCACCAAGCACCTTTTCATTGGCAACAACTTGAATTTGAAATGTTTTATGATGGTCTGGCCCGTTCTCATCAATCAAGCGATATTCAATAACAATATGGCCTTTTCGTTGTAATTTTTCTTGCAATTTCGTCTTGTAATCAATAAAGGCTTGATTTCCTGAAACATCTTCTAATAAAACATTTGTAACGATTACTTTAACGGCATCAATACCACCATCTAAATAAATGGCACCAAGAACTGCTTCAAAACAATCTGCCAAAATTGAATCTCTCTCTCTTCCACCACCCGCTTCTTCACCTTTTCCAAGCAATAAGCCCTTATTAAGTTTTAGCTTGCGTGCACATACTGCTAATGATTGCTCACACACTAAGCCAGCTCGTTTTTTTGTCAAAGCGCCTTCTGGTAATTTGGGAAATGCATTAAACAAATAATGGCTTGTGATCAATTCAAGCACTGCATCTCCTAAAAATTCTAAACGCTCATTTTTCTCACAACGCTTTTCGTTTGCATAGGAGCTATGCGTTAGTGCTGTGACTAGGTATTTTTTTTCTTTGAATGAATAACCAATTTTTTCTTCAATAAAGCTCACATCAATACTCACGCGAAACTACCTCCCTTTGCATTACCTCTTATTTTAATCAATTTTTACGAAACGGTCAATCATTTTTTCATGATTCGTAATTTCTATATAAAAAATGCCTTCCCCAGCAGTATGCCATAACATACTTCCAAGGAAGGCCGTTTTGAATCAATTACTTCATTTCGGATTTAATCTGTTCGTAAGCATCGCCTACCGTTACAATCTTTTCTGCAACGTCGCTTGGAATTTCAACATCAAATTCCTCTTCAATTCCCATGATAATTTGGAATACGTCGAGTGAGTCAGCACCAAGATCATCAATAAATGTAGATTCCTCTTTAACTTCATCAGCCTTAATGTTTAATACGTCTGCAATAATCGCTTGTAATTTCTCGAACTCCATACTATTTCCTTTCTCGTAAATGACACTTCACTTACATTACTTTTTATTTCTTTTAATTTATTGCGGCTTTAATTTTATCATTAATAGCCTGCTCATAGAATGTCACGCACTGTAGAATGGCATTCTTGATTTCTTTTTCTTTGGCATTTCCATGTGTCTTTACAACAAGACCATTTAAGCCTAACATCGGTGCTCCACCATAATTTGTTGCATCAAGTGTTTTTAATGTTTCTTTTAATGCTGGTTTAATCAATAATGCACCCATCTTACTTCTAAACGTTGACATAAGCCCTTTTTTAATTTGAGAAACTAAAGCACCTGCTGTTCCTTCGTATAATTTCAAAATAACATTTCCTACAAAGGCCTCACAAACAATTACATCAGCTCCACCATGTGGAATCTCTCTTGCTTCAATGCTTCCGATAAAATTGATATCTTTGCATTCTTTTAGCAATGGAAATGTCTCTTTTACAAGGGCATTGCCTTTCTCCTCTTCGGCACCGTTATTCACAATTGCTACCGTAGGATTCTCAATTCCAACAATATGTTTCATATAGATGCTTCCCATCTTTGCAAATTGTACAAGATGTTCGCTTCTAGCGTCTACATTCGCACCACAATCAACGAGTAAGGAAACGCCTTTTGTTGTTGGAAGTAATGGTGCTAGTGGTGGTCTTCTAATTCCCTTGATACGACCAACAATTAATTGTCCACCAACTAATACAGCCCCTGTGCTTCCGCTTGAAACAAATGCATCGGCTTCTTTATTTTTTACTAGATTCATCGCAACCACAATTGAAGAATTCTTCTTTGTGCGGATTGCCATAACTGGCGCTTCTTCTGTTGCAATCACTTCATTTGCTTCCACAACAATAATTTGTTCTTTTGGGTATGAATATTTGCTTAAATGCTCATTTATCACACTTGGAACGCCTACTAGTTTTACACATATATTATCTTGCTCTTTGATAGCTAAAATTGCACCTTTTATTATTTCTTCAGGAGCATTATCGCCACCCATTGCGTCTACGGCAATTGTAATCATCGCAACTCCTCTCCAAAATTAAGAAAAAAGCCCTTCGCTCACTGCAAAGCAACAAGCAAGGGCATCGTCATTTTCTTACTATTCTACAGAAGTAGTTTCTTTTTTAATTTCTTTTTTGTTGTAAGAATTACATGCCTTGCAAACTCTGTGTGACATCATTAACTCACCACACTTGCTACATTTTGCAAGATTTGGCACTGACATCTTCCAGTTCGCACGACGCTTATCTCTTCTACCTTTAGAAGATTTATTCTTTGGACAGATTGACATGGTTTACACCTCCTTAAACTCTTTAAAAATATCCAGAATTTTCGACATTTGTAAGTCTTGGTTCGACTCAATACAACTACAATTGGTTTGATTCTTATTCGCATTACACACTTTGCATATCCCCTTACAGTCCTCTTTGCATAAGACCTTATCTGGTAAATGAATGAGTAATTCTTCAAAGATCAAACAGTCTATATCCAAATCGTAGCCGAGTACAAAGCGCTGCTCATCCAAGTCGTTTATCCTATCTGTCGATGATTTATTAAAATCAATCTCAACATCAATATCCATCTCTATTTTCGTCTCGACCCTCTCCGTGCATCGGTCACAAAATTGTTCTAATACAACAATTGCATGCCCTACAACACGAATAACCTTCTTTCCTAAATGGGTAAGCTTCAATATAAAAGGTTTCGATTCTAAAATGTTGATTGTCTGATGTGACAAGGAAAACGAAGAATTTTCAAGGAAAACTTGCTCTTCTCTTGATGCATGTTCTTCGGATAATAGTTCTGTTATATGTACTAGCATAAAACTCCTAACACATACCTAGTGAATTATACATAGGCTATGTTTCTTTGTCAAGTTATTTTTAAAAATAATTGTCACGATTAATTTGCTTGAGCTTGAACGGCTGTAATGGCAATTACACCTTCAATATCCTTCGCAGAACAACCTCTTGATAAATCATTGATTGGCTTTGCAATTCCTTGTGTTACAGGACCATACGCTCCTGCCTTCGCAAGACGCTCTACAAGTTTGTAAGCAATATTTCCCGAATCAAGATCTGGGAACACTAAAACATTTGCCGAACCAGCCACTGCACTTGTTGGCGCTTTTAATTGACCAATCTCTGGTACAATCGCTGCATCCGCTTGCAAATCACCGTCCAATTTGATGTCAGGGCGTAGATTTTTTGCAATCTGTGTTGCCTCAACAACTTTATCAACGTCACAATGCTTTGCGCTTCCTTTTGAAGAATGTGAAAGCATCGCTACCTTTGCTTCTTTCCCTATTAACAATTCAAAGGATTCTGCTGAAGAAATCGCAATTGATGCTAGTTTTTCTGCATCTGGATTTTGCTCTAATCCACAATCAGCAAATAGAAAAATACCATTCTCACCGTATTCGCAATTTGGAACATCCATTACGAAGAAAGATGATACCAATTTCACACCTGGCTTTGTTTTGATAATTTGTAATGAAGGACGAAGCGTATTGGCTGTTGAGTGGCAAGCACCAGATACCACACCATCTGCATCCCCTGCCTTTACCATCACACATGCATAATACATATAATCACTCGTCATCAATTCTCTAGCTTCTTCTGGTGTTAGACCTTTGTTTTTACGAAGTTCTACAAATAAATCAACATACTCGTCAAGCTTACTAGATGTCGCTGGATTAATAATTGTTGCTTTTGTGATGTCTAAACCAGCACTATATGTCGCTACTTCTTTGTCATTTCCTAAAATAACGATATTCGCTACATCTTCAGCCAGTACATTGGCTGCAGCTTCCCATGTTCTGCGATCCATTGATTCTGGCAAGACAATTGTCATCTTTTTTTCTTTCGCTCTTTCCTTAATACGCTCAATAAAACCCATGAATATGAATTCCTCTCTTTCTTTTATTACCTAAGCATTATAAATGATTTATGGTGCATGTTCAATGTTACGATTGTACATAAATTAGAACATACTAGACAATTTCGATTCGATGAACAATATCGTGGTCACGACTTGCGCTATTATGTTTTGCCACGCGCATCATCATTGAATGATATAAATAATCTGCACTAATATCAAATTGTATTTGCCTTTTTGCAATGGATGCTCGATTTGTTTCGAATAGGGTATCCTGTTGCTCAAATAGTTTTTCTCGATCCGCCATTTTATTAATAAGTGAAATCGTTGTTACCTTTGCTATTTCACGAATTAAAACCGTCGTTTTTTTGTTAATTGCCAAAATTCTTGCGTATGCTGCAAACTCTCCATCATAAAAGTCTTCTGTGTTGGCTTGATTCATATGTAATAACATATGTAGTACAACGCGTCGAATTCTTGCTGACGTATAATTTTTGGTGATCAATCGTTTGATAAATGAACGGTATGAATACGGCACATCCACATTTTTTTGAATCGCATGAAACAAATTATCATCCATATCCACTATCGTATCATCTGTCCACCCCATAAGCATTTGATGCAAATACGGTGTTAGATATTCTTCTGTAATAAAATCAAAATCTTTTTGATACTCTTGCAATATGCGAATTGATGCCTCTGGAAGCATTCCTTTTGGATCTGCTCCCCTTAGGAGATGTTCACGCATAGCACTTGCTGAAGCGTATTCATGCAACGCTAAACTATGATAGGCACAACCCTGTCGTTTGATAGCAATTGGCTTGATCGTGCTTTTAAAATATTGTAATGCCTTTATATATTCGATTCCAAGTATGGCATTTGGTTGATCTAAAATACTTGCTGCATTTGGATCATATTCCTTCAGTACTTCTTGCACAGCAAGTGGATAACGAACTCCTTTTGCTTGTAAAGCCTTTAGCTTCACAGAAAAATCTTTTGTTTCCTCACCAAGCAATGTTGCTGTCCTAATTAATAATTCCATATCATCGCATTCGCTACCAAATACCACATAATCCACGCAGGCAAATTGATGCAAGATTGATATCGCACCTTTCGCAAAATGCTCTGCACAAGAAACCGTATATACAACTGGCAATTCAATGACTAAATCAACGCCACAAGAAACCGCCATTTTTGCACGCGTGAACTTATCGCACAAAGCTGGTGTTCCTCGTTGTGTAAAATCGCCACTCATAATGGCGACCACATAATCCGCCTTTGTCAATCGTCTTGCTTCATTTATATGATGTAAGTGACCATTTGTAAAAGGGTTATATTCGGTAATCACGCCTGTTATGGTTTTTTTCATGTCATCTCCATGATCTTCCATATCGCTTTTTCAATTTCACGATCCCAATATTCCCATGAATGCTCTGTTCCTTCTTCCGTTTGATATTCGACATCAAAACCAAGCTCCCTTGCTTTTTCCACAAATGGTTCTTGCTGATAATATAAGAAATCGCCTGTACCACAACATACATAAAGAAATGGTTTTTCTTTACGATTCGCTTGTTTTTCTAATAGGACATATAAATTGTCCTCGCTATTTTCAAACTCTTCCACTGTTGGCACAATTGATTTATAATCAAACACCCATCCTTGTGTACGGAAGCTTGTTGGGGGATCTAATACTCCCGAAAAAGCAAAGACTGCTTTATAGTTTTCTGGGAAGGTTAATCCCGCTTTTAAAGCGCCATATCCACCCATTGATAATCCCGCAATAAATGTATCTTCTCGCTTCTTTGAAACAGGAAAATATGTTTGAACAAATTCTGGAATCTCTTTTGTAATATAGTCAAAATACATTGCATCTCGTCCATTATTGCGATAAAAACTACGATTTACTGCTGGCATAATCACCGCAAATGGCAAATACGCCACATAGCGATAAATCGAAGTGAAGTTCATCCACGTATTTTGATTATCTGATAACCCATGTAATAAATATAATGTCTTTACATTGCCTTTATCGATAAATTCTTTTCTAGGCATAATCACGACTAGGTCGGTTTCTACACCTAATGACTCTGACTTGTATTGCACTTGAAAAATTGCCATAATAACCTCCTAATTCTTAAAACTATGAATTGGCGCTGGAATTCGTCCTTTGCGATTGACAAACGCATCACAGCTATATGGGTTTACTTTGATAACTGGTGCATAGCCAAGCAATCCGCCAAACTCTGCCACGTCACCAACCTTCTTTCCAATCACAGGAATCAAACGAACAGCCGTTGTTTTTTGATTAATCATTCCGATAGCCGCTTCATCTGCAATAATGCCTGCAATGGTTGTCGCTTTTGTATCTCCAGGAATTGCGATCATATCAAGCCCTACAGAGCACACGCAAGTCATTGCTTCTAATTTTTCTAATGTTAAGGCACCAATTGTTGCTGCATCAATCATTCCATGGTCTTCACTAACTGGAATAAACGCACCACTTAATCCGCCAACATAGGAAGATGCCATTACGCCACCTTTTTTTACTTGATCATTTAGCAAGGCCAATGCTGCTGTTGTACCTGGCGCACCGACCTTTTCAAGTCCGATTTCTTCCAAAATTTCAGCAACACTATCGCCAACGGCTGGCGTTGGTGCAAGGGATAAATCAATAATACCAAATGGGATATCAAGACGTTTAGAAGCCTCTGTGGCAACTAATTGCCCCATGCGTGTTACTTTAAATGCGGTCTTTTTGATTGTTTCACATAACACCTCAAAACTCTCACCTCGACAATGTGTCAATGCAGCTTTTACAACGCCTGGTCCACTAACACCAACATTAATAATCTTATCTGCTTCCGTTACACCATGGAAGGCACCTGCCATAAATGGATTATCATCTGGCGCATTGCAAAATACAACAAGCTTTGCACAACCTAATGAATCATTGTCTTTTGTCTCCTCGGCTGTTTCGATAATAATTTCACCCATCAAGCGAACCGCATCCATATTAATACCTGTTTTTGTCGAACCAATATTTACGGAACTACATACGCGTTCAGTAAGTGCCATCGCTTTAGGGATTGAACGAATCAATCTTTCTTCTGCTTTTGTCATTCCTTTTGAAGGAAGCGCTGAATAGCCACCTAAGAAATTGACACCAACCGTCTTTGCCGCTTTATCTAGGGTTTTTGCAATTTCAATAAAATCTTCTGGCTTCTTGCATGCTGAAGCGCCAATTAAAGCAATCGGTGTTACAGAAATACGCTTATTGACAATCGGAATACCAAATTCCTTTTCGATATCATTTCCGACCACTACCAAATCCTTCGCAACGGTTGTGATTTTCGTGTAAATATTCTGATTAAGCACTTCTAAATTCGAGTCGATACAATCTAATAAGCTAATACCGATTGTAATTGTACGAACATCTAATTTTTCGTTCATAATCATATTATTTGTTTCATTAACTTCAAATATATTTATCATTAAGTCCTCCTACTAAATACGGTGCATTTTCGTAAAGATTTCTTCCATCTGCATACGAACCACTACGCCAATATCTGTTCCGATTTTTTCTAAATCCTCAATTGCATTTGCACTCTTTATATCTGCATTTGTTAAATCAACAATCATCATCATATTAAAATAATTTTCGACAATGGTTTGTGATATATCTAAGATATTGATTTTGTGTTCCGCTAAATACGCACACACTTTTGCTATAATACCTACGGTATCAATTCCTACTACTGTAATAATCGCTTTCTTCATCTTTCTACCTCCAAAATTTATAAATGCATAATATCTGAAATTGTGTCGCGATTAGCGACATGTATATTAAAATCATCTGCTTGATAGGGGCAAAGTCCCGCCGTAATTTCCGTTCGAACCGTTTCGTAAGCAAGTGCCTCATAATTATTTTCTTTACTTATATGACCAAGCAAAATATGCTTTATATCATCATGTAAAATCTCGCACAAAAGACGCCCACATCTTTCATTTGACAAATGTCCAAAATCACTTAGAATTCGTCTTTTTAAGTAGTAAGGGTAACTTCCTACCTCTAGCATGCGCACATCATGATTTGCTTCAATCAATATTGCATCAAGCCCTCGCAAATGAGCAAGTGTATATTCTGAGAAATTTCCTAAATCCGTTGCAACTGCTACGGCACTTTTTTCATTTTCAATTCGGTAGCCTACTGGCTGTGCCGCATCATGTGTATTGCGAAAGGCCTCAATTTTCATATCGTGAATTTGAATTGCCTCATCCTCAATCACTTCAACATAACAAGCTTCATCAATTTCATGCTTTTTATCGTATTCTCTGATTTTTTCTAATGTTTTTCCTGTCGCATAAATAGGGATGTTATTTTTTTTTGAAATGACACGCAAACCTTGAATATGGTCACTATGTTCATGCGTTATGAAAATTCCAGCCAAATCCTTTAGCTGTAAATCCAATTCCTGTAGCCCTTGTGTGATTTTTTTGCATGACACACCCACATCCACTAAAATATGTGTATTATCCGTTCCTACATAGGCGCAATTACCGCTACTACCACTAGCCAAACTAGTAAATCTCATCACCTATCGCTCCTTTTATTTGTTGTACTGGCATTCAATCTCATTCATTACTTCTTTGAATTGCTTTTCTAACAACTGGCTATCACCATCATTGTAAAACATGCGATGTCCAATTTTTAGAAATTCTTCATTTGTCATTTGTTGATTCAAAATAGCATCTGTTTTGTCGTATGAATATTGTCGACTCTCTAACAAGCGTTTTTTAATTAATTCTTCTGGCGTCACAACAACCCACACCTCATCACACATATCACAGAATCCGCCTTCATATAAAAGAGCTGCTTCTATCACACAAAAAAACAATTCATTTTGATGGTCATTTTCATAATCATGAATTCGCTTTACGATTTCTTGATGAACAAGCGGATGGACGATTTGATTCACTTGTTGAACCATTGCAGCGCTTTTGTACATTTCATCTGCCATTTTTTTTCGATCAATCGTGCCATCTATTGCTAGAATTTCATCACCAAGTAATCGAATAAGTGGTTGATACGTACTACCACCGGGCATCATTATATCATGCGCAACAACATCTGCATAGAT
Source organism: uncultured Lachnospiraceae bacterium (assembly GCA_964566025.1). Taxonomy (GTDB): domain Bacteria; phylum Bacillota; class Clostridia; order Lachnospirales; family Lachnospiraceae; genus RGIG8306. Next base: position 13,909 of record CAZMHF010000015.1, on the reverse strand, counting down.
AATACATGTATTTTCCACCGTACGAAACAATCGTGTTAATGTCGATTTACCGCTACCTACTCTACCTGTAATTCCAATAATCATAGTTTCCTTCTTATCTATTTTGCCTCATACCAATTCTCGCCGACATTGATATCGATTTCAAGCTTTACATCAAGCTTTGCTGCTTGTTGCATATTTTCATATAAAATACGGCGAATTGCATCTTCCTCTTCTTTTGGTGCTTCGATTAACAACTCATCATGCACTTGAAGAACAATTTGTGAATGTAACCCTTCTTCTCGAATCGCTTTTTCCACACCAATGGCAGCCATTTTCATAATATCCGCTGCAGTTCCTTGCAATGGCGAATTCATCGCAATTCGCTCTCCCATATTTTTTTGATTAAAATTAGATGAGCGTATTTCAGGGATTGGTCGAATTCGTCCGTACAATGTCGTAACATAGCCGTCTGTTTTCGCCTGTTTTATTAAGCTATCCAAATATCGTTTCACACCTGGGTAAACTTCAAAATATCGCGCAATATATTCACTTGCCTCTTTGCGTGTAATGTGTAAATCTTCACTCAATCCAAATGCACTAATACCATAAACGATTCCAAAATTCACAGCTTTCGCACGACGACGTTGCTCACTTGTCACTTCATCAATCGGAGTACCAAACACCTGTGCAGCTGTTAACGCATGAATATCCTCTGCTTGTTGATAAGATTGAATTAATTGTTTATCCTGTGATAAGTGCGCTAAAATACGAAGCTCAATTTGCGAATAATCGGCATCAATAAACACACAGCCTTCTTTAGGGATAAATACCTTTCGAATTTCGCGACCAATTTCCATCCGCACAGGAATGTTTTGCAAGTTCGGCTCCGTACTACTAATACGCCCTGTCGCTGTAATGGTTTGATTGAATTTCCCATGTATTCTTCCATCTTCCGCAATAAAATTCGCCAAACCTTCTGCGTAGGTGGATTTTAATTTTGCCATATGTCGATATTCCAATACCTTTGGAACAATCGGATGTGCATAAAGCAATTTTTCCAATACATCAGCCGCAGTTGAGTAACCCGTTTTTGTTTTTTTACCATTTGGCAATTGTAATTGGTCAAATAATACTTCGCCGAGTTGTTTTGGTGATTGAATATTAAATACGCTTCCTGCTAACTGATAGATTTCTTGTTCTAAATCATTTGTCAAGGTAAGGACTTTATGATGATAATCCGAAAGCGCCTCTTGGTCAATCAAAACGCCCACCTTTTCCATATTGTATAAGCAATAAATCAGTGGGATTTCAATATTCTCGTACAGTGATAGCATGTTTGTTTCGCTTAACTTCTGTTTTAGTATAGGCATCGCATATACTGCAACCGTTGCTCGCATCCCTGCATAATAGGCTACTTTTTCTAAATTCTCGCTAACCCATTCTCGTATTTTCTTTTTTTCTAGTAGTTCTACTTTGTCAGGGACAATCAAATTTAGTTGATCATTTGCAATATGATTATACTCATATTCACTTTGTAATGGATACAATAAATACGAAGCAACTGCTGCGTCAAAAAAATCCACCTCATAAAGCGTTCCCACAAAATGGAGAATCTCTTTTAAGTTCATCACGCAGACCGTTTTGACTGCTCGCAAAATATCTTTAACCTGCGAAAGCAACCAATTTTTTTCGATAAATCCACCAATCGGAATATACTTTGTTTGATCATGTACGGTAAACACCACACCATAAGGAATGGCTTCCTCGTGTAGTATTTCAAAACCAATGACTTTTTCCTTTTTCAATGTTTTCAAATAATCCACAACTGCCGTATACTCATCTATTATATTGACTTCTAATTCAAAATTCGTCGCTTCGGCTACATCTTTTTCCGAAAAACGGTCAAGAAATTTCTTGAACTCTAATTTTTTAAACCACTCATAACATTCTGGCGTATAAATATTGTTCATCATAGCGCAATCTAGACTAAATTCTAATGGTACGCTCGTGCAAATTGTCGCAAGCTCTTTACTAAGCTTTGCCTGATCAAAATTCTCTTCAAATTCTTTCGCTGCACGTGGTGGTTTTAGATTTGCTCGATTCTCATAAGCATTTTCAATCGAATGATACTCTACAATAATTTTAATTGCCGTTTTCTCACCCACGCCCTGAAGCCCTGGTATATTGTCTGATGCATCACCCATCAAGGCTTTCACATCAATAAATTCACTTGGTGTCACTTGGTATTGTTCCATAACTTCTTTTGCATTATAATCAACAATTTCTGTTTTTCCTGCTTTTGTTTTCGGAATACGAATTTTGATTCGTTCGCTCGCCAATTGTAACATATCTCTGTCGCCAGAAATCAAAGAAACAGCTAATCCTTTTTGCTCACAGCTTTTTGCAATGGTTCCTAAAACATCATCTGCCTCAAAGCCTTCCATCTCAATAATCAAAATGTCCATCGCTTGTAGCACCTGTTTCATAATAGGCACTTGCTCATGAAGCTCTTGCGGCATACCCTTTCGGGTTCCTTTATATTCACTATATAATGCATGTCGAAATGTTTTTGCCTTTACATCAAAAGCAACCACTAAATATTGTGGTTTTTCTTCTTCCAGCAATTTAAATAAAATGGATAAGAAACCAAAAACGGCATTCGTATGAAGCCCTTCACTATTTGTTAGTGGAGGCACTCCATAAAATGCACGATTTAAAATACTATGTCCATCAATTAATACGATTTTATCCATAAGACTCCTTCTAAAGCCAATCAATCACTTGCACGATAAGTATATAAAGAAGCATCCAAAATGAAATCGTCATTATCACATAGCGAATGATCTTTGAAATCGTTATTCGTTGTAATTGTTTTTCTACAAATCCAAATTCCTTATCCATATGCTTTTGAAGATTGTATTCCATTTTCGAATCATCCTCTAAGCTACGAACACCCATATCCACCATGTACAAAATCTCTAAATCCTCATAGCACGATTTGCAGGAATGGATATGCTTTAAAAATGGCTCTAGATCATCTTCATCTACCTCTCGCTTTATAAAGAAAGGCATCATATCTTCACATTCTCGACACTTCATGATTCACACTTTCTTAATCAACAATCGAAAACTCATAAATCGTTGTTGTATTGTAGTTTTCGCCTTTTTTTGTCACAGGTTGTGGAAAATGTGCGTGATGAATGGCATCTGGATAGTATTGACTTTCAAAACAAATCCCCGTTCTCTTTGTATAAACAACGCCACCCTTTCCGTTTTCATTGTTAATGTAATTGCCCGTATAAAATTGCAATCCTGGCAAGTCCGTATACACGTTCATCAAACGACCGCTTGCATCATCTTGCATGCTAGCCACTAAGGCTAGTTCTCCATCGGTTTTTAAAACATAATTATGGTCATAGCCACCTGCATCAACAAGTGGTTTATAGTTTGCATCGATTTCTGCTCCAATTGCCTTTAGTTCGTTAAAATCCATCGGTGTTCCCTTTACGCTTACAAGTTCACCTGTTGGAATAGATTCCTCATCTGTAATCGTAAATTCATCCGAATCAATCCATACACGTTGGTCTAATGCACTTCCTGCATTATGGCCAGCTAAGTTGAAGTATGAATGATTCGTCATATTGATAATCGTATCTTCATCACTTCTTGCTCCATAATGAATTTTCACTTCGTTTTGTTCTGTCAATGTATACGTAACACTTAGCGCTACATTCCCTGGAAATCCCATATCCATATGTGGACTTTCGATATAAAAATTCACTCGGTCACCTTTTTCAACGCTTTCAAATACTTCGGTTGTACGGAACAATCTTCGTTGAAAAGAATCCTTTGCACTATGTAGATTATTTTTCCCATCATTGACTTCAAGAGGATATGTCACCCCATTTAACTCAAAAGAAGCACCGCCAATTCGGTTTGCATTTTGTCCAACACACGCTCCAAATCCACAGCCATTTTCAAAATAATCTTCAAGCTTATCGTAGCCTAATACCACATCTGCCATTTTACCGTCTTTGTCGGCAACATGAAGTTCTAATAAATTTGCACCATAATTTGTTACGACTAATTTTGTCCCTTTTGAATTCGTCATCACATATTTGTATGCAATTTTTCCACTTGCTAATGTTCCAAATTCTTCTCTTGTAATACCCATATCCGTCTCCGTTTCATTAAATTTTTTCTTCTTTCTACTATATCATTTATTTCATCATTCTTCAAGCAAAAAGGATTTTTCAATAAAAAACTGCCTATCATTAATTAGATAGACAGCTTGGTGTGTCAACGCGGATACTCAAAATCCGCTTCGCTACTTCCTCCCAGCAGCTTCGCTGCTATTTCAGTGGAAGGTTGAATTTTATTTTTCTTCGATATAGCCTTTTGCAACTAATGTTTCAGCACATAATACTGCGCCACCTGCTGCACCACGAACGGTATTGTGTGATAGACCAACAAACTTCCAATCATATACACTATCCTCGCGTAAACGACCACATGTCACGCCCATACCTTTTTCATAATCACGATCAAGATTTGCTTGAGGACGATTATCTTCTTCAAAATATTTAATGAATTGTTTTGGAGCGCTTGGAAGTTCTAATTCTTGTGGTAATCCTTTGAATTCTGCCCACGCTTTTAAGATATCCTCTTTAGAAGGTTTTTTCTTAAAGTTAACAAATACGGCTGCTGTATGTCCATCTTGTACAGGAACACGAATACATTGGCTCGTAATCACAGGCTCTTGTGCCTTTACAATTTTTCCGTCAATAATCTCGCCCCAAATACGAAGTGGTTCTTGCTCACTTTTTTCTTCTTCCCCACCGATAAATGGGATAATATTATCAATCATCTCTGGCCATTCTTTAAACGTTTTTCCTGCCCCTGAAATGGCTTGGTATGTTGTTACAACAACGGTTGATGGTTCAAATGCTTTTAGCGCATGTAACATAGGTGCATAGCTTTGAATCGAGCAATTTGGCTTAACAGCAATAAATCCTTTTTGAGTTCCTAAACGCTTTTTTTGAAATGGAATCACATCAAAATGATCAGCATTTAACTCTGGAACAACCATAGGAACATCTTCTGTCCAACGATGTGCACTATTATTTGAAACAACAGGTGTCTCTGTTTTTGCATAAGCTTCTTCGATCGCCTTAATTTCGTCTTTTGTCATATCTACTGCACTAAATACAAAATCAACTGTTGAAGCTACTTTTTCAACTTCATTGACATTTAGTACAACTAAGTTTTTTACGCTCTCTGGCATAGGTGTTGTCATCTTCCAACGATCACCAACTGCTTCTTCATAAGTCTTTCCAGCTGAACGAGGGCTTGCTGCCACTGTTACAACTGAAAACCAAGGATGATTTTCTAATAATGAAATAAATCGTTGTCCAACCATTCCTGTTGCGCCTAAAATACCAACTCGTAATTTTTTCTTCATCACTCTTCTCCTCTTATACTACATTTGTTTCTATTATAAATACATTTGTTTCTGTATGACGGACACGCAGGGTTTTAAAAAAAGAAAGCCTTTGTGTCTTTCCTCGCATTTATAATAGAAAAGCTCCTGGCCGGATTCGAACCGGCGACCTACACATTACGAATGTGCCGCGCTACCAACTGTGCCACAGAAGCATTTCACTTGCATAGTATAAAGATAAATTTAAAATCTGTCAATCACTTTTTTTAAGTTGTAAGGGGTAAGGTTATTCTACTCATTCTTTTTCATCTTTTGTTTCTCTCTATAAATTGCCGCGAGATTATTCCAAAATCTCGCGGGTACTCCAAGTACAATCTCTAAGCGCATAGCTACATCCGAAGTTAATTGTACACTTCCATTAATAAAATGGCTAATATTCTTCTATCCATATATTCACTTCTTCTCTACTACGCAGTATGATAATTTCCTTTTCGCTATTTTGCATAGCATCTTTCTCTAACACATTCATAAAATCAAGAGCGTGTGTTTTCTTGTATTTCTCAATATATTGTCGAAATTCTGGATCAAATTCTTTTTCAATCCAAGGCATATCTTCTCTTTTTGTCCCAATACGCCTCTCAACACTTCTCAAACATACCTCTGTTGGAAGATCAAGCAAAATAACTGTATCGCATCTCTCTATTCTCTTTTTGAATGTTCTAAAGTAACTTCCATCAATAATCCATTCGTCCATTTCAAGAATTTCATCAATTCTTGTATCAAATTCTTCTTGTGATACTGTTGTTTCGTCTTCCTTATGCCAAATCATATCGAGATAATAAAGTGGCAAACCTGTTTTATCACGGAGCCTTCTAGCCAACGTGCTTTTCCCTGCACCAGGACAACCAATAATCAAAACTCTTTTCATGGAGTTTCTCCCTTTTCTTTAACTAACTCTTCGCTAACCATCCACAATTTTTTCGCCAATTCTATATCACGTGAGCGCTTAGAGGAACGTTGAAGCTTTGATTTATACCAATATTCGCCGCTAATTCGTCCGCCTTCTTCACTCGTTGCCACATATATAGCGCAAGTGGCACCTTTTTCTGGCGTTTGGAAAAATGGCTTCAATATTCGCATAATTGTTTTTCCAAAACCAGTCTTTCGGTCTACTCCCATATTTGTCGCAACAGCGCCTGGATGAACGCAATTGACTGTTACATGACTAATTTTTTCTTCTAATAAACGCCTAGCCAATTCTTTTGTAAATAATAAATTGCACAATTTCGCTCTTCCGTATGCCGAAAAAACCGAAAATCCTTTTTTAAGTGGTAGATTTGAAAAATCAATTTTTCCAATCTTATGCGCCCCTGATCCAACCACCACAATTCGTGCCGTCCTGCTATTCTTAATAACCCCAAGCAATTGCGTCGTTAATAAAAAATGGCCTACATGATTCACCCCAAATTGCAATTCCAGACCATCCTTTGTTTCTTGCCGATTTAATGTAATGACACCCGCATTATTAATCAAAACATCTATATGATCATATCTTTTTATAAACTCGCCACAAAAGCGCCTAATATCGTTCATATCGCCTAAATCGCATAGCATCAATGCAATGTTTTTGAAATTCTTGCTAAGCTCATCAAATGCTTCTTCACCACGCTCCTTGCTTCTACAAAGCATCACAACAAAGAATCCTTTTTCTGCTAGTGCTTTCACAGTTGCTTTTCCCATGCCAGAATTAGCCCCTGTTACAAGTGCAATTTTTTGACTTGACATATTGCTCCTCCTTTATCAGTACCTTCGTAATACGTTTCTTCACACTGGCATCTGTTTTAATTCCCCACTTCAATCAAATGTCCATCCAAATCATAAAACCGAATAACTTTCTTTCCTGATGGATATTGTGTAAATGGCGTCACATATTCAATTTCAAATGGATATTCCTCAAGTTTTTTTACAAAACCTTCGATATTAGCTTCTTCAAAATACAATTCACTCGCATGATTTTTAGGAATTATGCCTCTTTTGAGTGCCTGCTCCCACACATGTTTTTCTTGTAGCACAAGACCTTCTGTCAAGATAATTGTTTCACCTTGATTTAGCACGATTTCCAATCCGAACATTTCCCTATAAAATGCCACTGATTTTTCGATATTTTCAACTACTATTACTATATTTCGAAGTCTCATTTTATCCCACCTTTTTTTGCTGAAATATCTGTTCCTACAACAGATGCTGCACCTTTAGAAAAAGCATATTCGCAATGCCAACCAAAACCACATCCCATGTCTAACACACGCTTTTCTTCAAATATAGGCAACAGTTTTTGAAATCACATGTATTTTTCTTTCATTGTATAGGTATGCCTTTCCATAGAGCATATTGTATTGTTATAATTACTTCATATTTTATCGCATTTCATCTTGAAATACAATCGTTTGAGGCAATATTGCATTGATTGTCTTGATAGAGTTGTGTATTATTAATATATCTTTATTTCAAAACTACTATGGGAGAGTTACAATATGAAAACCTTAAAAATCGCTTTACTACAGCTTGCTCCATGCTCTACACTATCCGAAAATCTTCAAAAAGGAATGACTGCTTGTAAAAAGGCCAAATCACTAGGCGCCGATATTGCTCTTTTCCCAGAAATGTGGAGTAATGGCTATCGCATTTATGACCGTCCGTTTGAGGAATGGAGAGAGGATGCCATCTCTGCTACAAGTGATTTTGTCAATGCTTTTGGTTCTCTTGCTCGAGAACTTGATATGGCTATTGGCATTACATTTCTTGAAAAATGTAACCCTGCACCTCGTAATTCACTTGTTTTGTTTGATCGTTTTGGCGAGCGCCAATTCACCTATGCAAAAGTGCATACTTGTGCGTTTGATGTTGAAGCACATTTAACTCCTGGCGATGATTTTTTCGTTACTAGCCTTAACACCGCTTGCGGGCCTATCAATGTAGGTGCTATGATTTGTTTTGATCGTGAATTTCCAGAAAGCGCACGCCTTTTGATGCTAAAGGATGCTGAGCTTATTCTTGTTCCAAATGCTTGTCCTATGGAAATAAACAGACTCTCGCAACTTCGTGCGAGAGCCTATGAAAATATGCTCGCTTTGGCAACATGCAATTATCCAGATACAGTCCCCGATTGCAATGGTGGTTCTAGTTTGTTTGACGGCGTTGTCTATCTACCAGATTTAGAAGGATCACGCGACACTTGCATGTTCCAAGCCAATGGTGAAGAGGGTATTTATATCGCCGAATTGGATGTGGCACAACTACGAGATTATCGTGAAAGAGAAGTACATGGCAATACGTACCGAAGAGTTGAAGTATATGGCGGGCTGGTGGAGTAAAGGACTTATCGCTAATGAAGGTGTTTTTCAACTCCCCTCTCTAGCACTACCATATCCACCAATTGCTTTCCATCTTCTACAATCTCATGGTCGTAGTTATCCAAGAAAAAATTTTTCACGCGATACGCTTGAACAAATCCACATTTCTCATAAAATCCTACCGTGGATGGTACATCACCCGTTCCCACACGAAATGTTTTTGCATCTTTATAGTATTGCACAACAAATTCAATCAACGCTCTGCCATAGCCTTGTCCTTGACTTTTTTTCTTAACAGCGATATTTTTTATTTCATATACACCTTCGGCTTCTTTCGTGACGACACATTCGGCTTTTATACCATCATCCTCTAGCACAAACATATCACCTCTCTCAAGGTAACGCTCAATCATATCTTCTTGCTCATCGGCAAGCAACAATAATTCAATGTATTTTTTCTTTCCGTTGATTATTTGTCTAATCTCCATCGCTTTTCTTTATTCCCATTTCTCCCATACATCTTTGCAAAATCCAACGGTTGCTTTTTTTCCATTTCTCACAATAGGGGATTTAAACAACTTTGGATATTCAAGAAGCTTTTCGATTTTATCTTCCTTATCCGATAAATATTTAAGAAGCAAGGCTTCTTGGGAGGTGTTTTTTTCATCAATTAGTTTTTCAAGTCCTCCAACAGCACTTAATACACTGTTGAATTCTCCTTTACTAAGTCCTTTTGTATCTAGGTCAATGAATTGAAATTTTATGCCTCTCTCTTTGAAAAAACGCTCTGCTTTCTTTGTATCAAAGCATTTTTTCCTACCAAAGATTTGTATATTCATGGCGCAATCTCCCCTTTTATGCATTCTAGAACAATGGTAAATGGCCCATCATTCACTAAGTGAACCTTCATGTCGGCGCCAAATTGCCCTGTCTCCACGCGACCAATCATACGGCTTCTACAAGCCTGCAAGAAATATTCGTATAATTCTTCTGCATAGGCTGGCCCTCCTGCACGTATAAAGCTTGGACGATTTCCCTTTCGACAATCTGCATATAATGTAAATTGCGATATAATCAATAAATCGCCACCAATGTCATCAATTGATAAATTTGTTTTATCATTTTCATCTGCAAAGATTCGCAATTTTGTAAGCTTATCGGCAAGTTTGTCGCAATCTTTTTTTGTATCTTCATCGCACACACCTACCAAAACTAATAAGCCTTGTTTGATTTCACCAACCACCTTTTCACTTACAACAACTGACGCTTCATTTACTCTTTGTATAACTATTCTCAAAAAGCACCTCCATTACCCAACTACAATGCTATATTCATATTCATAAGTTCTATTTGCCAAAAGCATAATGGCATGTGGCTTATCCGAAAGATCCTCATACGCATCATCTGCATAAATTGGAACGCTTGTCCATGGTTCAAGACATACGAACTTTGCATGATCATCGGCAGTTGGTGACCAAATAGCAATACAGTTACTCATCGGGTATTCGACACTGACAAAACGCGTTGCCTTGTCTGTTTTCAATCTTACCTCTTTGGATGTAGGTGCATCTTTCATAACAACATCATAGTCGAAAAGTTTGCGTGTTAAAGGCATCTTTTTTTCATTTTCGAGTATAGTTCGCTCTGAATCATTGATTGCCTGAACAATTGTCTCATTTTCAGCAAATTCTATATAATAATCATCAAAGGAAAGTCCTTCTTCAAGGGGGCAATTAAATGCTGGATGTCCACCCAAATAAAAATACATCGGATAAGGGCTCTTGTTTTTTACGATATGACGAACGATTATTTTTCCATCCGCAAGAACATACTTCACGATAAAATCAAATCCATATGGATACACAGCCATTGTCTCTTTATTGCTAGAAAGAAGAAAGCTAGCACTTGTTCGATCTTGATGCAATAATCTAAATTCACTATCACGGGCAAATCCATGATTCCCTGGCATTATGTAGGTCGCATCTTTTGCAATATATGTTTGGTTTTTTGGTGAGCAAATAAACGGAAATAGAATCGGCGCATAGCGTTTCCATGGTTCTTTGGATTGCCACAAGTATTCATGCCCGTCAAGTTTAATAGAATGAAGCTCTGCACCGTAACTGTCTACTTCAATTGTTAAGTTTCCACTTTGTTTTGTTATAATCATAGTTAAAATTCCTCTTCTTCTTCTTCTTCTTCTTCTTCTTCTTCTTCGTCTTCGTCGTCGTCGTCATCTTCTAATAATGCATTTGGCAACTCAAGATCACCTTCCTCGCAAATATCGATAAGTACATCATCATCAATTTCACCATATAACGTTTCTATATCATCCTGATCAAATGTCTCCGCCAATGCTAATAGTGCCTCATATATTATATCCCAATTGCACACATGCATAAATTCTAACATTGTTCCAACATCAAATTCAAGACAGTTTGCGATCGCCATATCTAGTAGTTTGCTAGTGGCTTCAAAATTCAAAGGCAATGCTAAAATAACTTCTGCAGCCTCAATTTCATCATCAACAGATTCCAAATATTCAATATTCGCAATTTGCTCATCCTCATCCCACTCATAAAAATTTTCATAGTATTCTTCCCACGTTAGCTTTTTCATTATATACCTCCTTGGTCTACAACACATTCTCTTCTTTTGCTTTTTGTGTATATTTCTTTACAAATGCTGTTTTGCCATCTGTATAATTATCTCTATGGTATTTATATGTTTGTGCCAACTCCTGTTTTAATACCTCATATTCTCGTGCAACTTCTGGATGGCGACGCAAGTAGTTTCTAAAATATATCTCATCATGATTACCCAACGGTTTTATATGCAAATGAAATACTTTCTTCGCAAACCCTTCTGGCGTATATCCTTTATTAAGATCCGCCATTTGTGCTAAATGATCTTTTTTCATCAGAATCCACTCATTTTCTTCAAGTAAATGAATCATCTCATCCATATCGCAGTTAATAGGTGTTTCCAAAAGAATATCGACAATTGGTTTGGCGATTAACCGCTCAACAGCCGTACTTCCAATATGATGAATTTGCACAATAAATTTATGGTCAAGCAGATCATGAAGCTTCTTTTCTTCTGCTTTGTACCAATCGGCATACACGCTTTGATGATTGCAAAGCTCTATTGGGAAGAGCTGCCACAACTCTTCAAGCGTTAGGTCTTTTAGATTCTTCATAGGAAACTCTCCTTACTTAACATTTATGATGTATATCTTCTTCGATAATATTCCATTGTACGATACTCCAATATGTCCTTCATATGCATTTGAAATGCCTCGTTTTTTAAAACTTCTTCAAGCTCGTCACATATCGAAATCTCATACCCCTCTTTTTCAACAAAAAAGCCTTTACCGGATGCTTTTAGAAATCGAATGGGCATACTTCTTGCTTTTGCGATATGTTGCTTATCCGTCATTTTTTTGTATGTATCATAAGAAATATCTTTTGAAAAATCACGCCAATTTCGATTGTTGTTAAAAAAATCTTTCCACGCTTTAAGAACCTGCTTTGTCGAAATGTCTAGAAGCACATCTCCGTTATTATAAAACGCATATAGAATTGGCATTTTGTATACCTTTGTCATGTCCGTCGTTTCAATCAACGCTAAAAACTCCTTGCCGATTGAATCAAACAATAATTGTTCTTTATCTGACAATGCATTTACTTCATGTAAATAATCGAGATATTGACGAAACGGATTTTCTTTTGCATGTGACATGCAGTATTGATATACATCATCCTCCATATGCATAAACAACTCCATACGTGACGGAATCCTTCCATTCAATAACTCTGTAATTTGATAAAACTCCTTGCGGATTCGTTCTTTTATTGATACTGTTTTTTTATTTGCTTCACGGAACAAATCAATTAATCTCATATCAAAATCAACTATACAATCATCAGGATACTCCACTTGTGTATAATCTTCAATTTGCGTTCCTCTAAAAGATTTTTCACCACTAAGAAGAAGTGGGGCTTTTCCCGCTTTCTCATAATTTCCGATAAAGTCAAGTACCGTCAAATATTCTTTTCCGTGGCAAATACGAAGACCACGCCCCAATTGTTGCAAAAACACAATGGGTGATTCTGTTGATCGCAAAAATAGTACCATATCAATTGTGGCAATATCAATTCCCTCGTTGAACATATCAACTGAAAAAATCACACGTACTTCTTGATTCTTTAGTTTTTCGATTGCTGTTTGTCTTTCTTCAGAAAAAACACCCTTACTACCGCTATAAACAGCAACCGACGGAATACCCCTTTTGCAAAATTCTTCAGCCATTTTTTCTGCATGGGCTCTTGAACAACAAAATCCCAATGCCGCTTTTGAGCGATACTTTTGATAATGTTTATAAATCAGATCGTATCGATTTACATTTTTCTTATATAAATTTGTTAATTCATTTTCGATGTATTTGCCTTTAACAAGATGAAGCGAAGAATAATCTGTCTCGTCATAAATGCCATAATAACGAAACGGCGCTAACATCCCCTTGTTAATGGCCTCTTTCATTGAAATTTCGTAAGGTACATTATAGTTACACAGTCCGTAAATATTTTTTCCGTCCATTCGCTCTGGCGTCGCCGTAAGTCCTAACAAAAAACGTGGTTCAAAATAATCAACAATGCGACGATATTGTTCATTGACAACATGATGAAACTCATCAATAACAATATAGTCGAAGTAATCACGTGCAAAATACGCATTATCTAAATATTCTGCACGACCAAGTGTAGCAACAGAAGCAAAAACAACGGCATTCATTGTATCTTTTTGCTTTCCATGAAAGAAACCATAATCCTTCAAACGTCTTACCGTTTTGAACGTTCTCATCGCCTGATTTAAGATTTCTTCCCGATGGGCAACAAACAATACTCTTTCAAATTTCAGCGAATCAAAGGCTGCAATATACGTTTTCCCAACCCCCTATCGTGTCAAGGGTATGACACAAAATATTTATACTTTTATTCTATTTTAAAAGATTCTTCTGTGTTTTTTGTGTATTATATCCAAGCAGATTTCTCTTTTAAATCCTTCCATTCTTTGCAAAAAGCAAGATAGCCTTCCCTATCTATTTCATCCTCTGGTAGAATTCTTTCTCCTGCTT
>CAZMHF010000014.1:0-43604 GCA_964566025.1 uncultured Lachnospiraceae bacterium | reverse complement strand
AAGGAAGTTCCACCCACCGCCTAAGAGGCGGGGGACTTCCTTGGGAGGTTAAAATCCGTCTTGATTGAAAATGGTCGTATCTTCTTAAATTTATACGGTTTCCAATGCTTGTTCTAAATCTGCAATAATATCTTTTACATCTTCTGTTCCAACAGAAAAACGAATTAGATCAGGCTTTACGCCCGCTTCGATTAGTTGTTCCTCGCTTAATTGACGATGTGTATGACTAGCTGGATGTAATAGCGATGTTCTAGAGTCAGCTACATGTGTAACAATCGCTGCCAATTTTAATTTATCCATAAAGTTAATTGATTTATCAACACCACCTTTAATACCAAAACAAAGAACACCACATGTACCATTTGGCATATATTTTTGTGCGCGCTCGTAATATTTGCTGCCTTCTAGTCCCGGATATTCCACCCATGCTACTTTTTCATGTCCGCTTAAGTATTTTGCCACAGCAAGCGCATTTTCGCAATGTCTAGGCATTCTAAGGTGCAATGTTTCAAGTCCGATATTTGTTAGAAAAGCATTTTGTGGTGACTGACATGAGCCTAAATCACGCATAAGCTGAACAACTGCTTTTGTAATATACGCTCCCTTGCCAAATGCCTTTGTATAAATAAGTCCATGGTAAGATTCATCAGGTGTTGTTAGTCCTGGGAATTTTTCTGCATTCGCATCCCAATCAAAATTACCTGAATCTACGATACAACCACCAATTGCTAGTGCGTGACCGTCCATATATTTTGTTGTTGAGTGAATAACAATATCTGCTCCAAACTCAAATGGGCGACAATTAATTGGAGTAGCAAATGTATTATCAATAATTAGTGGTACGCCATTTTCATGGGCAATCTCAGCAAACTTCTCAATATCTAATACAACTAATGCTGGATTGGCAATCGACTCACCAAAAACAGCTTTTGTATTTGTACGGAATTCTTTTTGAATTTCCTCTTTTGTTGCATCAGGATCCACTAATGTAAAATCAATTCCTAGTTTTTTTAATGTAACCATAAATAAATTTGATGTGCCGCCATATAAACGTGATGAACTAATCACATGGTCTCCAGCGCCAGCAATATTTGTAATGGCAAAAAAACTAGCAGCTTGCCCTGAGCTTGTCAGCATACCAGCCACACCATTTTCCAATTGACAAATCTTTTTAGCTACCACATCACAGGTTGGATTTTGAAGACGCGAATAAAAATAACCACTCTCCTCTAAATCAAAAAGCTTTGCCATTTGTTCACTATTATCATATTTGTACGTTGTGCTTTGGTAAATTGGAAGCACGCGTGGTTCGCCTTTTGAAGGTTCCCATCCGCCTTGAACACATAATGTTTCTCTTGAATAATTCATTTTCATTCTCCTTTGTATGCAATCACTTCAACTTCGCACAAAACGTTTTTAGGCAATGTTTTTACAGCCACACATGAACGTGCTGGTTTTGAAACAAAGTATTGTGCGTATACTTCATTAAATGCTGCAAAATCATTCATATCAGCAAGAAAGCAAGTTGTTTTAATAACATTTGAAAAATCAACCTCTGCTTCTTGTAAAACTGCTTGAATGTTTTTGCATACTTGATGCGTTTGGACAGCGATATCGCCCTCTAGAATTTCTCCACTTTCAGGAACCAATGGAATTTGTCCTGATGTAAAAACCATATGATTGACAATGATTCCTTGCGAATATGGTCCGATGGCTGATGGTGCTTTTTCTGTGCTAATATATTGCATAGTTTACCTCCTCTTTACCCATGTGGGTATTTAACTTTACTCTCACCAACTTTCTCCCAATTAGAGAAGTCATTGGCATCGCCTCTTATTTTGAATTTCTCTAAAATTCCATCAACAGCATAACGCCCCGTTGCTCCATTGACACGGTAATAAAAGTCGCGGATAACTTTATCCTCTTCCTCTATATCGGAATATGGAACACCAAAGTGCTCATAATTAAGCCCTGCATATTTTAAAATGGATGCTCTAAAATTGTCATGCGAAAGAGGTTTATTAGAAACAGCTAGCGGCGTATTTGTTTGTCCACTTTCTTTAATGAATAATGCCGTTGTCATGGACTCTTTCATTTTAGAATTATCGTGTGAATACCCGTGGTCACCTAAAATAATAATGGTCGCATCATCGTATAAATTCAATTCTTTTAACTTTGAAAGAAATGTTTCAACAATTTTAAATGAACCTTTTGTCTGCTTAAGCGTTGAGCCCTCCCACACAGGTATCCGTTCAAAATTCTCATCCCATCGAAGTGGTTCATGAATACCATCTAGATGAATAAATTCAAAGTTCTTTCGCTTATCTTGAACAGTTAATCCACCTTCTAGTAAATTATCATAAAAAAGACGATCATCACATACATATGGCAGTTCAGATTCAGCCTCTTTAATCTTCAGCGAATTAAATTCTTGGCTTGGAATCCAAAAAAATCGCTTTAAAACATGTGGCATATAGCGATATCCGCTTAATTTTAATAATTGCTTCATAATAGAACTGGAACTATAGTGAATGCTTCCCTTTGATATATTATCAATTTTCGTTTGAACTTGGCTGATATCTGAATATACATAGTTTTTATACGAATACATTTTTGTCGTATAACCATTTCGCTTTAATAATTCCATAAAATTTTGTTGTCCCCACGCATACTTAAAATATTGCGTAGCTGGCTTTGAATAATCTGTTTGAACACCTGTAAACATCGATGTTACAGATGGAAACGTTCGCGCGTATTGCGAAATATTATTGTCATAGTACGTAAAACCGTCTAAAAAATCAAAATAGTTTGGATCATCTTCAATCACTTCACTTATATAATCACCATCTAATCGATCTAATAATAAAATAATGATATTTTCCTTTGAGGACATTTCAAAAATACCCTTTGTTGATAAATATAATTGATTTTTTTCTTCAATCATAACTTCCGTTTTCAATAATGAAGAGACCAAACCAGTTAATTGCATGCCAATAATTAAAAATGGCAAAAACAACATGCTCTTCTTCCACAAGTCAAAGGCGAATTTCTTTAGAACAAATAATGCCCCTATGATCAGAATCCAAGCCATTAGATTAAACAGCCAATGAATACCGTACTTTGACCAATCAATTGCATTGCCATTTAATTGACCTAGATTCAGATTTAAAAACATAAATTGTGCATAACCACAAATCAGTAATCCTGTCAAAACGGTTATTGCCTCATTATAAATACGTTTCATTAAAAAAACAAGACAAAGTGATAATAAGCATATAACAATGAATGTAACGCAGAGTGTTGGTAAAATAATATCTTTTAATACAAATGGAAAATCTGCCATATTCGTCATATAGATATCAAAAACACCGAATGTAATAAATGTAAAACCAAACGCAAAGCTTACGTATATGGCATAGGCTATTTTTTTGTACTTTTGATCAAAAACTTGTTTTTCACTCACATCTTCACCTAAATTTTAATAATCCAATCTTTTTGAAATATAGTTACTTGCTACGGTAGCACTATTCCCTAAATTGTAATAATAGCGTTCACGCTCATCTTGAATAATCTTTCGATAATGTTCTTTTTCGGATAAAATTGTTTTAATAATTTCATAGATTTTCTCCGATTCTTCTTTTGAAATTGATTTTCCTATAATATCACGCAAAGTAATATCATAAGGTACTAAATCAATCTGATCGTAATCAGGATTTACAATTTTCATTTCTGTGTTAATAAATAACGTTGGCTTTAATGTCGTAAAGCTATATTCTGTACTAATACCAGACCAATCAGTAATCATTAAATCAGCCGAATAAACGGTCTTGTTTGATGAGAAATCTGTTTCTATTACAAACATATCGCTCATCTTATCTTGATATTTCACTAAAATTGCATTCATACGATCTGCAAATCGTCGAATATATTGTGGGTGAGGACGAACGACAACGCGAATGTCCTTCTCTAATAATGATTCTAATATAGGATCTAAGCAACTATCTAATATATTATCTTCTTGCCACGAAGGTGCAATCAAAACGGTCCAAACCGCATTTTCTTCGGAAGAGTTTTCAAGATTTTCTTCGTAAGAAGTGATCATATTATCAAGTAATGGATAGCCGCATTTCAAAATTCCTTTTTTCTTTGTTTGTCGCAACGCTTCCATTGCTCGCACTTCTTTTGCTTGCTCTTCACTTACGACGAAAATCGTATCAAAATGATCAATGGCACCTGTACGAAGCGTTAAATTCATGCTTGTTCCACCATGACTTACATACACATATTCGACATCCTTACGAACAAGTGAGCGCTTAATGTGGTATGTTTGCAAGTCTGGCATTGTCATAATCACCATATCTGCTGTAATTTTCATCATCAATGAAATGAGTTTTGCCTCATCAATATAGTACGCCTTAAAGCGTTCATGCTCAATAGCAAAAACGGCATCATCAATATCGCTTGTTACATAATGCACTATCAATGTTGAATTTGCCAATATTTCATCAATCGTTGGCTTAAAATATTTATAAAAACCTGAAGCTTCTGAGTAAAATACAAGTCGCATATCATTATCAGGAACTGCAAAGAATCGCTTGTAATCTGCTACTGCTTTTTTATGCTCTGGACTATTGTCAAACAGTTTTGTCTTTTTTACATGAAGCGCTTCTTTTGCAAGACGAAGCTCTTCTTTACTCTCCTCAAGCGCGATATAGTCTATATGTTTTTTAGGAGAATAGATGGCATTATTTAAGAACATTTGTCCGATCGAAAAAACGTTACTAAAAATCCAGTAAAGTCCGACACCGCATGCCACAGCAAATCCAAAATATAATGAAAACAGTACTAGGAAAATGGTAATTCCCCATTTACCTAAAAATCCTTGTTCCTTTTGTAGAACATTCACTTTATTTTGTTCATAGCACATTACGAAAGCACTAACACCCGCTAAAATCGGAATAATCCACAAAAGTGATGGTTTCAAAACATTTGGCATAGCTGCTAAATCAATGCCTAAAAACTTCATGTTTAGATCGTTGACTTTTTTAATAATGTTATTTGTAGTTATATCGCCTTTTGCCACAATGGCACTATATTTATCTAGCCCTTTTCCATCTTTTATAAGAGCAATTGTTTTTAGCTGCGGAGAACTTCCTAATTCATCGGTTTCCAAAATCTCTTTTGTAACCTCTGTAAATGCATTAATCGTTTCATTGTCAACGCGCATAATATGATACATGGGGTTGTAAATCACATTAATCAGACCAATTACCATGAAAATCTGCAAGAACAAAGGGATAAATCCTGCAAAAACACTATATTTTTCACGTTTGTATAACTTAATTTGCTCATCGTAAAACGCATCTCTATCGTAGAGATATTTTGCTTCAAGACGATTCAATTCTGGTCTTAATCGAACAAGCTTCACCGAGTTTTTTTGCACCATAAAGGATACTGGAAAAAGAATCAACTTCGAAATCAACGTAAAGAATATAATTGATAATCCATAATCTTTAACAATTGTTACACACGCATAAAAAATCCAACCTAATGGAATCCCAATTAAGTTTGTTAAAAAGGACATGATATTGGCCATTTTCGTTTTCTCCTATTAATCAAACATATCCTCGTCTGATTCTGTATTGCTTCTATCAATTGTATTTGTATCTTTATTGTCTTTTTTCTTTGTAAAGAAGCGTTTAATTTTGTGCCACATAATTCCAACGGCAACGCCACCAATAATAACAGCTCCGCCAACTAATTGAATAATATAGGTCATTGTTGATGGATCAATATAACTTAAATTCATCGTAAACATCGTAGTTCTCCTTTTAAATAATATGTAATTTTAAATTGATACAACCTAGCATATATGAATCACCCATATGGGTGTTTGATAATTATATCATCGTACTTTTTCCAATTGCTGAAAATCCTTGCATTACCACGAATACCAAAGCTCTCTAAGTGGCCCTTTTTATCTGGCATATATGTGCCGGATACACGATAATAAAACTTGCGCACGATTTCATCTTCCTCTGAAATATCATCATAGGCTAGTCCAAAATCACTATACGGAACACCTGCTGCTTTTAAGATACTTGCTTGGAAATTGCTATGTGATACCTCTGCTTTAGAAACAATAAGCTTCGTATCTTTTGCTTCTTTGGGCTTTACAAATAGAGCAGTTACTTTTGAACGGTCTAGTAAATAGATATCCTCTGACTTTGGATGGTCTCCCGTAATGATAATGGTTGTTTTATCATACAAACCTAATTTTTTTAGCTGCGCTATATATTCATAAATAATCTTAAAACAAGCAATTGTTTGCGACGTGCTATCAGATTCTTCAACTTCTTGTACATTTTCATCAAGCGTATAAGGAGCATGCGAACCAAAAAAATGATAATACATAAAATTCTTATCTTCTTTATTTGCCGTTAATCCCTCATCAAGCAAGCTATCATAAAATTCTTTATCATTTGGTGCAAAGATATTGTTTTGCTCACTAGTAATTACATCGGTAAAATCATTCGATGTAATATAAAAATGTTTTTTTAATATATGTGGCATATATCGAAATGCTGCGAATTTTAAATTTTTCGCAAGCATAGATTGATTATCAACCTCGCGTTGACTTGCAATGACGTTAGATGCTAATGGTTTTACTTGAGCCACATCCGAATACGAATACCCTTTTGATATATATATCTTAGTATCATAGCCTGCATCTTGTAACGTAGGAATAAATGTTCCTGTTTTATATGCGTCATCAAAGTAATTAGCTGCTGGCTCCGAATAATCCCAAAGCTTCCCCGTCAACATATTCACAACTGCGGGGAACGTTCGGCAGTATAATGATGTGTTGTCATCATAATACGTAAATCCATCTAATTCTTCAAAAAAATCACTATATCTTTGTTGAACGTCATCAATATATCGAACGTCCAATCGATCAATCAAAAAAACAAGAATATTATCGTCTTTAGAAAGATCAAATCTTCCTTCCGTTGATAAATATTCCTCTGGTGAGACATCATAAATCACATCTGTTGTCAACAAAATAGACGCGAGTCCTGTAGCTTGCATTCCTACTATCAAAATCGGTACAAACAAAGAAATTTGTTTGTAAATCGCTTGCATTTTCTTTTTCTTGGAAAATGCAAAGAACATGATAAATACCATGATGGCAATCCAGGTAAGTGTATTAATGACTGCTGTTGTTGTATAGGCACCCCAATTGATAGCATCCCCTGTCAATTCACCGAAATCAACATTAAAAAACATCCCTTGTAAATATCCGATCAACGTCAATCCTAAAATAAACGCATATATACTCTTATGTAGCACACCTTTCGTAAGAAAAAGTAGTAAAGCTAATATAACAAATACAACACTTGCTAAAACCAATACACTACCTATCATTTCTGAAAAATAAAATGGCAACGATCCTCGATTTGAAGCAAATAAATCAATCGTTACATACAAAATAAATGTAAATACAAATGAAAATGCTAACAGTACACTTCGGAAAAATTGCTTTTTTGTGTCCGTATGTTGATTCTGAAGTTTATTATCTTCCATTTTTATACTTTTCCTTTCGCAATAACATAGCTATTATAATTCTTTTGCGAATATAAGTCAACTTTGCAAACGTTATATGTCCTTTTAGTTTTCATTCCAACAAAGCGCTAAATCAATCGCTTTTTTCCATCCTTTTTGTTTATGTAGTCTTTGTGTCTCATTCATTATAGGAGGATATGCAAATTCCGTTTGATTAAACCGTTTTAATTGATCTTTGCTCTCAAACACCCCTACTGCAAGTCCTGCTAAATATACAACACCTAATGCCGTGCTTTCAATACATTTTGCTCGTTTAACAACAATATTTGAAATATCCGCTTGGAATTGCATCAAATATTGATTTTCACTTGCACCACCATCTACCGTCAATTCCACAAGGGTATCCTTAATATCTTCTTCCATTGCTTTTAGCACATCATTGGTTTGGTAGGCAATCGACTCCAGTGTCGCCCGCACAAATTGCTTTCGGTCAAATCCGCGCGTCATCCCCACAATCATTCCGCGTGCATTGGAATTCCAATACGGTGCACCGAGCCCCGTAAAAGCAGGAACGATATACGCACTGCCACAATCATCTGCTTCTAGAGCTATTTTTTCTGTGTCGCTTGCCTTTTCGATCATCAAAAGCTCATCCCGCAACCATTGAACTGCTGCTCCCGAAATAAAAACACTGCCCTCTAGTGCGTATTGAATTTTGCCGTTTATATTAGAGGCAATGGTTGAAAGTAACCCCGCCTTCGAATCAATAATGGTATCATCGGTATTCATCAATAAAAAGGCTCCTGTTCCATAGGTGTTTTTACAGTCTCCTCTTTCAAAGCAACATTGTCCAAATAAAGCGGCTTGTTGATCTCCCATCGCTCCTGCAATCGGAATCCCCTTCAAAATATCTTCGCAATTTGTCAAGGTGTAGATTTCACTATTCCCCACTGGTGTTGGCAATAGAGACATCGGTATATGAAACAACTCACATATTTCACTATCCCACTGCAATGTATGGATATTAAATAACATGGTTCTCGATGCATTTGTATAATCGCTTATATGAACACTGCCACCACTCAACTTCCAAATCAGCCATGTTTCAACGGTTCCAAAAAGCAACTCACCTTTTTGTGCTTTTTGAGAAGCGCCTTCAATGTTTTCTAATATCCACTCTATTTTTGATGCACTAAAATAAGCATCTGGCTGTAATCCCGTTTTTTCTTTAATCATAGGAGCATAGCCCTCTTCGATTAGTGTCGCGATTTTATCACTCGTTCTTCTGCATTGCCATACGATTGCTGGACAAACTGGTTCACCCGAATGTTTATCCCATACAATCGTGGTTTCACGTTGATTTGTGATACCTATTGCAGAAATTATATTTTTTGTCAAATCTATTTTGTCTAAGCATGTATTGATAACCTTAACAATGCTTTCATATATTTCAATCGGATCATGCTCCACCCAACCTGGTTGTGGATATATTTGCGTTAATTCGATTTGTTCACTTTCAATCATTTTTGCATTTTCGTTAAATAAAATACAACGTGAGCTTGTCGTTCCCTGGTCAAGTGCCATAATTAATTTTCTCATTCTAACGCCTCCTGCCAGTTTCTATTATAGAGCAATCGCAAAAAAAAGAAAAGCACGAATGCTTTTCTTTTTGTGAATTTTTATACATATTTATTGTGTATTATACATCCTTCATGCTGAATGAATAACGCCCCATCTTATCCTTGCCCATACATTTTACCGTAACAACTTGGTCAAGTGACAACACATCTTCAACTGATTTGATATGCTCTTTTGCGATACGAGAAATATGAACCATGCCTTCTTTTCCTGGTGCAAATTCAATAAATGCGCCAAAGTCTTTAATGCTTATGACTTTTCCAGTTAAGATTTGTCCTTCTTCGTAATCCGTAACAATGATTTGAATTGTTTCGATCGCTTTTTCTAGCATCTCTTTGTCTGTTCCACAAACAGCAACCATACCATCTTCTGAAATATCAATTTTAACATTATACATTTCGATGATTTTATTAATAACCTTACCTTGTTTACCAACTACATCGCCGATTTTTTCAACATCAATCATGGTTGTAATAATCTTAGGTGCATATTTTCCAACTTCTTCTCTAGGCTCTGCAATAACAGGATTCATAATATCATTGATAATATAGGTTCTAGCTTCTTTTGTTTTTGCAATTGCTTCTTCGATAATCGCACGTGTTAATCCGTGGATTTTAATATCCATTTGGATTGCTGTGATACCCTTATGTGTACCAGCTACCTTAAAGTCCATATCTCCAAAGAAATCTTCAAGTCCTTGAATATCTGTCAATACAATATAATCATCATCTGTATCGCCTGTTACAAGTCCACAAGAAATACCAGCAACTGCTGCTTTAATTGGAACACCAGCAGCCATTAAAGATAATGATGATGCACAAACAGAAGCTTGTGAAGTTGAACCATTTGACTCAAATGTTTCAGAAACTGTACGAATCGCATATGGGAATTCCTCATTGTTTGGCAAAACAGGAATCAATGCTTTTTCAGCCAATGCTCCATGTCCAATTTCTCTTCTTCCTGGTCCTCTTGAAGGTCTTGTTTCACCAACAGAATAACTTGGGAAGTTATAATGATGCATATAACGTTTTGATGTTTCTGCTTCATCTAAACCATCTAAACGTTGTGCCTCTGACAATGGCGCCAATGTTGTCACTGTACAAATTTGTGTTTGACCTCTTGTAAACATACCTGAACCATGTGTTCTTGGTAATAAATCAATTTCGGCAGATAGCTTACGAATTTCCGTAATTGCACGACCATCTGGACGTTTATGATCTTTAAGAATCATTTTTCGAACCGTTTTCTTTTGGAACTTATAAACTGCTTCATCTAAAAGTGGCAACCACTCTGGATGTGCTTCTGAATAACGCTCTACTAATTTTGCTTTGATGTCTTTTAGATTTTCCTCGCGTACTTGTTTTTGATCTGTAAATACAGCCACTTCCATAGCCTCTGGTGTAATAAAAGCAACCATATCATCCCAAAGAGCTTCTGGTGTATCAACGCTTTCGTACGTATGCTTTTCTTTTCCGCAATCATCTACAATTGTTTGGAAGAACGCAATAACTTTTTGATTAAGCTCATGTGCTGCAAAAATTGCATCAATCATAACACTTTCAACAACTTCATTTGCTCCCGCTTCAATCATAATAACTTTTTCTTTTGTTGATGCCACTGTCAAGGCTAAGTCTGAAGCAGCTTTTTGATCCGCATTTGGATTAAAAACAAATTCGCCATCAATTAAACCTACTTGTGTCATAGACACAGGGCCATCAAATGGAATATCTGATATGCTTACGGATAAGGCGCTTCCAAGCATTGCTGTGATTTCTGGTGAGCAATCTGGATCCACGCACATAACCATATTGCTGATGGTTACATCATTTCTATAGTCTTTTGGAAATAATGGACGCATAGGGCGATCAATAACGCGTGATGTTAATATTGCATTTTCACTTGCACGTCCCTCACGACGTGTAAATCCTCCTGGGATTTTTCCAACAGCATATAACTTCTCTTCATATTCTACACTAAGTGGGAAAAAGTCAATCCCATCACGTGGTTTATCTGATGCAGTAGCTGTGCTTAATACTACCGTATCTCCATAATGCATAAATGCACAACCGTTTGCTTGTGCACCAACACGTCCGATATCGATGGACAATGTTCTGCCTGCTAGCTCCATTGAGTATGTTTTAAACATGTCTTTTAATTTCCTTTCGAAATTTATTTCCTAAACGAAATGAAAGGGTGGATTCCTCCACCCTATGCATTTTTATTTTCTGATACCTAATTTTTTAATTAGTTCACGGTAGCCTTCAAGGTTTTTATTCTTGTAATAGTTTAATAAACCTTTTCTTTGACCAACCATTTTTAGAAGTCCTCTTCTTGAATGATGATCTTTTTTGTTGATTTTCAAATGCTCTGTTAATTCGTTGATTCTTGCTGTTAAAATAGCAATTTGTACTTCAGGTGAACCTGTGTCACCTTCTGTTCTAGCGAATTCGTTGATAATTGATTGTTTTTTTTCTTTAGAAATCATGTTTCTATCCTCCATTAATTATACTTACCAGACACCAAGATTACGGTTGGAGTATCCGTATTCCGAGCATCGGCGTTTTACTTATGTACTATAACACACCTTTTCATCGTTGTAAAGCGATTTAAAAACATTACTTCAAGCTATCATTCTTGATTGAAATCAACTTTTTTTTATGATACATTGATACCGTGTTCATATACACTTAGGAGGAAATCATGTTTAATCATTTGCAAAAGCATTCTGCCATTTCATTTGTACTTGAAGAACAAGTAGTGCATCTTCCTATCCAGTGTGAATTACTTCGTTTCATTTCCACGACTCCTGATGCATCATTTGCATTAGCTACTGAAATAAAAGAGCTTCACAAAACATCCTTTCAAACAAAATTAGCGATTAGCACATATTCATTAAGCAACGAATTGCTTATTCATGTTTATGTGTATATTCTCGCGCTACAATATGTTGCATTTTTTGAACATTACACGTTTCTTCCTTTTTCGAAGAAATTTATTCGCTTTTTTCACAAAATTGAACACCATTGTAAAACCATTGATTGTGGCTCAAAACAACACGATACAAATCGTTTCGCTTTTGACTTATTGATTCCTTTTTATACACTTATTAAATACTTTGTATATCATTATATGAAAAAAATTATGCGTCACGACTTTCAATCACAATAAATATTCCACCTTCAAATAAAATATGCCCTTCGTTAGCTTCAATTTCATTACTAATTGTTAATGAATCTGATTTTTTAATGCTTCTATTTGTTAATGGATATTTAAATCCTTTCAGGGTTATGTTACCCACTTCATCCGAATAGGCAATTAATGAAACGTATTTTCCATATTGTTCGTCTTTTTTTAATATAATTGATTGCTTAATCATACGAATACGATTCCAAGGATCCACTATGTAACTATCAATGCCTTGTTTTAAAAGTTTCTCAAGTAAATACACATTGATTAGTGCATGGTCAAATCGACCTCCCAAACCTCCAATTATATAAATTTCATCTCTTTGCGAATGCGTTGATGTACTTTGATTGATAGTATCAATCGCATGACAAATTGCATTTTCGGTATCTGTTTCATCCTTAATCGAAGAATGGGGATCAATCACTAGTGTGTTTTTGTTTTGATCTTTATAAGTTGTTACAGCGTTTTCTTCAATCGAATCAAAATCGCCCGTGAAATAATCCACATACAAATCAAGCGCTATCGCTGTTTTCATCCCACCATCTGCGCACACAATGTAGTCAAAGTTTTCTTTTTTAAAAAATGCCCTTGCCCATTCAATGGATATGTCTCCACCTGAAATTATAGCTATCTTCATAGTTTGCCTACTCTTCTTCTAATGCCTTAATATTTGAAAGAATATCTCCCTCAAAAATGGCTGTTCCCGCTACAATGATGTCACAACCAGCTTCTTTTACACTCTTAACATTAGATAAGTTGATACCTCCATCTACCTCAATCATAACGAATAGATTTCGTTCATCTATGTATTTACGCATAAATCGAATTTTTTCAAGAGACTCTTTCATAAATGTCTGCCCTCCAAAACCCGGTTCAACAGACATAATCAATAGCATATCTACTTTATCCATGTATGGGAGAATCATTTCTAATGGTGTTCCTGGCTTCGATGTAATTCCCGCTTTTATACCAAATTTCTTAATTTCTCGAATTGTCGCAACAACATTCTTGCAACTTTCTACGTGAATGGTAATACTATTTGCTCCAGCCTTTACAAATTCCTCAATATAGCGAATTGGCTCTTCAATCATTAAGTGCACATCAAATTGTAAATTGGTATTTTTGCGTATTGAAGAAATCACTGGCATACCATATGAAATACTTGGTACAAACATACCATCCATCACATCAATATGCAAATGCGTAATTTTTGCTTTTTCTAATAAGTTAATTTGTTCGCCAAGACAATTGAAATCGGCTGCTAACATTGAAGGTGAAAGTAATGCCATAAGTCACTCCTTAATACTGTTGATTCTTTTTAAGTTCTTCGTATAACAATTTATAATTATTATATCGGACTGATGAAATATTGTTTTTTGCAAGCGCATTTTT
The DNA here is from genome assembly GCA_964566025.1 of uncultured Lachnospiraceae bacterium. GTDB lineage: Bacteria > Bacillota > Clostridia > Lachnospirales > Lachnospiraceae > RGIG8306. The sequence continues at coordinate 29,825 of CAZMHF010000014.1, read as the reverse complement.
TATACCACAATCCTTTTCATTTATATGAACACATCCACTAAAACGGCATTCCTCACGAAACGCATCAAATTCAGGGTAATATTCTCTCAAATCATTACACTCAATTCCGTCTATGATTAAGGAACTAAAACCTGGCGTATCTACTAAGTATGTATCCGTATCAATAAACATTAATTCATTATGTCTTGTCGTATGCTTTCCACGCTTAATCTTCTCACTTAATTCGCCTGTTTGTGCTTGAATATTTGGACTAATCGCATTGATAAGTGAAGATTTCCCTACGCCAGAAGGTCCTGCCAATACAGTTGTTTTGCCTTTGATTTTTTTAATTAGATCATCAATACCAATTTTATTTTCAACCGATATGACCATTGTTTCATAACCCGTTTTTTCATAATGCCGACACATTTCTTGAATAGTTGATTCTTCTACTAAGTCGCTTTTACTAAAGACAATCATTGTTTTTAAATTTTGCATTTGCATTTGTACTAAAAAACGATCAAGCAAATTAAGATTTGGTGTCGGCTGTGCCAATGCAAAGATAATCATCCCTTGGTCAACATTAGAAACCGCAGGGCGAATTAAGATATTCGTCCTGCTTTCAATTTTAATAATATTGCCAAGGAAGTTTTCCTGATCAATCACTTCGATAACAACGCGATCACCAATCGTTGGTTTAATTTTTTGATAACGGAAAACACCTTTCGCATTGCAATTATATACACAGTTTTTATTGATTGCGACTTGATAGTTCCCTCCCATTCCTTTGATAATAATTCCTTGAATGGTTTTATCTAAATTAATCATTTGATTATGCATTCTTATTCGCCTCATTTATTTATGGCTGTTGTTCTTGCGTTTGCTCTACTGTTTGAGCCTCTGTCTCTGGTTGTTCTGGTATAGTTGGTGCTTCTGTTGGAGGAGGAGTTATCACAATTTCTTTTGCAATGACAATATCAATTGATGTTCCTTTATCAACCTCTTCGTTTGAAAGAACACTGCTCTCGATGCATCGTCCTGGAATAGCTCCTTCTTTTTCTTTTTCAGATATTTCTCCCAATTTCAATCCTGCTTTTTCAAGCTCTCTCTTTGCTTCATCAGCTGTCAAACCGATTAAAACAGGAACTTTTACTTTCTCAATTCCTTTACTGATCACAATATCGACTTTTGAATCAATCTTAGCATCTGTTTTCTTTTCAACACTTTGACTAATAACAAGTCCTTCTTCGATTTCATCACTATAGTCTTCTGTTACCTTACCAAGTTGTAAACCTTCTTCTTCGAGCGCTTTTTCAGCCTCTTCCTCAGTCATTCCTTCTAAGTCGGGAACACTAGCAAACTCTTTGCCTTTACTAATGACAACATCGATTTTTTCGCCATATTCAATTTCTTGATTTTTCTCTACACTTTGAGACATGATAACGCCCACATCATACGTGTTGCTATATTCTTCTGTCACTTCACCTATTTTTAAGCCAAGTTCCGCAAGTTCTCTTTCCGCTTCGTCTAATGTATACAAGCGAAGTTCTGGAACCTTTATCATAATAATTTCTTCGCCTTTGCTCACATAAACGGTAATGGTATCACCTTTTTTAAGTTTTCCAACGCCAGGCTCAGGAGATGTATTAATCACGTAATCCTTCTCATATTCATCGCTGAATTCGTATTCTGGTTCAACGACAAATTCCAAATCCAGTAATTTTAGTCGAACTGCTGCATATTTTTGACCAATCAAATCATCTGGTATATCAATAAATTCGCTTCCTTCACTAATCCAAACCTTCACTTTTTGATTTTTATCAATAATGGTATCTTCTTTAAACTCTTGTGCATACACATAGCCAACTGCATATTCTTCAGAAATTCCATACTCACGTTGAATTCCTAGATTATGCTCTTTTAAAAGCTCATAAGCTTCTTCTTGTGTTTTTCCAATCAAGTTTGGCATTTTTGTTTGTTTGCTATCAATTCCTGTGCTTTCTGTAGCCTCTGTTGTCTTATCGGTAGAAGCTGTATTACCCTTGATGAATTGAACAAGCAAAAAGACAGCAATGATAACAATGATCGCTGCAACGAAAATTCCAACTGCTAAAATGATTTTATCAAAAAGTGTATTTTCGTTTCCTTCATCCTCGTTGTTGTCATCCTCTTCATTTGATGTAGTTTCAATATCCTCATCAAAATCTTCATTAATCACACTCGCCTCATCAATAAGCGTTACACGAGAATTTTGTCTAATTGTAGAAATATCGCCATCGCTAATTAAAACAGTCGGTGAGGAATTACTAATTGGCGTCATTTCCACAAAATCTGTTTCTGGCATAAATAAAGCTTTACGCAAATCAGAGATTAAATCATTGACTGTTGCGTAGCGTCGTTCTTGTTTTTTTTGTGTTGCTTTTAAAATGATTTTTTCCAAACTAATCGGAATCATTGGCTCAATTTCGCGTGGCGGAGTAATTTCATCATTTAGATGCGCCAATGCGATGGCTACGTTATTATCGCCATCAAATGGTAGCTTTCCTGTGAGCATTTCATAAAGTGTAATGCCCAGCGAATAAATATCACTTCGCTCATCACAATAACCACCTCTAGCTTGCTCAGGCGAAAAATAATATACGGAGCCGACTGCATCTGAATTGATTGTATTCGCAGATGGTACTTTAGCAATGCCAAAATCAGCCACCTTCGCTTTTCCGTCGTTTGAAATAATTACATTTTGAGGTTTAATATCACGATGGATAATGCCTTGCTCGTGAGCCGCCGCAATACCTTGTGCGATTTGAATAGCGATTCCGATGGATTCTCTAATTTCAAGTCTTCCTTTTCGTTGAATAAACTCTTTTAATGTAACGCCTTCAACTAATTCCATAACAATATAATGAATATCGCCTTCATCACCAACATCATATATATTTACGATATTCGCATGCAATAGTCCAGCAGCGGATTGACCTTCTATTTTGAAACGTGATACAAAATTGCGATCTGTGCAAAATTCTTTTTTAAGCACCTTAATAGCAACCATACGATTTAGTTTGTGGCATTTTGCTTTATAAACATCTGCCATTCCACCACTACCGATTAATTCAAGAATTTCATATCGATCTCCTAAAAATTCACCTGTTTTCAACATAAATTAGCCTCCATCAATGTACTTTAGCAAGAATAACTGAAATATTATCTCGCCCGCCATTTTTATTTGCTTCATCTATTAATCTTGTAACTGATTCTTTGATATTGCTATGCTCATTTACAATTTTAAAAATCATTTCGTTTGTTAACATATTAGTAAGTCCATCTGAACATAATAATAATTTGCATTCGTTTTTAATATCCACTTCAAAGAAATCTGGAATCACGCCGTCTGCATTACCAATAGCTTTTGTAATAATGTTTTTTCTATTGTTATATTCTTGTGAGTTTCTTTCGATTTTTCCTAAAGCGACTAATTCTTCAACATAGGAGTGATCTCTAGTCACTTGAATAATATCTTCATCAATAATATATAATCGACTATCACCAACATTGGCAACATATAATATATTATTCAAAACGGTAGCAAGCACTAATGTTGTTCCCATACCATAATAATCGGGATTCATTTCTGCTTTTTTTACCACCACGTGATTGACTAATTTTACACCTTCATTAAAAGCCGTAACTATCGAATCAAATCGATGCTCTGTGAAAAACTCAATTAATTTTTCAACGGTAAGGCGCGAAGCATAATCGCCCGCTTTATGACCACCCATACCATCTGCGATAATTAATAAATTCGGAAGAGAGCCAATAGGTGTCACAGAATAGTAAATATAATCTTGATTGATTGTTCTTGTAAATCCTGTATCTTTTGCTCCATATGCATCTATCATACTTTCTCCTCTCTTAATCATTAGTTAACTTAATTTTTGTCTAAATGGGTTTTTCGAAGTTGTCCGCAAGCGCCATTAATATCACGTCCCATTTCACGTCGAATCGTCACTTGAATGTTTGATCGCTCCAAGCGTCGTCTGAAATTCTCAACAGTCTTGGCGCTAGAATTTTGAAACGGTCTTTCTTCAACTGGATTCCCTGGAATTAAATTCACATGACAGTTGTACCCTCGTAGTAATCTAGCCAATTCATCTGCACTTTCTATTGAATCGTTAATGTCCTTCAACATGATATATTCAAAAGTTAAGCGTCTTCCCGTTTCGTTGAAATACACTTGACATGCATCAAGCACTGCCAAAATCGGGTACTTTTTGGCAATCGGCATAATGGTTTGTCTCAATACATCATTAGGTGCATGTAGCGAAATCGCCAATGTGACAGGAATTTTTTCACTTGCAAAACGAAGAATTTCTGGCACTAAACCACACGTTGAAATCGTAATGTTTCTTGGACTAATATTTAAGCCCTTTTCATCTGTAATTATATGCAAGAAGCTTATGATTTCTTCATAATTATCAAATGGTTCTCCAGAACCCATGATGACAATGTGTGAAACTCTTTTTTCTTTTAGCGCCTGTAATTGATAAATTTGTTCTAGCATTTCAGATGCTTTTAGATTGCGTTCTAATCCGTCAATTGTTGATGCACAAAAGGCGCATCCCATCCGACATCCAGCTTGCGTAGAAATACAAACACTATTGCCATGCTGGTACTCCATCCAAACAGTTTCAATCACATTTTGATCCTCTAATGCGAACAGAACTTTATTAGTTCCATCAACTTTAGATTTTAACATATCTACTACCGATAAAACAAGGATATAATAGTTTTTTTTCAGAAATTCAATCATTTCTTTCGGTAAATTTGACATTTCGTCAAAACTCTTTACAAATTTCTTATGAAGCCAATCATAAACTTGCTTCACTCGATAGGTCGGATATCCTTGTTTTTTAAATGCTTCCTCAAGCATTGTGTAGGAAAGTGACTTAATATCAATTTTATCTAGATTCATTTTCCCCACCTTCTTTATGAAAAATCGAAATAAAAAACCCTTCAGATTTATGGATTCCAGGCAATAGTTGTATCCCCTTTGTATCATCGATTTTCTCTGCTAGTTTTTCTGGTAAATAGGCTTTTAATCTGTGTTGAACAAATTCTTTTTGTTCTAAAATAAAATCTACATTATCTTCGTTTTCATATGGTGATATGGTACACGTACTATACACTAAGTAGCCATCGTCTTTTACATATTGCATGGCATTTTTTAATATTGTTCGCTGTAATTGCTGTAATTGCACTTGTTTTTCTTTTGTCATTTTGTATTTGATATCTGGCTTACTTCCGATAATTCCAAGCCCCGAACATGGTGCATCTACTAGCACAAGGTCATATTGATTTTTTGAATAGCTATCATATACTAAGGCATCAAATTCTTCAATTTGTATAGTATCGAAATGACATCGCATACGATTCTCTTCAATTAATGCACATTTTTCATAAGAAACATCACGGCTAATGACTTGCCCTGTCTCTCCGATTATATCCGCCATCATAATCGTTTTTCCACCTGGTGCAGCACACATATCCAAGCATTTATTACCTTTTTTTAGCGGAAGAAGCTCCCCTAATAGTATGCTCGCACTATCTTGAACTTGATAATATCCATTTTGAAAGCTTTTTGTTTTTTCTAATGAATCAAAATTAGATATATATATGCAATGATTTAAAAACTCATGCTCTCGATAAGAAATTCCTTCACTTTGTAAAATTGTTAGCAATTCCTCTTTGGAAACTTTGTTTTCGGGAACTATGTTTCTGGAGACAACGTTCCCTAAAATTCTAACGCACGTACCATTTGCTCCTTCGTCTTGAAAACTCTCTAATATAGCTGTGATTTCTTCTTCTGTATAGCGTTTTCCCCATTCATCCAAAATCCATTTTGGCATGGAATATTGAAGGGATAAATCCTTTGGTATGTTTAGCTGTGGCAAACCACGAGCGATATTTCTAGACACGCCATTGACAAAGCCAGAAAGCATATGCAAACCACGTTGTTTAACGAGCTTAACACTTTCATTGCAAGCTGCCATATCTGGCACACTTTTCATATCTTTTAATTGATATACCGTCATTCGAAGTACATTGCGTATAAATGGCTTCATTTTATGAACAGGCATTTTGGAATATTGATCAATGATATAATCAAGCAAAATCACTTGCTCAATCGTTCCTTTTGTAAGTCGCGTAATAAACGAGCGTTCTCTCTTGTCGATAAAAGCATATTTCGATAATGCTTGATTTAATAAGACATGAACAAATCCCTCATTTTCCATAACCTCTATAATAATATCTAGTGCAACTTGTCGTGAATTAATATTCATCCTTATTCCTCTCAATTACTTACAAAAACACATCTCCAACTTCCAATGAAAATCCCCTTAAAAATGCGTCTGTCTCCAATTGTTTTTTTCCTTGCAATTGTAATCTCGTAATTTTCATTAGATCTTTTTTTGCTTTAACATAAATGCCTTCTTTATCGATGAAACAAACGCTTCCTATTGGAAAAGCATTCAGCTGTTCGGTATTCATATGAGATAGTTCAAAAAATACCGCTTCATCAATTGGATAGGCATCCCAAATTTTAATTTGTTTATCTTGATAGTACATATAGGCACCCGGCCATGTTAACAAACCTCGAATATAACAATCTATGTCCCTTGCACTCGCGTCAAATGAAATATGTCCCATTTCTTTTGTAAGCATTTTAACATGTGTTGCCGTAAGGTCGTCTTGCTTTTGTGGAACAATCTTATTTTCGGCTAATTCATCAAGCACTTTTAAAACAGCTACTCCACCCATTTTTGATAATTTATCGAATAATGATGCACCCGTTTCTCTTTCTTCAATCGGAACCTCAATCACATCTAAAATGTCGCCCGTATCAAGCCCTTTATCCATTTGCATAATAGTAATTCCCGTTTTGTTGTCACCATTGATAATACTCCATTGGATAGGTGCTGCTCCACGATATTTGGGAAGCAACGATGCGTGAACATTGATACAACCAAAACGTGGTAACTCTAAAATAGCAGGTGATAGTATTTGCCCAAATGCTACAACAATAATCACATCTGGCCTTAGTTCTTTTAAGATGGCAATATTTTCATCGGTTCGGATCTTTATTGGCTGAAATACTGGAATTTGATGCTTTATAGCCTCTTCCTTGACTGGTGGAAATGAAAGTTTTCCTCCACGCCCTTTCGCTCGATCGGGTTGCGTAAATACACCAATCACTTCATGCTTGCTTTCTATCAAATCAATTAGTGTAGGCACCGCAAAATCTGGTGTTCCCATAAATACAATTCGCATAGTTACATCCCCCTCTCACATTTATTGATTACTCTTCGTTTTCTTCGTTTTCTAATTGCTCAAGCTCTTCGGAATCATAGATCTTACTCTCGGCAATATCAATATATACTTTTCCATCTAAATGGTCGCATTCATGACAGATTGCACGCGCCAAAAAATCTTCACCTTCAATTTCAAACTCTTCCATCTTTTCGTCGAACGCTCTTGCCTTAACCCAATTAGGACGAGTTACTTGCGCAAATTTTCCCGACAAGCTCAAGCATCCTTCTAGCCCTGTTTGTTCGCCACTAGTCTCAATAATCACAGGATTAATCATAATAATTGGTCCTTCTCCGACATCAATTACTACGATTCTTTTTAAGACACCAACTTGAACGGCTGCAAGTCCAACCCCTTGTGCGTCGTACATCGTATCTAACATATCATTAATCAATATACGGTTACGTAGCGTTACATCTTTAACCTCTTTTGATTGCTTGCGCAAAATCGGATCATCCATTGCTCTAATTTTTCTAATTGCCATTTTACTTTCTCCTCACAATACAATTCTATTGTATATCAAATTGCGTTATCATTTTCGATTGACCAATCGTAAATTTTTCTTCGATTGCATTTTTAATTTCCAACAATACATCTTCGTCTAGACACTTAACAAACACATTTTTTCGATATAAATCCTTGATTTTAGCAACTTTTTCATCGCTAGGACCAACGATCGTAATCATTTTACCACAAAATTGTGTATTTATAAATCCTGCATAAGACTCAATTAGCATTTGTGCCAAATCATCATCCTCTCCAATCACTTGTATCGTTAACAAATGACCAATCGGCGGATATACAAGCACCTTTCGATATTCGATTTCATTTTCATAAAACCGAATATAATTTTGCTCCTTTGAGGCGATTACAGCATAATGCTCAGGTTGATAGGTTTGAATAATGACTTCACCTTTTTTTTGCGCTCGTCCAGCTCGACCTGCTGCTTGCGTTAATAATTGAAATGTTTTTTCGGCACCTGTATAATTATCAGAATTTAATGATAAATCCGCAGCCAGTATTCCTACTAAAGTAACATTGGGGAAGTCATGTCCTTTAACAATCATCTGCGTTCCAATTAAGATATCCGCCTCATGATTTGCAAAGGCAGATAATATTTTTTCATAACTATCCTTGCTACGTGTTGTGTCATAATCCATGCGAAGAATTCTAGCATTCGGAAATGTTTTTTGCACAAAAGCTTCTACTTTTTGTGTTCCTAGTCCAAATCCACCAATATACGGCGAGGTGCATTTTGGACAATTTGAAGGCAACGCAACTTTATAATCGCAATAATGACAATGCAACATTCCATCATTGTGCGCCTTTAAGGATACATCACAATGCACACATTTAATTGGCTCACCGCACGAACGACATGAAACAAAATTAACAAATCCACGTCGATTCAAAAAAAGCATCATCTGTTCATTGTTCGCTAATCTATTTTCCATGCTTTCTTTCAATGCTTTACTAAGAATCGTTCGATTTCCAAGCTTTAGTTCATTTTTCAAATCAACGATTTCCACTTTAGCCAACTGACTATTTTCGGAAGCGCGATTCGTTAACTCATATAAATAATAATTTCCTTTTTTACATTCGTAATACGATTCAATTGACGGCGTTGCAGAACCTAAAACAACTAGTGCGTGTTCTTTTTGTCCTCGCCATATTGCAATGTCTCTCGCATGATATTTAGGAGCAGAATCGCTTTTGTAGCTTGATTCGTGTTCCTCATCAATAATAACAACACCTAATCGTTGAAATGGCGTAAACAAGGCAGAACGTGGCCCAATCATAATGTCGATTTCGCCTTTTCTAGCCATTTCAATTTGATCAAATCGTTCTCCCTGTGATAATTTTGAATTCATAATCGCAATTCTATTTCCGAACCGCTTATAAAAACGCATAACCGTTTGGTATGTGAGAGCAATTTCAGGAATTAATACAATGGCTTGTTGTCCTTTTGATAAGCACTTCGTAATAACTTCCATATACACTTCTGTTTTTCCACTTCCAGTAATGCCATGAATTAAATGTGGTTTTGCCTTACTTGCATGATTTTCAAATATTTTCTCGACACAAGATGCTTGCTGTTGGTTCAATATAACTGGCTCTTGAATCGCATACGTATTCTTTATAGGGGTTCGATAATGCTTTTCATGTTCTGCAACAATGATGCCATTTTTTAAACAACCATTTAAAATAGCTTGCGATATATTTAGTTTCGATTTTAATAATTCATCAGCAATCATATCTGTTTGCTCAAATGCTTCTAGAAGTCTTACCCGCGCTTGTGTTCGCTTATTTTTTCTTTCTATTTCTAATAATGAGTCTTTTTCTTCTTTTGAAATGGCAAGTCGATAATACTTTTTCTCAATCGCTCTCACTTGTTTTTTTACGGGCAATACTGTTTTTAAGGCTTGATTCATCGTCGAACCATAACGGTTACGTATAAACGCAGCCATCTCTATAAAAAACGAGTCCATCGTCACACGTTGTGTTAACACTTCGCTGACTTCTTTTAATTTATTACGATCATATTTTGAATACTTTCCTAAATCAATCACATAACCATTAATCAATCGATTCCCTCTTCCAAAGGGTATCTTAATAGAAGAACCAATTTTGATTGTTTCCTCTAAGTGCTTTGGCACAAGATATTCAAAAATACGGTCAAGTTGTTCAACCGAAATATCAATAATGACTGAAGCAACCATTACGACTCCTCATTTTTCTTTGTGACATGTTGGCTAATTAATTGTGTAACAATTTTTGCAAAATTCATTCCATGAGATGCTTTTATGTAAATGACATTGTCGTCACCTTTCGTCTGTCTAATTTCTTCAATCGCATCTTCTAGGCAACAAAAATGTCTAACCTTTTCCAACGCTTTATCTCCTCGTTTTTGGGCAATTCCTTTTAATATAAATTGGCTTTGTTCGCCCACCAAAAAAATCTTATCGATTGGCAAATTGGCAATTTCATATCCTACTTCACAATGGCGATTTTCGCTAAATTCTCCAAGCTCAAGAATATCACCCAAAACAACGATTTTCTCCCCTTCTACATCGATGGAAGAGGCAATTTTTGCGCCCGCAATCATTGAATCAGGATTTGCATTATAGGAGTCATCAATTAGCATTCCCTGTTTTATTTTATGCACTTGAAGTCTGCCCTTATATCCCGTATATGTTTCGACTTTTTTAATAGCCTCATCTGGTGAAATTCCAAAATATTCTGCCACAGCAATAGCAACCGTTGCATTTAGCATATTGTGAACACCTAATACTTGTAACGAAACGGGATACGATACGCCCTTGCTAACATAAGAGAAATTCACCTTCCCATTTTGAATATGATAGTTTTTGCATACAATATCTGCTTTATCATCACATCCATACGTAATGATCTTGTAATCAATATGTTTTCGATAATTCATTAGCAGCTCGTCATCCGCATTAATAAACAATATGGCATTCTCTCGAAAACCTTTTGTTATTTTATATTTTTCTGCACATATATTTTCGCGCGAATGAAAATGTTCAATGTGCGAGTCTTTGATATTGGTAATCACTCCTACATCTAGTTGTGCCATTTTTGCTAATACTTCCACTTCGTCTGGCACTCCCATGCCTATTTCCACTACAGCCATCTCGTGTTCTTTTTGGATACGTGAAAGCGTAATCGGCAATCCCAATAAATTATTATAGTTTTTTTCCGTACAGTACACATTTTTTTTTGCACGAAGTGCTAATGCACAAAGCTCTCTCGTTGTGGTTTTACCCACACTTCCTGTAATTCCAATGGTCGGTATCGTCATTTTATTTCGAATATATGTTGCGATTTTCCCCATAGCATCTTGAGAATCTTCTACAAGAATTTGTACACCACCAAGTTTTTTTGTTTCTTTATGCATGGTTAATGTGGCAATCGCTCCTAATTCAAATGCTTTTTCAATAAAGCGATGTCCATCTGCTTGCTCACCAATAAGTGGCACAAAAAGATCACCTTGTTTGATTTCTCTTGAATCAATACACAATGTGCGAATTTCCTCTGTCGTATTTCCAACAAGCAACTGACCGTTTGTCGCTTCTATAATATCTTCTAAAAAAATATGAATCATACCACTGCCTCATTTTGTATATATGATATATGCACAAGCACCATAAAAATGATTACTTGTGCATAAGTCTTACGGTTAATTAGAACAAACCATTTATTACGCCGTTTTCGTCTACATCAATACCTTCTGCCGCAGGAACCTTTGGTAATCCAGGCATTGTCATAATGCTACCTGTCAATGCAACGACAAAGCCAGCACCTGCACTCACATACATATCCCTTACTTGAATTGTGAAATCGCTTGGTCTACCAAGCTTTGTAGCGTCATCTGATAAAGAATATTGGTTCTTTGCCATACAAACTGGGAAATGACTCATTCCCATCTTTTCGATTTTAGCTAACATTCTAGTGGCTTCTGGCGAAAACGCAACATCCTTTGCACCATAAATTTCTTTTGCAATCGTTTTGATTTTCTCAGCGATTGGCATATCATCTGGATAAAGCAATTTAAAATGACTTTCCTTATGGTTCAACGTGTCCATCACTTTATTGGCAAGTTCCACGCCGCCATCGCCACCATCTGCCCATACATTTGATAACGCAAACTCACAATTTCTCGCTTCACAAAATGCCTTGATAAATTGGTATTCTTCTTCCGTATCTGTGACAAATGCATTTAACGTTACAATAATCGGCACACCGAATTTTTGCATATTCTCAATATGTTTTTCTAAATTAACAATTCCCTTTTCTAACGCCTCAACATTTGGTTTAGCTAAATCCGTTTTTTCGATTCCGCCGTTATATTTTAGGGCACGAACCGTCGCAACAATCACAATGGCATCTGGCTTTAGGTTTGCTTTTCGACATTTAATATCCAAAAACTTCTCTGCACCTAAATCTGCACCAAATCCCGCCTCTGTAATCACCACATCCGCTAGTTTCAGTCCCATTTTTGTAGCTTTTACACTATTACAACCATGCGCAATATTCGCAAATGGCCCACCATGAATAATAGCTGGTGTATGCTCAAGCGTTTGAATAATATTTGGTTTCATCGCGTCCTTTAATAAGGCTGCCATCGCTCCAACTGCATTTAATTCTCTTGCATAGACTGGTTCATTTTTGAAAGTATAAGCCACAATAATATTTCCTAGCTTCTCTTTTAAATCAGCCATATCATTTGCCAAGCAAAGAATTGCCATAATCTCTGATGCCACGGTAATAACAAAATGATCTTCTCTTACAACGCCATCCATTTTTGCGCCAAGTCCTACTACGACATTTCGTAGTGCACGGTCATTCATATCGACACATCTCTTCCAAACAACTTGTCTTGTATCAATTCCTAAGGAATTGCCTTGTTGAATATGATTATCTAGCATAGCTGCTAATAAATTATTTGCTGATGTAATTGCATGAAAATCACCTGTGAAATGCAAATTCAAATCTTCCATCGGAATGACTTGTGCATAACCACCGCCCGCAGCTCCACCTTTCACACCAAAACAAGGGCCTAATGATGGTTCTCGCAAACAAATCATCGCTTTTTGTCCGATTTTCGCCATTGCTTGACCAAGCCCAACACTTGTTGTTGTTTTTCCTTCACCTGCTGGTGTTGGATTAATCGCCGTTACTAAAACAAGCTTTCCGTCTTTTTTGTCTTTTGCACGCTCCCATAATTCATCTGATAATTTAGCTTTGTATTTTCCGTATAACTCCAAATCATCTTGAGTAATTCCATACTCCTTAACAACATCAACAATGGGATTCATTGAAACTTCTTGTGCAATTTGAATATCTGTTTTCATAAAACCTCCGTTACGCCTTGAATTTTTCTCTATATTCTTCTTCTGACATTAGAATTTTTCTTGGTTTTGTACCCTCTTCCTCACCCACAACACCTGCAAGTGCCAACTGGTCCACAATACGCGCCGCACGATTAAAGCCAATTCTAAATCGTCGCTGTAACATGCCAATGGATGCCTTTTGACTCATAATAATGCATTCGCCTGCCTCAAAAAACAATTCATCGTTTTGATTCATCTCATCACTTTTTGTTGTTTTTTCAGAAGGTAGTGGTGCCGTAATCACGTCTTCGTTTAGGCGCATTTGTCCTCCTTCTTCTTTTGTTTGTTTTGATAAAAATGCAACAATATCTGTCACTTCCTTATCTGAAACAAAGGCTCCTTGAATACGTACAGGCTTTGGATAACCATATGGATAAAAGAGCATATCGCCCTTTCCAAGCAATTTTTCTGCACCAACACCATCAATAATCGTTCGTGAATCAACGCCTGATGAAACAGCAAATGCAATTCGTGATGGCATATTGGCCTTAATCAGTCCTGTGATAACATTGACCGATGGTCGTTGTGTCGCTATCACCAAATGAATTCCTGCCGCTCTAGCTAGTTGAGCCAATCGACAAATCGATTCCTCGACATCTTTTGGTGCTACCATCATAAGATCGGCTAACTCATCAACAACAATAACGATTTGCGGCATTTTTTCGAGCTTATTTTCTTCATTGTCCGCCAAAAGTGTTTCGATTTTGGCATTGTAGCCACCAATGTCTCTTACATTATGCTCTGCAAATTTCTGATAACGATCTGTCATTTCATTAACAGCCCATCCCAATGCGTTTGTCGCTTTTTTAGGATCCGTTACAACTGGAAGCATCAAATGCGGAATGCCATTGTAAATACTTAATTCAACAACCTTTGGATCAATCATAATCAACTTGACATCCTCTGGCTTTGCTTTATATAAAATACTTGTGATTAGTGTATTGATACAAACCGACTTACCAGATCCAGTTGCTCCCGCAATCAGTAAATGCGGCATCTTTCCAATATCCGTTACAATGGTTTGTCCGCTAATATCTTTTCCGACAGCAAATGAAATATTTGATTTTGATTGTCTAAATTCAGGACTTTCAATAATGCTTCTAAGTAAAACAGGTGTATTTTCTTTATTAGGCACTTCAATACCAACAGCCGCTTTTCCTGGGATTGGCGCTTCAATACGAATATCTGCCGCCGCAAGATTCAGTTTTATATCGTCTGCTAGTGCTAAAATACGACTCACCTTCACACCTTGCTCTGGTTGTAGCTCATAACGTGTAACAGAAGGGCCGCAACTAACATTGGTAATCGTAACACCTACACCAAAATCCAATAGCGTTTGTTGTAATTTTGCTGCTGTTTCATTTAGCTCGCGCTTATTGCTCTTTTCATTTCCAGTACGCACAGGCTTGTTCAAAAGGTTAATACTCGGAAAAATATGCTCTTTCTTCGGTGTGTACGTATTGATTTTAATTTTATCATCATCTAAATCAGTTCGTTTTTCACCGATTCCATGCGGATCACTATCGCGACTTGCCGCCACTACTTTTTTCGTACCTGGAATACCTTCCACTTCATATTGAATGACTTTTCCTGATGATGTAACAACTGTTCGCACACCATCACTATCAATTGTATGATCCGCTTGACCAGCTCTTTGCAAACCTTTTAATGCTAAGTTCTCTTCTAGTGGTAATGACTCAAAGGAATCGATCTCAGAAGAAGGCGTTATTTTTGTCATATCTTGATACTCTACTGGGAAAACAGGACTTTTCGAAGGCTCTTCTCGATCAAAAAAACGTTCATCATTATATTGTGCGTTTTCATCCTCCGAAATATCCACGAGATTGTCGATATCGTCAAAATTAGTCGTTGCAATCGGTTGACGATTTGCAAATACATCATCCTCTTTTTCGAACTCTCTATCTCTATAATCCGTTATAATAATATCATCAATCAATTGATGGTCATCGTCGTGATTTTTTCTTTGTGGTTTTTTTGTGGAAATCTTTGTTGTAGATTTCTTTTTGTCTTCATCAACACCAATTGTTTTTGTTAACAAATCAAGCGTAATTCCTGATACAGGTTGAGCCGCTTTTTTCATACGCTCTATGCGTTGTTCCTCTATTCGCTCATTTCGCTTGTCTATTTTCTTTTCGATACCTGAAATTTTCCGCAATTCATGTTCTTTTTGGCGAATGATTTGTTCTTCTTTGCGCGCCTTTAGTTTTTCTTGTCTAAGAGCCTCTCTCTCCTTTTGAAGTGTTACAAAACGCTCATCTTCTTCCACTTGTCCATACGAATTTGTATTTGTATAAAGATTTTTAAAAAAGCGTATGATTGATTTTTCTGTCAAAATAATAACACCAATAAGCAGCAAGAAAAATGTAACCACGTATGTTCCAATAATGTCCATCGCCATACAAAGCGGCTTATAAATAAGCGCACCAAACCATCCACCACTTCGCCCATTTAATGAAGCCTTTAGATACGCCTCTAATGTAATTTGGGGATCAAAATGACGGTATGATAATAAATGTGCAAACGTACAAATTGCTAATAAAATCAAACATACACCGAATAGTTTAATATTCCTTCTGAAATTTGATGGGATAAATAAGATTGTCGCTGACATACCAACAAGAACAAACGGTATCAAATAACCGATTGCTCCAAATAACCCAAACGTTATGTAATTGCATATATCTCCAAATTTGCCACACAAGCCAAAACAACTCAAAAATAAAATAATCGAAACGGCAATGATCAATAATAGTATCACTTCACTTTGTAATCCTTGCTTTTTCTTTTTTTGTGTTGATTGTCTTTTCTTTGTATTTGTTGTTGTTCGTTTTCGTTTTACCGAATTAGTTTTTGCATTTGTCGCCACAAAGAAAATCTCCCATCTCATAACATTGTTATCGTAAGAATAATTATAGCAAAATCCATGCGAAATATCAACATTTACGAAAGTAATCATTGAATTTTCGTTCTGTCTATAAATTGGCAACCTCTAAAAAACGTTCTTCCTTACGCACATTTCTCTCTTTCCACATAAGGAATCCGAACAAAATAAGTCCCACGAGAGAAATACCTTTTGCTATATTTAAAAACGGTGGATGATAGGCTATCTCAATGATATGCTCGCCCTTTTCTACCCAAAATGCAATAAACGCCGTGTCAGACTTCATATACTCAACTTCTTTTTTGTCAATAAACACGCGAAATCCTTTGTCATATGGTATCGTTGCTTGGAAAATGGAATCCTCTGTTACATCAATTCTCCCTGAGAAATAATTATTTCTCTTTTCATTTGCATCAAATTCCATTGCATCAAATAATTGATTCATCGGCAATATTGCTGTTTCATCGACTGTATGCACTTGTAAATTCGATATAAAATAATCTCCTTTTGAAAAAGCAATTACCAGTTTTTCTATTTCCTCTGTTGAACTTAACACATATTGAAAGTGATTATTGTTATTGTAATATTTCCATGTAGGCGATGTTAGTACGTTTTTCATGCCATTAATTGTTATCCACAAATCATTAATTGCTCCGTTTGTCTTTATAGCCTCAGGGATTAGTTTGTTGTGTGAAACTTCAAAGCTAATAAAGAGCAGCTCATCTTTGATTGGTTTTTTTAATTCAATAACACTCCCAAAATCTTCTGTTGAAATGACATGAAACTGCTCATTCTTAACACCAATTGGTACATCCTTAAACAAATCAGCATACGCGATTTCTTTCTTTTTAATACTTCCCACAAAATCCGTTTTATCACATTCTTTTTCGACAATGATATATTTCATTAACGCTTCGATTGTTAATGGATAAGACAATTGTTGATATTCTTTTGTACTCATTATATTTTTCGTTGCATAAGCAAGTGGATACGCATTTTCGTTTTGATATAAAAAGTAGTTTTCTTTTTGGTCAATGAGTGAGAAACCGCTTCTATCAATCTTAAAATCAGAAATAAAATATTTTTCACCCATATAATTATTAAACAAAATATTATTTGCTTGCGGCGTAATAGTTGCATTTCGAAATGGTGTGGTATTGCCAATTTGATTAAAATAAAAATTATTGTAATCGCGATTATTTGTGGACGAATAAATCGTTGTTCTAAAAATTCTAGCGTTATAAATATGATTGACTGTTGATTCAATATCAATTGTATTACCAAATCGATAGATTCCTTTATCAGCCATTAACACCTCTTCAACCATTTCATCTATCACTTTTGAGTGCATCGTATCCACATTATCTTGTAAAATAAGCAAGTCGCTAAAATTGACGACACAACAAATAATCATTGAAACACCTACGGACGGACCGCACAATAATAGCAATGATTTATTCTTTTTAGCAATTAGCAGCATACTGATCACAATAATTATATCAATCAGCAATAAAAACACGATAAAATCTGAAGATGCAAATAAAATGCATCCTACCACTGTGAATAGTAATGTTATCGCAATCGCTGGAATATAATTATTTTTCTCTTGCTTACGCAAAAATCCATCGATAAAATCACACACAATCAACAACGTAATCGGTATAAATGGAATCAATACTTTTGCATCTATATATTGCCCTCCGTTGAGCATATACACGAAAATCGGAAATATCAGAACACAAGCAATACTAATCGATAAAAATTTCACTTGCTTTTTGATTGAAAAAACACCTACAACAATCGCAAGCAAAGCAATTCCTGATAATCCCATAGAATATGAATCATACGCAATAAAGCTGACATGCGCTTTTGGTATGAAGATTGACAAAGGTGAAATTTCTTTTTTGTTCACTAGATTTCGACCATTTAGAAGCGCATAAAAAGTTGGCAAAATCAACACCATGGCAATGGAAATAGAAATGGCTAATCGTCCCGCAATCTTTGTGCTAAACAACATCACTCCCTTAAAAGAAGGCTTTTTATTAATTCTATAATAATACGATAAAGCATATAAAAATATAACAAGCAATGAAGATACGCTAAAATAAAAGCTTGTCAGAATAATAAGTAATGAAAAGAAAATCATTCCTTTGCTTTTTCCGCGGCAAATATATGAATCCACTCCATTTAGAGCAAACATAAGAAAAGGCAAGTAATTAATAAACATCACATGTCGATGACTATGATAAATAATTGGTGCAGCCAATAAATAAAAGGCACCCGCAAGCATAGCGATTTTAACCGTATACTTTCTTCTTACCCATATGTAAAACGCAACAAAACCAACCGAAACCGACAAAATACTTGTCGCTATAATATAAGTCGACATTTTTACAAAGGGTAATATATACGAAAATAGTACATACGGATTATAGAGCCCGTAATAAGCGAAATTATATATATTTTGCCCACCACCAATGTGTTTTGAAAATTCAGGAAACAGAACGTTTGTCTCATAAAAAAGGTTGCGAAAATACTCTGGAATCACCCAATGTTGGCTTTTCCAGTCCGTACTTGAGCCATATGCATATTTAAAACGCGTCAATACTATGACAAACGTGAAAAAGGCTATATTCATTATGCATAAATAAATTATTTCTTTTTTACTGAGTTTTTTGACCACAATCACACTCTACCTTTTTATCCAATTCTCATATGGAATCATATGCGAAAATTTATCAATTGTTTTTTTCTGCGAATCGTATAGTTCCAAAAGTTCTTTCTTTTTAGATACTATTTCATCACTTAGTTTCTCACCATCTATGCTTGATAATTCATTTTTCTTATAGTAATCACAAAAAAAGAATAGTGCACTTTGCATATCAAACGAATCATGAATTTCTGTTACAATTTGATTCGTGATAATGTGATGAATATGTCCATATTCACCTTTTTCATTATGTGTAACAATTAAATCCCAGTTCTTTTGTCGCATAATCGTCGCCAAATCCGCATTAATTTTGTGACGAACGCTTTTCCAATCATCTCTTTTTCCATTGATTTTATCAGGATAATCCAATATAATTCCTTGATTTTCAGTCGCTTCCATCACTTTTTGGAATTCGTTTGCGCGCACTTTATGATTGCCCGATGTAATACAAACAACAAGATATTCACCTTCTAGCAGATGGCTTCCTCCCCATAATAAATCATCATCCGGATGCGCAACAATCATCAATTTAGTCGCTTTTTGAAAATCAACATTCTCATTTTCTATATTAAGTGGAGCAACCTCATATTTCATATAACAATTTAATTGAAAACCTACATATACAATACCGATAATCCCTAAAACAATCAAGATAATGATGATGATTTTTTCGCTTTTTTTCTTTGCTTCTTTAGTCATAATCTCTCCAATCATTTTTTCACCAACTGTACTATCTATATTAATACACTTCATTCAATATTGCAATATGAATCTATGAATAAAGAATAACAAATTTGTCACCCAAGCGCAAGAACACAAAAAGACCAAAGCATTAGTTTTGAGAATACTCTCAAATAATTGCTTTGGCCTTACTTTATCGTTTTAATAACAAGTGCCTATGCTGCAAATCCTCTCTCTATCAATTTCCATAATCGTTCTTTGGCGATTGGCGAACTAGACATTCTATAATAATAGATTGATTCCTTATATGATTTTAATTTTTCGTATAAATATCCGATCACCTCATATGGTGCATCAAAAGAACCAAGCTGACCTTCATAGCTTTTCAATGCCTCAACTAAATTATTATTAAAATCATTTTGAAGAATTACTTCCATTTTCTTTTCGAACTCAAGTGTTTCGATTGCCGCCGCGTGTCCATTGCGCGCTGCTTCATCGCGCATCTTAAAGGCAATTTTCATGTTCCGATAATTATCGCAATCCTCGAGTAAATAGAGAAAATACATATACTGTGCATCCGTTTCACCCTTTAATGCGCGTTCTTTAATCTCGTAGAGCACCTTGTTATTCATCAAAAAATACCTCCCCTACAACAATACGTTTTCAGTTTTCCATATCTGAAGTTTATTGCATGGTTGATTTTTTGTCAAGCGCAAAATTGATTTTTCGTAAATAAAACGCAAATAAAACACTTTTCAAGCTTTTAAAACAAATCGCAGTATTCATTTCGGTATTATATTGTTTTATATCTGTACTATATTGTACTCTCGTTAATATCAGTTAGCATCAGTTAACATCTTTAAGAACATTTTATTAAAACCTTCGTGCTTTCTTTTTAAGGAAACTGGTTTTCCTTCTTTATCAAGAAAACAATGTTTACTCGTACCTACGCAAACTAATGAACTCGTTTTTGCATCAAACACTTCATAGGAAATCGTCATTTTCACACTATTATACTCTAGCACACTTGGGCGAATAATCACTGATTGTCCAAAACGCACCATCTCTTTATATTCTGCTGATACGGCCAAAACTGGAGAAATAATATTATTCTGTTCCATAATTTCGTACCCTAAACCAAGCTGCTCCATCATATCTACGCGTGCCTCTTCAAACCAACGAATATAATTCGAATGATGTACTACACCCATTTGATCTGTTTCATAGTATTGAACCTTATGTCCATAATCAATAATCATTGTATTTCTCCTTATATTTTTTTAATATGATCAATAATTGCCTTCGCCGCATCTTTGTGTGATTGAATCCCTGGATGCCACCTTGCTCCCATTCGTTCTTCATTTATATCTGGAAGCAATACAGAAGAAACATTTGTATCACTTGTACGTTCACTATACAATTTAATGGCCGTTTGAATGGTCGAATACAATTCATGTCCTAGCATTCCGTACACCCACACAATGTGCGCTGTCAAATTATTTTTTCGTATCATCACCAAAAAATCATGCATTGCTTCAATCAAGCGCTTTTGGTCATCCTCATTGTAGCTTCCATCTTCATTACGATGCTGCTTAAAGGATTTTTCATTTTCATCAATCCATGCTGGTTGATCAAATGCTGAAGCGTCATTTGTTCCTAAATTAATAACTACAATCTTAGGTTGCCATTTTGTGAAATCCCATGTGTTTTCCACCCCCAATGTTGCATCCTTATGTCCTTTTAATAAACCACACACTTGCTCATAACAACTTGGCAATGTTGCATGTGGATTGTTATCCCAGCTTGAATAAACCCCCCATCCACTTTGCGATATGATATGGTAATCTGCATCAAATGCCTCAGCCACATATTTCGCATAATGATTCTGAGAAGTAAAAAACATTGAGATCCAATCCTCTTCTTTTTTTGCTCCAATTGCTCCCTCGCCCGATGTAATGCTATCCCCAATAAACTCAATTTTCATTTCTTTTTCAGGGACTTCATACAAAACGCCATCCGTCTTTAGATGACTAATTTGAAGTATATGATTAGGATCGCCTGCCATCGCTTGAACTTCTTTAACAATTTTGATATTTTTTATTGTTTCACGATTCATATTGCGGAAAATACAAATTTCAGTTTCTCCCTTTAATAGCATTTGGCGCGAAACCATCATATCATTGATAACAATCGCTATCCACATTTCTTGAATTGAATAATCAACAAAAAAACTCATCCACAATTCGGATGCCGCTATATTTAGTTCCACTGCACTCGCTGTATAAAACAGCGTAATTGGATTCATAGAATCGGTTGTTCTTCCATGAACTTTTAATGGCACTTCATTTACTTTATATGTTTTCATCATGTTTAACACCTCTAAGTCAATTAGGATATTCATAAACCTGCACCGCATGCATAGAATGACCATCTTTAGCAAAAGTATGCTATTTGTGATAAGGTTCGTGATTTAAAATTCGATAGGAGCGATAAATTTGTTCAAGTAAAATACAACGTACCATCTGATGTGGAAACGTCATTTTCGAAAAGCTTAATTGATAATCAACCTTTGCAATAATTTGAGACGAAAGACCTAACGATCCTCCAATAATAAAAACAATATGTGATTTTCCATTTACGCCAATTGTGTTGATTTTTTTGGACAACGCAACCGAATCAAGTGGCACACCTTCAATTGTTAAGGCGATTTTATAAGCATTTTCGGGCATTTTATCAAACAATCTCTCTGCTTCTATTTGTTTAATTTTCTCTTCAATCAATTCACCAGCGCCATCTGGTGTTTTTTCATCAGCAACTTCTACAATATCTAGCTTACAATAACGGCTTAGGCGTTTTGCATATTCTTTTATTGCCATTTCCCAATATGCTTCTTTTATTTTTCCCACACATAAAATTGTTATTTTCATAGTGTTATAAGATATTCGTCAATACCAGCAGCGGCTTTTTTTCCAGCCCCCATCGCTAATATAACGGTTGCTGCACCAATTACAATATCACCACCAGCAAATACACCTTTTTTAGAAGTCATGCCCGTTTCTTCATCAGCAACAATACATTGTCTTTTATTAATATCAAGTCCCTTTGTTGTGGAAGCGATCAAAGGATTTGGTGATGTACCAAGTGCCATAATAATCGTATCTGCTTCAATCACAAAGTCAGATCCTTTAATTTCTACAGGACTTCTTCTTCCTGATTCATCTGGCTTACCAAGCTCCATCTTCGTACAACGAAGACCTTTTACCCATCCTTCTTCATCAAAAAGTACCTCTACTGGACTTGTCAACAAATCGAAAATAATGCCTTCTTCCTTTGCATGATGTACTTCTTCTGTTCTTGCAGGTAATTCCTCTTCACTTCTACGATATACAATATGAGTAGAAGCACCTAAACGAAGTGCTGTTCGTGCCGCATCCATTGCGACATTTCCACCACCAACGACAATGACATTTTTACCTTTTCTAATTGGCGTATCATAGTCATCTAAAAACGCTTTCATAAGATTGTTTCTTGTAAGATATTCGTTTGCAGAAAATACACCATTTGCATTTTCTCCAGGAATACCAACAAATTTAGGAAGTCCTGCTCCTGAACCAATAAATACTGCATCGAACCCTTCCTCTTCCATCAGTTGATCGATTGTGAGAGATTTTCCGATAACAACATTGCATTCGATTTTAACACCAAGATTAATAATATTTTCAATTTCAGGGCGAACAACGCTTTCCTTAGGGAGACGAAATTCTGGAATTCCGTATGTCAATACACCACCCGCTTCATGAAGTGCTTCAAAAATGGTTACATCATATCCCTTTTTCGCCAATTCTCCAGCACATGTAAGTCCCGCAGGCCCAGAACCAATAATCGCTACTTTTTGATTTTTCATTTCACAATCGACAGATGGCTGGATGCCTTGTTCACGCGCATAATCAGCAACAAAGCGTTCAAGTTTCCCGATTGAAACAGCTTCTCCTTTTATTCCACGTATACATTTGCCTTCACATTGTGATTCTTGAGGGCACACGCGTCCACAGATTGCTGGCAATGTTGATGATTCCGAAATCACTTGATATGCTTTTTCGATATGATTTGCTTCCACTTCCTTGATAAAAGCAGGAATATTAATCGATACAGGACACCCCTCAATACATTTTGCATTTTTACAATTCAAACAACGGGATGCTTCTTTTTGTGCCTCATCCTGATTATATCCAAAGCAAACCTCGTCGAAATTCTTAGCGCGAATTGCTCCTTCTTGTTCTCTTACGGGCACTTTTTTTAACATATCCATCTTGCATCCCTCCTAAAACGTATTTCTTTTGTATAACCCTTAGCAATTTCCACATCCACCATGATGCGAATCACCTTCTTGCAAGCGAAGATAGGCTCTTCCCTCTTCACTCTTATATAATCGTTGTCTTTTCATCGATTCATCAAAATCCACAAGATGTCCATCAAATTCTGGGCCATCTACACATGCAAATTTTATTTCATCACCTACACGTAAACGACAAGCACCACACATGCCTGTACCATCAACCATAATAGGATTCATACTAACAATCGTTGGAATAGATAGTTCTTGCGTCAATAACGCAACGAATTTCATCATAATAATGGGACCAATTGCAACGCATAAATCGTAGGAATTTCCTTGTTCCACTAATTCCTTAATTGCATCCGTTACAAGTCCTTTTTTTCCATAGCTTCCATCGTCAGTGGTTATCATTACGCGATTCGAACAAGCTTTTAGCTCTTCCTCGAATATAACCAAATCCTTATTTCTAGCGCCAACAATAACATCTGCTTTAATTCCACGCTCATAAAGCCATTTGACCTGAGGATATACTGGCGCTGTGCCAACACCACCTGCTACGAATAAAATTTTCTTGTTTTTCAATTCATCAAGATTTTCACTAATCAGTTCGGACGGATTTCCTAAAGGCCCAACAAAATCTCTAAATGAGTCGCCTTCTTCTAGTTTCCCCATCCGCTCTGTAGAAGCTCCAATTGCTTGATAAACAATGGTAATCGTGCCTTTTTCGCGATCATAATCACAAATTGTTAAGGGAATTCTCTCTCCTTTTTCGTCAATGATAGCAATCACAAATTGCCCCGGTTCGCAATGCTTTGCACTGCGTGGGGCTTCAACTTCCATAAGAAATATTTTTTCGCTTAGTACTTTTTTCTTGATGACTTTATACATGTGTTTTCCATCCTTACTATGCTAGTTCCGGAAATAATCCCTTTACTGCTGGATATATTTTTTTGAATTTCTGATATTGTTTTTCATATGCTTCTACCAATTGTGCGTCTGGCTCAACGGTATCCACAACCTTAACCAATTGATCGGCAGCAGCTTCTACGCTTGCAAACTCACCACAAGCAACTGCGGCAAGCATCGCGCCACCATAAGCTGGTCCTTCTTCTGATTCAATAACATCTACTTTTAAATTTAATACATTTGCAATGATTTTTTTCCACAAAGGACTCTTTGCTCCACCACCACAAATTTTTGTGCGCTCAATCGGAATATTTAAAGAACGTGCCACTTCTAATGAATCACGAAGCGCAAAGGCAACCCCTTCTAGCACCGCTTGAATCATATCTGCACGCGTCGTATCCATCGACATGCCAATAAATGTTGCACGAGCATTTGGATCGTTATGAGGAGAGCGCTCACCCATCAAATACGGAAGGTAAAACACCGAATTCTCGCCCAATTTCACAATTGCCTCTTGCTCTTTTGCATAGTCCTTTGTTTGCAAAATTTCATCCATCCACCATTTGTTACAAGAAGCAGCACTAAGCATGCATCCCATTAAATGATAATTTCCATCTGCGTGTGCAAAGGCATGAAGAGCATTATTCTCATCCACTCCAAACTTTTTACTAGCTATAAAAATGGTTCCGCTTGTTCCAAGTGAAATATTGCACTTTCCATCACCAACTGTACCTGTTCCAACAGCTGCCGCTGCATTGTCACCCGCGCCAGCAACGATTTTTACGGTATCTTTTAGTCCTAATTCCGAAGCAATTTCACTTCTTAATGTGCCTACTGCTTCATAGCTTTCAAAGATTTGTGCCATTTGTGATTCACGAACACCACAAATTTCAAGCATTTCCTTTGACCAAGTCTTGTTTTTTACATCAAATAAAAGCATGCCTGATGCATCCGATACATCTGTGCAATGAACACCTGAAAGCTTATAAGCTAAATAATCTTTTGGTAGCATGATTTTTTCAATGCGTGCAAAATTCTCAGGCTCCTTATTTTTTACCCACAATACTTTTGGTGCCGTAAATCCTGTAAAAGAAATATTTGCTGTGTATTGTGATAATTTATCTTTTCCAATAACGTTATTTAAATAATCACACTCTTCCCAAGTACGACCATCATTCCATAATAGCGCTGGACGAATCACTTCATCATCTTTATCTAAAATGACAAGACCGTGCATTTGACCGCCAAAGCTAATGCCAGCTACTTCATCTTTATTTGCGTCCTTAACTAATTCCTTGATACCTTCCATACTCTCACGATACCAATCAACTGGATTTTGCTCTGACCATCCTGTTTGTGGAAAATAAATCGGATATTCTCTTGAGACAATGTTCTTAATTGTCCCTTTTTCATCCATAAGCAACAATTTCACTGCTGACGTTCCTAAATCAATACCAATGTATAACATAACATTCTCCTAATCCTTTCGATTTTTAGTCGATTGTAGCACATTTCATAGCGCTAGTAAAGTTTTTTATACACGAACACTTCTCAAATTTGACCATCTTCTTGTATATCTTTTTCTTGTGTCAATTCATCAACAAATAACCCCGCCCGTTTGATGGCATCTTTACCGAAGCGTTTTTGAATTTCATCAAATGCCTTATCTGCTTTTTTTAATTTTTCATGGTTATCGTGTTTTTCAACATCAAACAAGCTAATTTGTCTATATTCTTGTTCATCAACAATCTTTGAAGCACAAACTCGCAAAGCACGAATTGGCGATTGATTCCACACTTCTTCGAATAATTGATAGGCAATGTTAGCGATTTCTTTTGTTACATTCGTTGGCGGAAATCCCGTTTTTTGATGAGCCTCTTTTGTAAAATCAAAATAACAAATTGTCACACTAATAACACTGGCGCTTTTTTCATCTTTACGAAGCCTTCCTGCAACGGTTTCGCTAAGGAGCAACAAATGTTTCTTCGCCATATCTTTGCTTGTAATATCAAAAGAAACGGTCATGCCATTTCCATAGCTTTTATTAGATACTTCTTCTTTTTCGATATCAGAAGAATCAATTCCATTGGCAAAATCATGAATCACATCACCGTGTTTTTTTAAATGAGCGCGCAAAATCGCCACGTCGGTTTTTGCTAAGTCGCCAATGGTGTAAATCGCAAGACTATTTAACTTTTGTGCTGTTTTTCGTCCCACAAAAAATAAATCTCTCACAGGAAGTGGCCACATTTTCTCTGGTACTTCTTCTTGAAATAATGTATTCACCGAATCGGGCTTTTCGAAATCAGATGCCATCTTCGCCAACAATCGATTAGAGGAAATCCCTACATTGACTGTGAAGCCTAATTGTTGTTTAATGGCGTCTTTAATCATATAGCCGATATCAATCGGCTTTCCATATAGTTGTTCAAATCCACTCATATCACAAAAAGCCTCATCAACCGAGTATTGTTCTACATCTGGTGTAAAGCTTTCTAGTAATTTTATAAACTTTTTTGAATAGTCTTGATAAATATCCATGCGAGCTGGAACAACCATTAGCGTTGGGCACTTTTTAAGTGCCTCATGAATACTTTCTCCTGTCTTAATACCGTATTGTTTAGCAGCTGTTGATTTTGCTAAAATAATACCATGACGCTTGCTTTGATCGCCACCAATTGCCGATGGTATGTCTCTTAGATCATCTACCTCTCCCAATACCTCTTTTCGATAAACGGCTTCCCAAGAAAGAAATGCTGAATTTACGTCAATATGAAAAATCAGCTTTGATTGATTTTGCATAAGATCTCCTCCTGTTCTCGTCAAATAGGATACTCGTAATCCACACTGCTAATAGCAGTGTTACTTACTCGCATTGTGAAACAATGCGCTGGTAACCCCTTGTTGCAGCTTCGCTGCATATCAGTAGGTGCTTGAACACCTACTGATACAAAGATGTCCCCACTTTCGCTTTGCTTAGAAGTGAGGACATCTTTAGCAAGGTTACATTATAGCAAACATTCGTTCGAACGTAAACCAGCATTTCTTTTTTATTTTTTTACTATTTCACTTCAAAACTTGTCATCAAATGAATCAACGATTCTTGTTCAATATAGGATACTCGGATTTCGTCACCCTCATTTAATAGAATAATGGCTTCATTGTCAGCAAAGTTTGCTCGCAAACACATTCCATCGATTCCTTTTATGTAGACAAATGTTGCGTCTTCTTGTTGAACAAATATAATTTGGTCAATCGTTATAACCGCCTCACTATCTCCCTCAATAATATCCTTTCCTTCTGCCAATATACGTCGATAGTTTTTCAATGCCTCCGATTGTGTTTTGCCAATTGCATTGATTTGATATTGCTCAACATTAACTAATGCATAGGATTTTACTAAGCCACCACTATCCTTTAGACACATCAAATAAGTAGGTAAGCCATCAATATTAATTAAACTTGGGAATGAGGCAATGTAGCCTAAATCCTGAACAAGTCCTTCGCCAGCCGACATTGCCGAATACTCTTCTGCGCCAGCAACGGGCATATAGATACTTTCTGCTGTTCGTTGGTTCATTAAAATAAAGCCAATATTGGATTCGTCACTTGATAAACTTGTAATACCTGTATAAATCCACACATCATCATTGATCACTTTGTAACCATAGTCATCGGTTGTTGCCGTACAACCTTTGTTACCAAAAATAGAATTGATAAAACCACCTTGGTACAAACCATAATAATTATAATATTGGCTTAACAAATCACCGTCGTATGTACGATCAATCCATTGTGGTGTGTTTTCAATTGCGTACTTTGTAATGTCGCCTGTACAAGCATCAACAACCAATACATCTGTAACCTTTTTTCCACCAAATAAACCGATGGAAGATTTCATCACGGGACAAATCCAAAATGGTTGTCCGTTATCATCAATTTCAAAATACATATCGTATAAAATTGCTGTTTTATAGCTTTTTCGCACATGTCGCAATAAATCATATTTGAGTACCGCTGATGGTGTGTAGCGAATCGGAGTATCTAGCGATACATAAGATGCGCTATTAGCAACTGGATCCACCATAACATATCCTGGAACACCTCTCGACTTATTATTAAAATATTTAATTAAACCACCGTACTCTAATGTAGCGACTTTCATTGGTTTTCCTTTGTAGCAAATTTGTGAATACAAATCACTTACCACATATTGTGAAACCAAATCTGTTAAAGTACCCATCGTTCTCTTGCCCATAATAATTGCTGAATCGGTATCCATAATTGCAATATCTGATATGTTGTCTTGCTCAGAAATCACTTCTGAAAACTCTTGTGTTGAGAAATTTAAAAGATTCGCATATTTTTCTGAATTAAACATCGTCACAGACGAGAAAATTCCAATTCCCCAAACGCCAACAATTAACACACCAACACCAATTAAAATATTTCTCCATACTGGTTTAAGTTCAGCCTGCCCAACAATCTCTTGCTTTTTATTTTTTTCTTCATATGCCGTGTAGGCAAATAGTTCGGAAAGTGCAAGCGTCACAATGTAAGCCGAAAGAAAAAATAAAAACCCTGGTGATTGAATGCTCCATGGTAAAAGTAACAACCAATCAATTCCTAAAAAGACAAGTGTCACTGCAACCGCCGTAATAGCCATCGTTAAAATCATAAGAACCTCCTTTGTTTGTTTCTCATTCATTATAGCATAAAATCATTTCGAAAAAATATTTTTTTTATAACAATTCCTTTCGTTTTTCTAAACAAATCAATTAGGACGCTCACAAACAACATCTCACTCTGCGTCTTAGCGCCCGACTCTCTGTTGTTCTTTTTCTTTATGAAAAATGTATTTCAATTTTCTAAAAGCCTTTTTAAGAGCGAGGTGAATACCCGCCTCGTCCTCGACAACCAATATTCTCATAGAAGTCAAATAGGATACTCGTAATCCACACTGCTAATAGCAGTGTTACTTACTCGCATTGTGAAACAATGCGCTGGTAACCCCTTGTTGCAGCTTCGCTG
>CAZMHF010000013.1:0-44482 GCA_964566025.1 uncultured Lachnospiraceae bacterium | reverse complement strand
TAATAATGCGATGCTCCCTCACCTCTATAGCTTTCAGTTGGGATAATGAACTTACCTCTGGTTGTTTCTTTATCAAGACTTCCACAAGAACCAAACATAATATACTTTGTTGCACCAATAACATGATGGCTTTCATAACACATAGCAGATGCAACAGCAGAACCTATTCCAGTCAGATAAAATGCAAATTTCTCCCCTTTATAATCTAAGCAATATATTGGTATATTCCCATTACATGCACCTATTTCACCTATAATATCACATTCATAATGGTCTAATAGATATGCATGTATCTCTTTAGAAAAAATAATCAAGCATTTATCTGTAATATGCTTTCCCTCACCATAAATCACATTTAAGTCAATAAGTGCCTCTGTCTCGTTGTCAAAAAAATCGCTCTGTAACATAAAATTTCTCCTTTACTTGTTTCCTTCCTCGCTATAAAAAAAGACCACCTACCTGCAAAGATAAGTGGTCAACATGTACGATAATATAATTATTGAACAGTTTTCTCATCTTAGCAATTCAAATATTTACATACGCAATTAAGACCATACACGTTCATAATGTGCATAGCATAAATTTCAGTATATGAATATTCGATTGCAAATCTATTCATGAGAAAACTCCTTTCAAAAAATTATTGTGTTAACTGTACTCCTTCGACAAATACCTGTCAATCTTTTTTTAATATTAAATGATGAAAAAATGCAATCTCTCTATACTCGGGAATCTGTGATACTCGCATCTCTAACTGATGCATCTTTCTCTGCCACTCTTCGTCGCCATGCTTTTCCTGATTCTGCTGTAAATCCCAAAAGGTTCTGATGCCAAAGACCTCAGAAACAGTTAGTTCCGGCACCCACTTTATAACATCTTCATCTTCATAATATCTAATGGCACCAAATTTAGATGCTGTGGAATTTTCTCCATCAAGAAGTGCATTTGCCTTTTCAAAGTCATCGAGCAAGACTGCCATCTGCATCACTCGGCCTGCTCTGTTGTGCTTTGCGATGGACAAAATACCATCCTTCTTTAAAACTCGCGCCAAAGCTTTTACCACAGCCTCTTTATCATCTATGTATTCCAGCACATTGTGGCAAACAATCATGTCAAAAGTCTCATCCTCAAATGCTGATAACGCATTAATGTCACCATCAATCTGAGTGTACTCATAATCTTTCCATGCACTAGAAAGCATTTCCTCGGATGGCTCTACGGCAGTAACATCATTTTTCTTGGCAAAATGATTCGATGTAATTCCTTCGCCACTGCCAAAATCAAGAATCTTCTTTCCTTCCAGGTCACCTAGCTGCTCCCATACTATTTTCTTAAATAGTCTCTCCCATGCAGGGAGTTCTGTAATATTATGCATTTTTTATCCTTCTTTTACTAATTTATTTTTCAATCTCTGGATTTCACTACCTGTAATACCGATATCTGATAAATATTTTTCCACCGAATTATGCTTTCCTCTTAACATTTCAAGGAAACTGTGCATAGACTTTTCGTTTGCAAGAACAATTTCTCTATCTATCTCCGGATGCTCTTTCAAAAAGGCCTCCAGTCTTAGCTTATTAAATTCTCTACTAATTGCATAATCATACACAATATCTTCATCAGACACTCCTGCAAGAGCTAAAAGTATTGCGCTAATCACACCTGTTCGATCCTTACCAGCGGTACAGTGAAATAAAACTCCACTCTTTGCATTAGCAATAGTCGTAAATACCTCTCTCATACAATTTGCGTGTGCAATCTCCATATAAGATACCGGAACATCTTCAAGACTGTTTGGAGGTAGCATACCCTCTACGATAGGATAATGAAAAAAATTAAAATCACTCTCTGTTGCAAAAGCAGATGGCTTTGCCTCAGCCTCCTGTTCACTTCTTAAATCTACGATTGTAGTTATACCTCTGTCTAGTAAAAGTATTTTATCTGATGCGCTTAATGTTTCACATATATCACTTCTATAAATCCTATTACTAATTGTATAATGCTTGGTTCCCTGAATCCTGTACATACCAAGTTCCCTGGTATTCATAGTACTTTCAAGTATAGATCTTGGCATATTATCCCAAGCTGATAAGTAGCCATCTGTACCCTCTTTTTGACACTCAAGGTTATCCAACTCCCGGGCACAATATTCCACAGCCTCTGCTATATACTCGTCTGTCATTTCTTTCGTGAAGAAGAATATATCATCATCTTCTATCGGAATAAAATACGAATTCATATTTTGAATTAAACTATCAAGGTCAAATGAACATATTTGATTTATCGGTTCTTCATCAAAATCAGCCGGAATTGTAACCTCATTTTTGAGACTATATTTTTGGACAACATAATAATTACCAATGGCATAGTCCCTATGAAGTTTCTCCACATTTCCTGATATCAGCGGATTCCAATGATATTTATCATAAACGAAATGTCTATAAATAATATCCTGAATCAAATGAAGATAATATCCTAAATATAAATCATCCTGCTGCATTAATTCGCCATAAATGCTCCTATAGCCGTCAAGATCATAAGTTTTCTTATGACCTCCTGCAACCGATATCTTCATATGACTATTTCCGTTAAACCCAGCATCCACAAGGATGGAGCCCAGCTTAAGTCTATCTGGATTATTAAATTGTCGTCTCTTTATCAATTCACATGTAATCGCGTAGTGAATAATACTTGATGCCATATTACAATCCCTAATTCTCCTCTCGTATCTTTAAATCATTTTGAATGCCTTCAAAGCCTCTATAATAGCCTCTTCTTTCTCCTTCGGACACTGTGGCTGTCTTGCATCCTCCGATTTAGGCAAATTAAAATTCTCTGCCAACTCAATACCGCACTTCCTCTTCACCTGCGCAATATTAAGACTACTTACCTTCATCCCATCATTATGCTCAGCCACATACTTCTTAATTTCCTCATACGTAGCCTTACTCTCCGCAGATGTCAAATCCATCTCATCCATACCAAGAGTTACATTCACATGATGCTTCGCTTCATGGAGTTTGGACAAAAGACATACCGTCTCAACATGTCCGCTCCACCCAAACAAATCCACTGGCTGCACCTTAATTACCTCATACCCTTTTTCACACATATATTTCAAATCCCTTGCCAACGTAGCACTATCACAGCTTACGTAAACTACTTTTTCTGGCTTCATATTAACGATGGTGTCAAGAAGTACTTGCTCACACCCTTTTCGTGGCGGGTCTACCACAATTACATCCGCCTTTTCCTTTGTCTTCTCATAATGCTTTGGCAATACTTCTTCCGCTTTTCCCACGAAAAATTCCGCATTTTCGATCGCGTTTAACTTCGCATTCTTTTTTGCATCTTTGATTGCCTGCGGGATAATCTCGACACCAAACACCTTTCTCGCGCTTTTCGCCAAGAATAAGCTGATTGTTCCTATGCCACAATATAAATCCCACACAATTTCATCTCCCTGTAGGTTCGCAAAATCCAGAGCCGTTTGGTATAAGACCTCCGTTTGTCTTGGATTCACTTGAAAAAATGAAAGCGGTGAAATTTGATACGTTAAATCCTTAATTGCATCTAGTACATAGCCATCGCCGTATAGGACTTTTATTTCCTTGCCCAGAATGACATTGGTTGTTTCAGGATGCCAATTTAAGCAAATACTCTCTATCGGCAACGGTAACGCCCGTAGCGCTTCAACGAGCTCCTTCTCATATCGAAATGTCGTGCCATTAATCACAAGACAAACCATTATGCCTTTGTGATGAAATGATTCGCGTATATATAAATGCCTGATTTCACCCGCATAGGTTTCCTCGTCGTATGGCATAATATGATGAATATTCATAAATGACTTGATTGCATCAATGATAATGGCATTGTCTTTTGAACCAATTATACAATCGTCATGCTCCACAATATAGTGACTATGTCGTGCATAAAATCCGATTTGTATATCTCCATTTTTAGAAAGGCGAACAGGTAGCTGTGCCTTATTACGAAAACGTGTCGGATTTTCCATCCCTAAGGTTGGCGATACCTCAAGTGATATCCCCCCAATTCGTTGCAAATGATTTTGCACCTTGTTTTGTTTGAAACGCAATGTCGCATCGTAATTCATCGATTGCAGTTGACATCCTCCGCACGCCTTAGCACATTCGCAGAGTGGTTCTACCCTCTCCTTGGATGGTACTATTATGGACATGACACGCGCAAAGCCATATCGTTTCTTCATTTTCATAATTTTGGCTTCTACAACATCACCAACGACAACGTCCTTAATAAAAAGGGTAAAGCCGAGGGCCTTACCAATTCCATCTCCGTCTTCTGTCATATCCTCAATTGTCACATTGACTAGATCATTTTTCTTTATCATATGCTGCCTCAATCAAGTATTCGTCTTACGAATATTATTTTCTACAAATCGATTATACTTCCATTCATTCGCCGCTAGATCCTCTGTTGCAGAGGAGAACATCATAATTTTCGCATCTGCCTCATCTGCGAGATTTAGAGCCATCGCCTCAATAATCATCGGTTTTTTAGGCGAACCAAATTCTAGCTTTCCATGATGTGCCAATAGGCAATGGCGAAGCTCTGATGCAGTTTTTTTCGGAAAGCCTGCAATAGATTTTATATGATTTGAAATGATTTCATATCCAATAATTATATGGCCGATCAATTGACCGTCGTCCGTATAATCATTTTCAGGGAATGATGATAGCTCATGTACTTTTCCTATGTCATGGCAAAGAGCTGCCGTCACTAATAAATCTTCGCTCATTTCTGGATAAATGGTTATGTAGTTTTTAGCGATTTTTGTTACATTTAAGGTATGCTCTAGTAAACCACCGATAAAATTGTGGTGAACGCTCTTTGCTGCCGAATGTTCTTTAAAGCGCTTAATAAATTCTTGGTCGTCAATAAAAATCTTTTGCAATAATTGATTTAAGTATGTGTTTTTCACTTGTGCGATAATTTCAAGAAGCTCCTCATACATTTGCTTGGCATCTCTTTTGCTACAAGGGAAAAAGTCTGCTGGCACGTATTCGCCCTCAGAAGCCTTGCGTACCCGCTTTACATTGATTTGCAACGCGCCATTAAAGGATGTAACCTCGCCATCTATATAAATATAATCCAATGCTTCGAAGTGATCAATTCCAGGCCCTAGATCCCATATTTTCGCATCTACAATGCCTGTCTTATCTTGAAAAGATAATGCATAATAATTTTTGCCATTTCGCGCTGTTCCAAGCTGTTTATATTTGCATAGAACAACTTGTGATAATCGATCGCCTTCTCTAAAATCCTTAATCAATGCCATGTAATTGTGATTCTCCTCTTATTTTAATCGTGTTCCTAGTGTTGTAGAGCACTCTATTTCCTTAAAGCCTTCTCGTCCTTCTCGCATAACGGTAATCACAACCGTTTCACCTGGCTTATTGTCATTTATAAGTACGCTATTTAACTCTGCTAATGTATGGATAGGCGTTGTGCTAATCCCAACAATGACATCGCCACCTCGAATTCCTGCTGCATACGCAGGTGAATCTAGTACAACGGCCGTCACATAGGCGCCTTCTGGAATTTGGCTTGTCTCTGCCATATTCTTTGTGATATCTCTCGCCTCAATGCCAAGATAGGTATTTCCAGAATGGTTGGCCAAACGCGTCAATAAATCTTTGATTTCTGGAATACCAATTGACGCTGCATAATCTTGCAATCCATCTTTCTTAAATTGCTTTGTCAATATGCCAATCAATTCTCCATTCATATTAAGCATAAATCCATTTCCATTTTGCGGGATAATGGTGTTCGTATAAATAAGGCGATATAGCGAATCTACAGTGATTTGGTCTTTCTCGATTGCTGTAATATTGCCAAACGCATACGAGTAGTTAATCCCGTATGGAGAGCCAACCATGACTACTGGATCGCCTGGTTTTATAAGAAATGTATTTCCGATATATGCAACGGCAATTTTCTCAAGGACACTGTCATCAAAATTGGTAATGTCCACTGCAACAACCGCTATATTGAAAATGCTATCAATTCCTTTTATGTAGCCATCTGCTTCTAAATTAAGATTCGGAAACTCAACCTTTATTTCTGTACCGATTTGATCAATCGCTTCTCCATCTGCAATAATAATTAATTCTTGCTCCGTCTTATAAAATATGATGCCCGTAATTGCTTGTGCTGGACTTTCGAATAATCCTATTTCATTTGAAGCACCTTGAATGGATACAAGCGTTTTGTTGATATTTTCATAAATATGACGAATTAATTTGTAATGTTGTTCGACATCGGATAAATCAATTTGATTTCGGTCAATTAACATTTGAATAATTTCTTGGAGATTTTGTGCGTTCTCGCTAGTTGGGCTGGTTTCAGTTGTCGTCACCGCCTCCGTCGTAGTCGTAGAAGGAGAGGTCGCTACTTCAGAAAATGAGGGAAGCTTAATAGGGGGCTTTGTCTCCGTCGGAAGCTCTGATTTGCTTAGACCTTTCGCCCATGGCGATACAACAGCAAATACAAAGCCTGCCACAGCACCAAAAACACACGCAGTAAGCAATAATCTTAATACGCTTTTAAAAAAATTATTCTTTTTCCCCGAACGATTAATCACCTTTTGGCTGATAAACGGTTTTGTTTCTTTTTCTTTGTCTTGACTCATTTGACTAGCCTCATTTATTATTTTCGACATATTTCATACCTATTATAAATGATTATACGTAAAATGTGTAGTGTTTTTTTCATTTGACTATGAAATACTCTCTTTTTCGTGTATAATATCGTCATACATTCATTGAAAATAATTTTTTACACATACATTGGAGTTTATATGGAACAAAAAGTTCTTCGTGTTTTAGAATATGACAAAATAATTGCTCGATTAACGGAGTTTGCTACTTCAGAAATCGGCAAGGACTATTGTCGCAATCTTTTACCATTTGACAATTTATCAAAAATACAAACCGAGCAGCGAATGACCGCTGACGCCTTGTCACGCGTTTATAAAAAAGGAACCACTTCCTTTAGTGGCACAACCAATCTTGGTGAGACACTCAAGCGCCTAGAGCTTGGAAGTAGCGCTAGCCAAATCGAGCTTTTGCGCATCTCAAAACTACTAAAGGTTACAAAGCGCGTAAAGGATTATGGTTTTCACGAATTTTCCTCTGAAGAAGAGCTAGAAACACTTGCCGATTCATTGGATGAATTTTTTGCGGGACTTAACCCATTATCAACTCTTGTTCGTGAAATTGATCGTTGTATCATTTCCGAAGAAGAGATTGCCGATGATGCCTCTTCCACACTCAAGGATATTCGCCGACTTTTGAAAGTAACCGCTGACAAAATCCACACACAAATAAATTCGATTTTACATTCTTCACGCTCTTATTTACAAGATGCCGTTGTTACGATGCGAAACGGGCGTTATTGCCTGCCTGTAAAAGCAGAATATCGTTCTCAAGTAGCTGGTATGGTTCACGACCAAAGCTCTTCTGGCTCTACCTTCTTTATTGAGCCGATGGTGATTGTGAAGCTTAATAATGACATTCGAGAGCTTCATAACAGTGAGCAAAAAGAAATTGAGCGTATCCTCGCTATATTAAGTGGTTTATGTGCAGAAAACACCGAGATACTACAAACCAACATCCATATTCTTGGATTATTAGATTTTGTTTTTGCGAAAGCGATTCTAGCAAAATCTATGAATGCTTATGAGCCTATTTTCAATACAGAGGGAATGATTCACATAAAACAGGGACGACATC
Organism: uncultured Lachnospiraceae bacterium; assembly: GCA_964566025.1. Lineage (GTDB taxonomy): Bacteria > Bacillota > Clostridia > Lachnospirales > Lachnospiraceae > RGIG8306. Next base: position 36,707 of record CAZMHF010000013.1, on the reverse strand, counting down.
CATTAATCCCAAAGGAGCATGTCGTACCGATTGATATTTGGCTTGGCAAGGATTTTGATTTACTAATTGTCACAGGGCCAAATACAGGTGGAAAGACCGTTTCTCTAAAAACAGTTGGCCTATTTACACTTATGGGACAAGCAGGACTTTTCATTCCCGCTTGGGAGGGGAGCTCCCTTGCCGTTTTCAAAGAAGTTTTCGCCGATATTGGTGATGAACAAAGCATCGAACAAAGCTTAAGCACCTTTTCATCCCATATGACAAATATTGTTCCGATTCTTGAGAAGGCAAATTCCGATTCGCTTGTTTTATTTGACGAGCTTGGTGCAGGAACCGATCCGACAGAAGGAGCAGCGCTTGCCATTTCGATATTAGATTTCTTACACAATATGAAAATCCGCACGATTGCGACCACGCATTATAGCGAACTAAAGATTTATGCCATCCAGACAGATGGTGTTTCTAATGCAAGTTGCGAATTTGATATCGAGACTCTTCGCCCTACATACCGATTATTGATTGGTATGCCAGGAAAGAGCAACGCCTTTGCTATTTCAAGCAAATTAGGACTTCCCGACTTTATTATTGACGAAGCAAAACGACGTTTAAATAAAAAAGATGAGGCATTTGAAGATGTGATTCGTCAGCTCGATGTGGCTAGACAAGCACTTGAAAAAGACCAGCAAGATATCGCGACGAACAAACAAAAAATTGCCGATTTGACAAGGAGCTTAGAAGCAAAGGAAGCACGTTTCGAAGAAAAAAAAGACCGTATTATGCGGGAAGCAAATGAGGATGCGCGTTTATTATTGCAAGATACAAAGCAATTTATTGACGAGACCATTCGCCAAATCAACAAGACCTCCTCTGATACGGGCTTACTAAGAGAGCTTGAAAAGGAACGCACAAAAATTCGTGAAAAGCTCAATAAAACTAACGAAAAACTTTCCCTAAAACAATCACCCGCGCAGGCTCACACACAAAAACCACAGCGTGAGCTAAGGATTGGCGATTCCGTCAAAGTTTTATCGCTTAACCTAAATGGCACGATTCGCTCACTTCCTAATAGCAAGGGGATGGTGACGGTGCAGATGGGTATTATACAATCCAATCTACCAATTAGCGATATTGTATTAATAGAGGAATCTTCATCCACCACCAAAACAGGAAGAAGTACCACGTCTGGTCTCCACAATATGTCAAAGGCTATGACCATTTCTTCCGAAATCAACTTAATTGGTATGACAGTTGATGAAGCATTACCAAAATTAGAAAAATACATTGATGATGCGTATCTTTCGCATCTTTCTAAGGTGCGTATCGTTCATGGACGAGGCACAGGCGCTTTGAAAAACGGCGTCCATCAATATTTAAAACGTATTCCCTACATTAAGAAATTTCGCCTAGGGGAATATAACGAAGGGGACACAGGCGTAACGATAGCAGAATTCAAATAGGAGGGTTCAATGGACAAAGTAAAAATACTAATTGTTGATGACGACAATGCCATCGCAGAGCTGATTAATCTTTATTTAATAAAGGAGTGTTACGATACACAAATTGCTTCTGACGGAAATTCCGCTTTAGCATTATTTGAGAGCTTTAAGCCAAATCTTGTTTTACTCGATTTAATGTTGCCAGGTATTGACGGCTATGGCGTTTGTCGTGAAATTCGAAAAACGAGTGCCGTCCCCATCATCATGCTTTCAGCAAAAGGGGACGTGATTGACAAGGTGTTAGGACTTGAGCTTGGCGCCGATGACTATATGGTAAAACCATTTGATTCAAAAGAGCTTGTAACACGCATTAAGACAGTCCTTCGAAGATCAGCGCCCATTATTCAGCCGCTCCCAACCGAGCAAGATCCTGAAAGTGTTGAATACCCTGACCTTTTTGTTAGCTTAACCAATTATTCTGTGGTATACAAAGGAAAAAGCATGGATATGCCACCAAAAGAAATTGAGCTTCTTTATTACCTTGCACATAATCCAAATAAAGTATTTACACGCGATCATTTATTGGCCGATATTTGGGGCTATGATTATGTGGGTGACACGCGAACAGTCGATGTTCATATCAAGCGCATTCGTGAAAAAATTGCCGATACTGACCATTTTTCGATTTCAACGGTTTGGGGTGTTGGTTATAAATTTGAGGTTGCACGATGAAACAAACATTGGTGCGTAAATTTATTATCATTTATATTCTTCTAGGTCTTTTGATGGTTTTATTTATTAGCACGATGGGTTATAAGCTTACGTATTCTCTTCAATTTGACTATTACCTCGAAAGAACCTATGACGAAGTCAATGTTCTAGCCTCTTCCTACAAAGGTATTTTTTCGCCATCAAAAGAGGACGAGGGGTTTGACACGCAGGCAAATGAATTGCACAATATTGCACGTTTTGCAAAATCGGATATTCTGTTCTTAAAAAAAGACGGTTCTGTTGTCTTTTCAACAAATCCGCTATTTTCAAAAAATATGTTGATCCCTTTTGATCCGACGGATAGCGGCAGCAAAATCTACTTATCTGGTTTCTTTTATGATAGCTATGATGAAACGATGATTTCCATTCATACACCTGTCTTAAGCAATTACAATACAGTCGGTTATGTGATTATGCATTTTCCCAAAGGACAAGTCATTGAAGCAAGCAATGATATGCTTCGTGTTGTTTACACGATGGCTATTATTTTCTTCATATTGTCCTTATTGCTAATGCTTGTTTTTCATATTCTTGTTACGATTCCAATGCGAAAAGTGACACAAATGGCAAAGCAATATGCCTCGGGTAATCTTAGCTACGAAAATCCCTTACATACGAATGATGAAATCGGTTATTTATCTTCAACTCTCTATTATATGGCAAGTGAGCTCGATCGTTCTGTTGAAGAACAGCGAAGCTTTATTGCCAATGTTTCGCACGACTTTCGCTCGCCACTCACTTCGATTCGTGGCTATTTGGAGGCGATTTTAGATGGAACGATCTCGCCCGAAAACCAAGGACGTTATTTGACAATCGTATTAGATGAGACAGAGCGTCTAAATAAACTAACTCAAAGCTTATTGGATCTTAACTCAATCAACCAATCTGGCATGCTTTTAGAGCTAACCAATTTCGATATCAATCATACGATCAAAAAAGTACTAGCCACCTTTGAGGGCCAATGCAAGGCGCGCAATATTAGCTTCGACTTGACATTTGATGAGGATGAATGTTTTGTTTTTGCCGATTCAGGGAAAATCAAGCAAGTACTCTACAACCTGATCGATAATGCTATCAAATTTTCGCATGACCATGAAACCATCTATATCAAAACACGTATCAAACCTGAAAAAACCTTTATCAGTATAAAAGATAAAGGTGTTGGAATTCCAAGTGATTCTATCACAAAGGTCTTTGATCGATTTTTCAAGGTGGATACTTCTAGGGGACGCGACAAGAAAGGCACAGGTTTAGGCCTAGCTATCGCAAAAGATATTTTAACTGCTCACACAGAAAATATTGATGTCATTAGTACGGAAGGTGTTGGAACAGAATTTATCTTTACGCTTCCCACTTCAAAAGGATAACAGCTATTCATTGGATTTCCATGTTAGTCTGTGCAATTGCCCATCCAATTCCATAGCCTTAAAGTCATTTTGTCTAAGTGCTTCATATAATACGATGGCAACGGAATTGCTTAAATTAAGAGAGCGAATTTTCTCAAGCATCGGAATGCGGACACAATACTCCTCATGTTCTACCAAAATTTCTTCTGGTATCCCCGCACTTTCCTTGCCAAACATAATATAGGAGTTTTCATTGTAAGAAACCTCTGAATACATATAATGTGCCTTCGTTGTGGCGAAATATATATTGCCGATCGCTTCTGGATTTTTCGCCAAAAAATCAGCATAATCATCATATATACGCAAATTGAGTAGCGCCCAATAATCTAGCCCTGCTCTTTTTACATTTTTCTCATTGATTGAAAATCCTAATGGCTCTATCAAATGCAGAGTCGCTCCTGTTGCAACGCAACTTCTTCCGATATTGCCTGTATTCTGTGCTATTTCTGGTTCAAATAATACAATATTCATGATTTTGATTATTCATCTTCTAAGCGGTTGATAAAACGCTCAATTCGCTCAATTGCTTTCTTTAATTTTTCTAATGAAGCAGCATAGGATACACGCAAAAAGCCTTCTCCACATGCGCCAAACGCTGTTCCAGGAACCATCGCTACTTTCTCTTCCATCAACAAACGATTGGCGAACTCTTCACTTGTCATATGGTATTTTGAAATATTCGGAAACACATAAAATGCACCGAGTGGTGTGAAGCACTTAATTCCTAATCGCTCGAATTCATGCAATAAATAACGCCTTCTTTGATTATAGGACTCTCGCATATTCTCAACATCTGGGTCACCATAACGCATCGCACTAACTGCTGCAAACTGGCTTGTCGTTGGTGCGCACATAATCGCAAATTGGTGAATTTTAAGCATTTGTGCAATAATCAATTCTGGACCACACGCATAACCTAATCGCCATCCTGTCATCGCATGTGATTTCGAAAAACCACTAATCACAACCGTTCTCTCCCACATCCCTGGCAATGTCGCAATCGACACATGGTCTCCATCATATGAAAGCTCTGCATAAATTTCGTCTGAAATAACATATAAATCATGTTCGATTACAAGTTTTGCAATCGCCTCTAAATCCGTCTTGGTCATAATAGCGCCCGTTGGATTGTTCGGAAATGCTAGGAAAAGGATTTTTGTTTTTGGCGTAATGGCTTCCTCTAGCTCTTTCGCTGTTAGGCGAAATTCATTTTCCTCTTTAAGATCAATAATCACTGGCACGCCGCCTGCTATTCGCGCACATGGAACATACGAAACAAAACAAGGTTGTGGAATAATCACTTCATCGCCCTCATCAAGCATCGCACGAAGTGCAATATCAATGGCTTCACTACCGCCAACCGTAACGATGATTTCCTGCTCAGGTGAGTATTGTAGGGAAAAACGTCTTTTTAGATACAATGAAATCTCTTCTCGCAAATCCTTAAGACCTGAATTAGAGGTGTAAAACGTTCTGCCTTTTTCTAATGAATAAATTCCTTCTTCTCGAATATGCCATGGCGTATCGAAATCAGGCTCTCCAACGCCTAATGAAATGGCATCCTTCATTTCTGTTACAATATCGAAAAACTTTCGGATTCCCGAAGGTTCTATTTCTGTTACTAATTTTGATAATGGGTTTCTCACGGTGATACTGACATCCTTTCATCTTGAGTCGGTGACACTAACACAGTGCCATGGTCTTTATATTTTTTCAATACAAAATGCGTAGCTGTACTCATAACGCCTTCCATAGGGGCCAACTTATCAGATACAAACTGCGCCACCGCTCGCATTGTCTTTTCTTCAATAATAACCGTAAAGTCAAATGCGCCCGACATCAAATAAACTGCTTTTACATCACTAAATTGATAGATGCGCTCTGCTAATTTATCAAAGCCTCTTCCTCTTTGAGGTGTCACCTTTAATTCAATTAGTGCTGTTACTTTTTCATTTGAAGTATTCTCCCAATTAATTAAAGTAGGATAACCACAAATAATATTTTCTTTTTCAAGGTCTGCAATTGTATTGGCGACATCAATCTCGCTTTCACCTAGCATAATGGCCAGTTCATGAATCACAATTCTACTGTCATGCTCAAGTAGTGCTAAAATCTTTTCTCTCATCTCTTACAAACCTCCAATATTCATCAATTTGCGGTAAGTCCAAATACCGTTTCACACCATCATAAGAAATTTGACTTGCTTGGTTTTTCGCATACGTTCCAATCTTATGAGCGTTTATCGTATTCTTCTGACACACTTCTAAAAAGTCTTTTGCGTCTGTCAATATCAAGATGGCACCGCCACCATAAAGATAATAGGGATTATATCTTAAATGCTCACAGATTTCAATAGTTATTTGTTCAACTAAAACGGAGCGCAAATCAATTTCCAATCCAATTTGATGCTCATTCGCCACATTCCATAAACATGAATAAAATCCACCCTCGCCATCCATAGCAAGTGCCGTCCTCTTTAGAATGGAGCATTTTTTTAAGTTTTCCATATTATCTAATTGCAATGCTTTGATTTCTTCAAGTCGTTCGCTGATATATTCTGGAACAAATCTTTTATTCAATTGCTTTCTTGCCCCCTCTGCCAAAAGAAGCGTTCCACCCATTGCCAATCGACCTATCATATATATATGGCCATTTGTTAGAGGTTCTTGTACAGACATCTCCTCCACATTCGCTATTAATTGAATCAAAGGCTCTCTTACCTGTCCAACCATAGAGCTTTTGATTTGCTTTATGGGAAAATCAACATTTTTCATGCATTCATTCAGCCAATCCACATATTGCCGCAATTCTGTTTCAAAGGAGAATTTCAGAGACTCTACCATAGGGAAAAATATATTAACCTCTATATTCTTTATATCTCTTCTTTGAATAATGGCTTCACTAGCAAGCGCAAGGATTGCATTGTTTATGCCGCATTTTGTGTTAGCAACGACATAGGTAGACAAAAGACCCGAAAGAACATGTTTTCTTTCGGATACAATCATTCTTTTTTTAATACTTCTTTCATAAACAACTGGTGATAGATTGCCTTTCTCCATATCAACCTCCTAGGCTATCCGTTTCGGCATCACCTTCTGGTATCCCTGTTGGCGTTGGTGGCGTCTCTATCACTGGTGGTGCTGTCGATGGTATCTCTGGTTCCTTTGTAGGTACCACTTGAGTTTCTGTTGTTGGTGTTGGTGGTGCTGTTTTTGTTGGATCTACCTCTGGTTTTTTCGTCGGAGCTTCACTCGTCTGTTCAGTCGATTTCTCTACACCAAAGTATTCATCATTTCCCTCTACAATAATATCGCCTTCATTCGTGATTTTTTTAATCGTGATACTTGGACTATAGCGCACCGTTCCACCCAACGGCTTATACTTGCTATAATAAAATGGTGGATGTTCCTCTGTTATCAGAACTCCGTCAACATACACTTTTTTAATCAAATGTGCAATAACGCTAGCATGAGGCGCTTCAATCACAAATAATTTTTTTACATCATTTTCTCCTGGTCCTGCCAATGGGTCCCATTCGTCTAATTTATCATCTACAATATATTCGTATGGTGGATTCGGATATGTCTTTTGTTTAATATCCACTTCATAAACAACTTTTCGATTTGCTGGTCTCTCATCAAATCCGTAGATTTTAAAACGAAGAGTTCCTTTATTTCCATTCTTCTCAGTCCATGACTCAATATAGATTGCCTTTGACGTGTTATTGATAAAGGCAAAATCATAATCGCTTTTCCAATATACCATCGCATCCATCGAAGGTTTTACATAAGAAACCATCATTGAATGTGGTCTACGTACAGTCACTTCAAACTCTGATGCCAATACAGCATTGTACAATGTTGAAGATATTTGACAAACTCCACCACCAATATCATCGACTATTTCGCCCTGATTATAGGTAGGAGCATCTTTATAACCGCCATTTGCATCAATTGGCCCCATAATAGCAAGTGCTGAACACACTTCACCTGGCAGAATAATGGTTCCATTAAAACGGCTCGCTGCAAGGTCTACATTCGTGCTACGCTCTTTATTTCCTGCGTCGTAGGTCGACATACTCTCGCCTAATAAATCGCCAATCCCTGATAAGATTTCCGTTGTGACATATGGCGTTGTCTCTTCACATACAACATCAATTGCAAGCTGTGCATTCCCTAGTTCAGCTTCCTCTTTGATGACACGCATCGCTGTGATAAATGTTTCTTCATAATCAATCAAAACACCATTCTTGCTTGGTGTTACAATCATTTGACCATTTACTCTTTCAAGACTCGCATTTTTCGAGTTGCCTTCTAAAAGCTTCATATTGTCAATCATATATTGAATCAATAAATCTTCGTCTACTGCAACAATGATATCCAAATGAATTGAAGAGTTCGAAAAATCTTCTTTAGCCTTATATTGAGATAACAAGCTTCCCGAATCAAATTTCCCTTGTGTTTGGTCTAATAAATTTGTATTTACAAGCCCTAGTCCTAACTCACCGAGTGTCGTAGACACCTCGCGAGAACCAATTTTAAATACGGCCTTTACTTGCTTAACTTCATCAATATACTCATCAATAACTGCTTTTGCTTGCGTAAGTGTATAACCACTTAAATCCAAGTATTCTACACTGACACCGTCCTTAATAATAATTTTATCTGGATCCGTCTCTTCTGCTAAAACAGGAATGGCACCCAACCAAACTATCATCAAGCACATAATGATGATGCTTATTTTCTTTTTCAACATACTGTTTCTCCTTAAAATAATTCCCTATACAATTTTATCACAAATGCAGACGGAATCAATGACTTACTTACTTTTGTAAGCTTCTTTTAATAATTATGAAACATTTATGCGAATAAAGAAGCCATCATCGGCAATACCATACAAATGACAAGTACAATACAAAGCACCACGATAAATCTTTTTTGTGTCTTTCTTGAAAACATATTATTTCTCCTTTACGTATTCACAATACTCTTTTAAAAAACAACGTTGACATTTGGGGCTTCTTGCTGTGCAAATTTCTCTTCCAAATGTGATTACTTGTACATTATACAAAATCCAATAGTCTTTTGGCAAGATATTCATCAAATCAAATTCGATTTTTGTAGGATCTTCCTCTTTTGTCAGTCCTAATCGACGCGAAATGCGCTTAACATGCGTATCTACGACAATACTTGGTATGTTATACAAATTCCCTCGAATGACATTTGCCGTTTTTCGCCCCACACCAGCAAGCGTTATTAATTCTTCTATGTCGGACGGAATCACGCCGTCATACACTTCGACAAGTCTTTTTGCGCAAGCAATTAAGTTCTTTGCCTTCGAATGATAAAAGCCTAACGAAAAAATATCCTTTTCTAGCTCTTTTATATCCGCCCTTGCAAACTCCTCTAATGTCGCATATTTTTGATACAAATTCTCTGTCACTTGATTCACCCTTGCATCCGTACATTGAGCGCTCATAATCACTGAAAACAGTAGTTGCCAAGGCTCCCTATAATGCAAATAACAAATCATCTTTGTTCCGTATTCGTTTTTTAATGCCGCAACAATTTTATCAACTTTCTTTTTCATGCACCACTCTCTTTACTCTTCTTGTTCAATACACACAACTGTTGCTTGCTTAGTCATTGGGCTCAAGCGCTTATAATCAAATAGTAGCATCGTCCCATCCTCAAACACTTCCAAATGCGTTGCATGCATCAAATTGCGTCCAGTCATCATTTTATCTTTCTCGAAATAATGTGCCAAATAGCGCCGTTCAAGCATCTCCCGTTTATAAAATTGATTTCTTTGCTCCTTATACTTCAATATATCATCAAAAAATGAAGGTCTTGTTTTGGCGTGCTCGTGTTGATAATAATCGATAATTAGATTTTTGTATAATATCTCACTAGCTTTTTTGTGGTACTTCGCAAATTGATAAAGTAGTTCATATTTTTGCATGCGACTACTTTGCTTTGCAAAATCCATATTTTCTTCAACGTAAATCGCCAGCGCTTCAAAAAAATCAAATGGCGATTTCCACAAAGAAATCAAATAGTCTAAGCTTTTTGAAAATTGCCCGCTATTATAATATGTCTCAACCATCTCTTCAATACCTTTTAGGAAACACACTTCATCATACGATAACCACGCTGTTTTTAAGACTTCATATGGCGGATTCGGATCATATACCACTTGATATTGCTCTGCATTTTCATGCATATACGACCCTTTTAACACTTTTAAAAAGCCGACTTGAAATTGATCTGGTCGTAGGGCAAATACTTCATTGAAGGAATGTTTAAATGTATTAAGATTCTCGTATGGTAGACCAACAATTAAATCTAAGTGCTGATGAATATTTCCTAATTTTTTTATATGCTGTACCCACTGACTAATTTCGGAGAAAGGTTGTTTTCTTCTGATTTCATCTAAGGTCTTTTGATTGGTGGATTGCACACCAATTTCTAGTTGTATCAAACCTGGTCGCAATTTTTCTAACAAACACATCTCTTCTTCTTTTAGTAAATCGGCCGATATTTCAAAATGAAAATTCGTTATTCCGTTATCATGTTCTAAAAGATACTCCCATATAGCAAGATGATGTTGTGGCTTGCAATTAAATGTGCGGTCAACAAATTTTACTTGCCTTACGCCCGCTTCTAAAAACACTTGCAACTCTTCTTTCACTCGCTCGATACTACGAAATCGAACCCTTGCCTTGTCTGAAGATAGGCAATAGCTACACGAAAACGGACACCCTCTACTACTTTCATAATATATAATACGGTTTTTGAAGGTTGCTAAATCAACATCTTGATATAAAAATGGAATATCATCCATGGAAAGTGGAAATTGCTCGTCATTTTGTCGTATACGGTCATTATTGCGATAGCTTATGCCTTTTATGTTTTCTAGTCCATCATCCCATGTATTCCAATTAGATGTAGCGCCCTCATCGTAGGCTTTTTTAGAATAATGCTTGACTAATTCATCAAATGTTCTCTCGCCCTCGCCAATCATCACGCCCTTAACGCCGATGGACTCCATCAAAATCGCTTCTGGATTATAAGAAACTTCTGGACCACCTAACCATATAGTCGTATTGGGTAAAACTAAAGATAATACAGAAATGAGTTTTCGAATCATTTCCCAATTCCATATATAACAAGAAAAGCCTATAAAATTAGGCTTTTCTTTGTAAATATCTTTTATAATCGCATTTATCTGTTGATTAATTGTATATTCATAAAGATAGACATCGCTATTTTTTGAATACCCTTTTAACGAATAAATTGCTGGATTGCTATGGATATACTTGGCATTCACTGCAACCAATGCAAATTTCATGCTTGTAGTCTCCTATAAATCAATGCTACATGATAAATGTACATTAATCCATTCGTTTGAGAAAATCGTTACTTTTTCAGCTAATTCATTGATTGATTTTTCGCCAGAAATCTCTGTATCGTTTTCATAAGAAAGCAATACTTTATTGCTTGCACGATCACGTATCGTCAATACATATAATACATGGAAGTTTCCTGCTGATTCGGCTTGTACAATTTCTCGTATCGCAACAAATATTTTGCACTTCTTATCTAAATCATTTCTCGCTGCTGCTTTAATTCCACTCTTTGATAATTCTTCTGTTGTGGAAAAAGTCCCTTTTGTAATTGCCTTGCTTTTTTCGTGTGTTTTTTCATATAAAGACCATTTTACTTGCATATTTTCACCTAGCCCGTGGACTTTACCCCTTTCCTATAGTCATTGTTACTCTTATTATATACAGACTTTTGCGTTATGTCAAAGCAATTTTAATTTTTATGACGATTTTGTTAAAATGAAGCCGTTTGATAGTACGCAAGCGACTAAATTTCCTAATTCATCTTCGACGCGTGTCTGGTAACAGCATGTGCTTCTTCCTTCTTTTATGCATTCCGTTGTTGCATATAACATCGTTCCTTTTGCAACACCTAAAAACGAAATCGAACAAGAAGAGGATACCGCTTTTGCTTCGCCCATATTGGCAGCAACGGCGAATGAAAAATCTGCCAACGTATAAATGGCACCGCCCATCACTGTATCATTTGCATTTAGGTGGTTTGTTGTAATGGCCATCGAGCATTTTGCATAATGCTTTTTTGCCTCTTCAATCACGCACCCTGTTGCATCCGTAGCAAAACGATCCTTTTTAAAATAATCCCCAACTTCTTCTAAATCCTTAAACATTTCATACATCCTTTTAATTTGTTTTTAACTCATCATCCAGTCCTAAATCATATCGTAGATGAGCATAATACGCTTGAACGATCATTTGCTTTTCTTGCCATAGTTTTTTAGCAAATTCGGTTCGCATCGGACTTTGCCTTGAGATTTTCTCTAAATAGTAAAGCCCCCTTTCGTAAGCATCCAAAAAACTTTTTGCATCCTTGATCATCAACAAATCCCATGCAATGCCCATAACACCTTCTTCATCTAGCATATCCGCTTCGAATAAGAGAATTTGTTCCATCGAGATATCATCGTTTATCTTCGATTTGTCTGAATGGTTCAAAATCAAATCATAGATCATCTGCATCGATTCATCATCAAAATGATGTTCTTTCGCGTATTGTGCGAAAAGCTCTGCACTTTTTTTAGCGTGCGTGCAACTTTCTTGATTTCTGGCATAACCGATATCATGAAAGATAACCGCAATTGCTAAATAATCATAGTTAACAGTCTGTTTTTCGCAATCACTTAGCGCCTCATACAAACGTTTTGCCCACACGAATACCCTTTCGGTATGAGCGATACGGCTACGAAATGGCCACCTGCTATCCTTGTCTCCTTCATTCTTCAATAAAGTCATTTTAACAAAATCAAAATATTCCTGATAATCTCTAATCATAATATTCCTTTCGTCACTACAAGCGTTTGCTGGACTAAGTATAAGCATTATATCATATTTTCAATTAAATACTAGTTGAAACCACTATTTTTTGTGGTAGAATACTTCTTAGAGTGACATAACCTTTCGGAAAGGAGCCATAATGCAGCCGCAACATCGAAAATTTTTGAAAAATATTGCATGGGGAATGGCCATATTTCTTTTTTCATGTTCCATTATTATTTTATATCTTTATTTTGCGACGCCATTTGTTTTGCACAAGCCAAATGCGCCTATTTTTGAAGACTCATTACCTGTCGATTCTTTATTGAAGAAACAGCAGCTTCAAGCAGACAATGATGCGCTTATTTCGTTTGTTGAATCGGTTCATCCAGCTTTAGCATCGAAGCATCCTGCTTCCTACACATCTGCAAAACAAACTTTTCTAGAAGAGGCTTCTCATAGTCAAAACGTTTTAGACTATTCGCTCGCCATTTCCAAATATTTATCCTCTCTAAATGATAGCAATACTTACATACCGTTTCAGGATCCTTCTATTTTAGACTTCTCCTATACATCAAATGGTGAAGAAGTTCTTTTCGAAAACAATGTGCCGATTATCGCCATTAAATCAACGCCCCCGAACGAAGAAAGTTTTCATATTACCTCTATGAAACAAATACAAACGATCATTTCAAAAACGTTTCCACTGGAGACATCTTATTCGATTGAACGATATATTAATACACATCTAAATTCCATGGTTATTTTAAAAAAGGCTGGTTTTATTGAGCAGGAGCATATTTCGCTCATTCTAGCTGATAAGACCGAGGTTTTTGTTTCGCCAAAGAGCTCTCCAAAAAGAGACTTGTCAACACCCGCTTCAACCTGTGACATCATTGATTCTGCTATGCATATCGTATATCGAGATGACTTGACCAAAGAAGAGGAAAACCTTTTTTTGAAGCAACTCGAAAAAAAACTAACCACATCAATTGATACCATTGTGCTTGATCTTCGCTCCACAAAAGGAAGTGATCGTTTCATCAATCAGCTAAAGCGCATCCTTTTCATAAAGACATTCGATTATGCTATGAAATATCGTTTCTCTGAACTATCGACAAAGCAAGTTGGTTATTTTAGAAAAAGTGGTACATTGACTACACCGTCTACATCCACTGCCGCAAATGAACAGAACTATCGCTTTTTTATTATTACCGATCACGCAACAAGCAATAGCGCCTTGCGCTTTGCCATTTCAATGAGGGATAGCAACCTAGCTTCTATCCTCGGCACGCCTAGCGCCTTTTTGGCAAACCATTTTGATAACCCACTTATTCTCCAATTGCCATGTTCAAAACTACCAATTTATGTTTCACATATTCGCTATACGCGTCCCGTTGTTGAAAATGGGCGATTGCTCATCCCGGATTATCCACTAACCGATATGAGTGAACTTCCTGCCCTTCTTGAATTAGCACATTAAAACATCTATCTTTAACCATCAAAAAAAGAGTACGGCGAAAAGTTTTTGCCATACTCTCTTATCAAATAGGATACAAATTTATTTGACTTCTTTCTCTACACAAATCTTTGTTTTTCCACCCATGTATGGTTGCAATGCTTTTGGAATCGCAACACTACCATCTGCGCATAGATTATTTTCTAAAAACGCAATAAGCATACGTGGTGGCGCAACTACTGTATTGTTTAGTGTATGTGCAAAATACTTTCCACCTTCACCAACGCAGCGAATCTTTAATCGTCTTGCTTGTGCATCGCCTAAATTTGAACAGCTTCCTACTTCAAAGTATTTTTGCTGTCTTGGCGACCATGCTTCTACATCAATTGATTTCACCTTCAAATCTGCCAAATCACCTGAACAGCACTCTAGTGTGCGAACAGGAATATCTAGGGAACAAAATAAGTCAACGGTGTTTTTCCACAATACATCAAACCACTTTTTGCTCTCTTCAGGCTTACAAACAACAATCATCTCTTGTTTTTCAAATTGGTGAATTCGATAAACGCCTCGCTCTTCGATACCATGTGCCCCTTTTTCTTTTCTAAAACATGGGGAATAGCTTGTCAATGCTTTTGGCAATTCTTCTTCGCTAATAATAGAATCAATAAATTTTCCGATCATGGAATGTTCACTGGTTCCAATCAAATATAAATCTTCACCTTCTATTTTATACATCATCGCTTCCATCTCTGCAAAACTCATAACGCCTGTAACAACTTCGCTACGAATCATATAAGGTGGTATACAATATGTAAAACCTCGATCGATCATAAAATCACGTGCATATGAAATGACAGCAGAGTGTAATCTCGCTACATCGCCCATCAAATAATAAAATCCATTTCCTGCAACTTTTCTGGCACTATCTAAATCCAAGCCGTCAAAGCTTTCCATGATTTGTGCATGGTATGGGATTTCAAATTCAGGAACAACTGGTTCTCCGAATTTCTCAATCTCGACATTTGCACTATCATCTTTGCCAATTGGCACACTAGGATCAATGATATTCGGAATGACAAGCATTCTTTTTTGAATTTCTTCCGCTAGCGTTGCTTCCTGCGCTTCTAACTCAACTAGCTTCTCCGCATCCTTAACGACCTGTGCCTTGAGCACTTCTGCCTCTGCTTTTTTGCCATCCTTCATCAATCCGCCGATTTGCTTGCTGACGGTATTTCGGTTCGCACGAATCGCATCAGCCTCTTGTTGCGTTTTTCTGCTTTTCAAGTCAAGTTCAATGACTTCGTCAACTAATGAAAGCTTATTTTCTTGAAATTTCTTTCGAATATTTTCTTTCACTAACTCAGGATTTTCTCTTACTAATTTGATATCTAACATGCTTTTCTTACTCCTCATCAACTCTTTTCGTACTACTTAAAAGTATAACTTTTTTTATTCATCTGTCAACCTTTGCGTGTACAACGATTATTGAGAATTATTAATAGCTGTCAATAGCGCACTAACACTTGCTCGAATAATATCGGAGTCAATTCCTGCTCCCCAATACGTACGATTATCTTCTGTTTGGATGCCTACATACGCAATAGCTCTTGAGCTTGAGCTCTTTTCTAATGCATGTTCTTCAAATGAAATAAGATTATAGGATAAGTTAAAGCGTTTTTTCAATGCATTGCTTACAGCATTTAATCGGCCATTTCCAGAAGCAGTTGTTGTCTCTACGTTGCCTTGTGCGTCTTTTGCTGTTACTTTTGCCGTAATGCCATCGGTTTGTTCAAAGTGGCACTCAACAATATCAAATGGTTTTTCCTTATCTTCAAATGTATCCTTGAAGATTTGAAAAATCTCTTCTGCTTGTAATTCTTTTTGCAAATGGTCTGAAACGGATTTTGTTGCATAGCCCATTGCCTCTCGCATAAGCGCTGGCAATTTTAATCCATATACTTTTTCTAGAATATAGCCTACGCCACCTTTTCCAGATTGGCTATTGATACGAATAACATCCGCATCATAATTTCTTCCTACATGCTTTGGATTAATCGGCAAATAGGGCACTGTCCATTCTTCACATTGCTTGTCGGCACGATGTTGCATTCCTTTTGCAATGGCATCTTGATGTGAGCCTGAAAACGCAGCAAACACTAATGCGCCAGAATATGGTTGTCTCTCGCCTACTGTCATATTCGTATTTTCTTCATATGTTTCAACAATACTTGGCATATCAGAGAAATCAAGTTCAGGGTCTATGCCTTGCGCAAACATATTCATAGCAACTGTGATAATATCAACATTTCCTGTTCTCTCACCATTTCCAAATAAGGTTCCTTCTACACGATCAGCACCCGCCAAAATACCTAACTCTGTATCAGCAACCGCTGTTCCACGATCATTATGTGGATGCAACGAAATCAATACATTTTCGCGATACTTCAAATTCTCGTGCATATACTCCACCTGACTTGCATAAACATGTGACAAGGAATGTTGCACCGTAACAGGCAAATTGATGATGGCCTTTTTTTCTGGTGTTGGTTGCCATACATCTAATACCGCATTACAAACCTCTAATGCGTACTCTGGTTCTGTTCCTGTAAAGCTTTCAGGACTATATTCAAATAAGAAGTTTCCTTCTGTTTCTTCTGCTAATGTCTTTAATAAAGTAGCACCTTCAACCGCAATCTTTTTAATCTCTTCTTTTGAGCGACGGAAAACTTGCTCTCTTTGCGCAAGAGAAGTTGAGTTATATACATGCACCACAGCACGTTTTGCACCACTTAATGCTTCAAATGTTTTGCGAATAATATGCTCTCTTGCTTGTGTTAATACTTGAATCGTTACATCATCTGGTATTAAATTTTCTTCAATCAATGTTCTTAGAAATATATATTCTGTCTCTGAGGCAGCCGGAAATCCAACTTCAATTTCTTTAAAGCCAATTTTAACAAGCAATTTGAATAATGCCACTTTTTGCTCTAAGTTCATCGGTACAATCAATGCTTGATTGCCATCGCGAAGGTCAACGCTACACCAAGCTGGTGCTTTTTCAATAAACTCTTTTTGTGTCCATTTCATACATGGGTATGGTGGCATAAAATACTGACGTTTGTACTGGTTGAAATTCTTCATTACATCTTCCTCCTAAAATCGTTTTTGTTCGGGATTCATTCGACATTTAATTTAAACAAAAAAACCTTTCATCCCCTTAATAGAGACGAAAGGTATATCCTCACGCGGTACCACTCTAGTTTATGATAAATCATACACTTTGTAGAATGCGGGCTATGCAGTGCAAAAGCCTTACATTCATCCCTTATAACGTAGGGCTCACGTCTGCGTCTACTTTCTAGTAAAGATTTCGGGCAGAAGCTCGGAGGCGAGTTCCAATTTCACCATCTACTGTCTTCCACCAAACGACAGCTCTCTGTAAGATACTTAAAATTGTACTATTCCTCGTCATTGCGTTTATCAAATGTTCGATTAAAAGCTATGGTATCATATAAAAAAACCGTTGTCAATCCCGTTTTCTTCAACTCCTTCATAAAATTTGAATTTCTTCCTCCTCCACATAAAACTCCTTCATATCATCAAGGCGTAAACATCCAAGTCTTCCTCCCTGCCTGCCACAACCGCAATCTATCACTATATTATTATTAGATTTATAGATAAATCCCCCATTGCTGTGTGGATTTCCTCATAGACTTCAAAATCAAGAACAAATTCGGCAATTTTCCTGCGCTCATCTATGGGCAATTTATGGAATTCATCTATGGTGGTTGTTCCCCCGTTCTTCTGCCAGTTAATCAGTCTTTCTATCGTTTCTTCATCTATATCCTCAATATTCTCCTCCGTGATTTCTTGGAGAAGCGTCTTTATGCACTCACAAAACATAATCTCATGATTGCCCGCTATACAGCAGACATTTGGCCTTTTCATTAGATCTTGCAATATCTTAACCTCCTAAGGAAGTCCCCCGCCTCTTAGGCGGTGGGTGGAACTTCCTTGTTTCAGTGGGAGTTCAAGCTCCCACTGAAATAGCAGCGAAGCTGCTGGGAGGGAGGTCACTAGAAAGTAGCGAAGCGGATTTCGAGTATCCGAATTGACTAGGATGTGATCCTCTATCTATCACGTCCCCTAAAATATAAAGCATATCGGCATTTGAGAATTTGATTTTTTCCATCATTTTTACATAATACTCATAGTGTCCATGGATATCACTAATAACATAATTGGCCAATTGTAGCACCTCCTATAACTATTATAGCATATTACAATTGGAAACCCCTTCTTCATTTTCAGATTCCCCACATAATTTCTCACCTTTTTTGCATTTCTTTATGCTATACTATTCTTAACGCATTCGTTTCTACTATATTATTATATCATGAGGATTTTTATGAAAAAACATACCAAACTAGGACTACTTTTAGTAGGTGCTATTGCACTGCTTATTTTACTAATTTGTTTCTTCCAATGTCGAAGAAGCACACCACCAGAGGATCCCTTCTCTACTTCATCTAACGCACACCCTTCAGTTGAATTAAGCTCGGAGGTTGGTTCTGTTACCAAAACAGAGAATTCGACAAATAATCTTTCTTCCAGTACGTCCCTTTCTCAAACGGATGAGGATGAAAATAAACTGACACAAGAAGATTCTTCTGCAAATTCTACGACGGAATTATCAACAAGCGATATAACAAAAAAACCTTCAGAAGAAGCGTCTTCTGAGGCATCCACACAGAAACAGTCAGATGATTCCAAGCCAAATACGAAACCAACTGTTTCACCAGATAAACCAGATACGAAACCGACGGTTGCTCCAAACAAGCCAGATACGAAGCCAACGGTCGAGCCTAACAAGCCAGTTGTCACGCCTTCATTAGATAAAATTCCTACACTAAAGGCATACCCTTCCTTGACAACTCCAACATTTTCTGTTGGATCAGGAATGTATACCGCAGCCTTTTCTTTGACACTAAAAGCGCTATCGGGCGAAACGATTTTTTATACAACAGATGGAAGCGATCCAGCAACTAGCGCAACCGCAAAAAAATACACCGGTTCCATTTCTATTATTGATCGTTCAAATGAGCCTAATCTGTATTCCGCAAAAAACCCTAGCGATTTTGTAGCAACCCATGATCGCCTTCAAGCACCAACAACAAAAGTCGATAAGTGTACCGTTATTCGCGCCATTGCTGTGAAAGCAGATGGTTCCTATAGTCTTCCTGCTTCACAGTCTTACTTTGTCAACAAAAACAACGCCACTTACCATAACGTTGCTGTCCTATCAGTAACAACTGACCCAAAAAATCTTTATGACCCTGCTACTGGTATTTATGTCAAAGGCAATGTTTTTGATGCGTGGAGAAAGAAAAATCCGTGGGCAGAGCTAAATGGTTCTTCTCCTGCAAATTACAACCAACGTGGTCGCACATGGGAACGAGAGGCATATGCTGAATTTTTCGATTCCAATGGAACTTTAGGCTTTTCACAAGCCATTGGTCTACGTATTCAGGGTGGCTGGTCTCGCAACGATGCCCAAAAAAGTTTCCGCCTTGTAGCACGCGAATCCTATGGTACGAAAAACTTCAAATACGAAGTCTTTAGTGGACTAAAACTAAAAAATGGTTCTGGAGAAGTAGCAAAAAAATTCAGAACACTCGTTGTTAGAAATGGTGGAAATGATTCTACCTGGACGAAGTTTAAGGATGCTGCCATCCAAAGTCTTGTTACGGGAACGGGACTTAAATTTGAAACGCAGGCAAGCCGTCCTTGTGTTCTCTTTTTAAACGGCGAATATTGGGGACTTTACACTATACAAGAAGACTACTCGGAACATTATTTTTCAAATCATTACGGAGTTGACAACAACGAGGTAGTCGTTTTTAAAAATTGGAAAATTGACGAGGGACTAGAAACTGAGGATGTCAATGATAGCGATTTGTTTTGGGGAATGCATTGGAGAATCACGCAACAGCTAGATGCTGCCAATGAAAATGACTACAAAAAGATTGAACAGCTTCTTGATATTGACTCTTTTATTGATTACGTTGCTGTGCAAACGTATATTGGCAATCAAGATTGGCCAGGTGGCAACTTTGCTTTTTGGCGCACGAGAAATATCGACAGTACCAATCCATATGCTGATGGAAAATGGCGTATGTGCTTATTCGATACAGAATTTAGCACAAGTATGTACGACGATAACCAAGGAACGTATAATACGCTAAAGAATTTATTAGATGGCGATAGTTGTATCGGAACTATTTTTAAAGCATTACTTAAGAACCCATCCTTCAAGCAAAAATATATTGATCGTATGTACTCGCTTTCTACAAAGGAATTTAGCCCTTCAAATGCCAAAGCACGAATTAATGCCTATGCCAACCTATACCGACCAAATATGCAAAAATATTATGAGCGTTTCCCTGGTTGGTACAGTATCAATACATTTGAAGAAACAAAGGATCGAATGATCAAATTCTTGAATAAACGTCCTGCTTTTTTACCAAATTATTTAAAACAACTTGATCGCTATTAATTTTTATAATAGAGGTGTGTCATTTATGATTTATACATTAACACTCAATCCATCGCTTGATTACCATATGCATTGCGAACAATTAGAATTAGGGCATACCAACCGCTCCGCCG
Source organism: uncultured Lachnospiraceae bacterium (assembly GCA_964566025.1). Taxonomy (GTDB): domain Bacteria; phylum Bacillota; class Clostridia; order Lachnospirales; family Lachnospiraceae; genus RGIG8306. Next base: position 16,088 of record CAZMHF010000013.1, on the reverse strand, counting down.
AAGAGTTTTTTCTTCCTGGTGGAAAGGGTATCAATGCCTCGCTTGTTTTTGAAAATTTTCATATCCCATCGACTACACTAGGATTTGTGGCGGGCTTTACGGGGCGCGAGCTAATTCGTCTCTTACACTCCTACAACCTGACTACTGATTTTGTTGAAGTAGCAGGCACAACACGCATCAATATTAAATTCCCTTTGCAAGAGTCAACAGAAATCAATGCTGCAGGCCCTTCTATTTCTGCTAATGATATTGCTCTTCTTTATAAAAAGCTTGCCTTACTAAATGATGGCGACTTTCTTGTGTTGGCTGGAAGTTTGCCGTCTGGTTTACCGATTACAACTTACTGCAATATCATGTATTACTTATCAAATAAGCGAATCAACTTTGTTGTAGATACAAGTGGTGAAGCGCTTGAACATACACTTAGTCTTTCCCCTTGGATTGTTAAACCAAACCTTGACGAACTATCGTCTTTTTTTGAGAGACCTTTGCATACACTAGAAGATATTAAATTATGTGCATCCTATCTACAAGAGCTAGGCGCAAAAAATGTGCTTGTCTCACTTGGTTCGCGTGGTGCTCTTTTGTTGTCCGAGGATCAGCAATGTTATTATTGTACGGCACCAAAAGGAACCGCCATCAATGCAGTTGGTGCTGGCGATTCTATGTTGGCTGGCTTTTTAATTGCTTATCATATGTTTTCAAGCTCAAAAGATTTTTTCCCATATGAAACAAATGACCGTTATGAATATGCTTTTATGATGAGTATTTATGCAGGAAGCGCTTCTGCTTTTTCATCTACATTTGTCACACCAGCCGATATTTGTTCTCTTTATCAAGAAAGTCCTTTAGTACCTTCTATTCTTTAAAACTCGCCAAGAGGCAAAGAAAGCATGTTGATTCCATATGAAATATAGTCCTCAAGATAGTCTGTTTTGCTTGCAAGCTCACCGCAAATAGAAACGGAAATATCATATTTTTTTGCGCTTCGCGCAACCTCTTTGATCATTTTCATAATGACACTCGGATCGCAATATACACTTTCTTGTGTCAAATCATTTTCGCGATCGATGGCAAATGTATATTGCACTAAATCGTTGGTTCCTATGCTTAAAAAGTCTACTTCTTTGGCGATTTTCTCGCTTAAAATAACGGCTGCCGGTGTTTCTATCATAACGCCAATTACCATCTCACTAGATGGTATATTGTCGTTTTTTAATTGCTCTTTTACAAGTGCAAGCTCCTCTTTTATAAATGCAATGTCCTCTAATGATGTAATCATCGGAAATAAAACTGATAAGTTTCCGTAGGGGCTAGCTTTGCAAAGAGCATATAACTGTTCTTCAAACACCGCTCGAAATTTTTTGCAAAAACGGATTCCTCGCAGCCCTAATGCTGGATTTTTTTCTGCCTCTAAAAAAATACTTTTGACTGGCTTATCGCTGCCTATGTCGATTGTTCGAATGACGACTGGCTTTCCATCGCTTTTTTCTAAAATCGTTTTATATATATGGAACTGTTCATCAATGGTAGGCAACGCCTCTTTCCCCATGAATAAAAATTCACTGCGGAATAATCCAATTCCATCAATATCTTTTTCTAAAAACTCATCCATCTCTTCTATTGTCGCTAAGTTTGCGTAGTAGGCTATTCGATCGTCTCTTTTTTGTCGCTTACTAGCTACTGTATTTTTCTTTCGCTCTTTTAATGCCTCAAGAAGAAGCTTGTCACAATCCAAAAATACATCGCCCGCTTCTGCATCCATTGCAATCATCTGTTGATCATATATTCGAATATCCTGCTCATTAATACATGATATAACGGGTATTTTCTTTGCGCGCGCCAAAATTCCAAAGTGCGAATCAGGGCTATGTTTTTTGCAAATTAATCCGACAATGCTTTGAACATCAAAATCGATCAAATCGTTTGCATAAAATTCTTCACAATACATAATCTTTGCTTCTGTGTGATTTTCTACAGATAACACTTCTGGCAATAAGCCTTCTTTTGGGGTTCCTTCAATCGCTAGAACCAATTGTCTTGCCACTTCCGAAATATCGCTACTTCGCGCCATAATCACATGGTCGTTCGTCTGTTGCAGCATCTGAATAAATTCACCACTCGTAACTTGTATAGCACAAATTGCAGAAATCTTTTCATTGCGAATTTTTTCGTTAATCTTATGTATGAATTCCTCATCCGTAAGGATACTTTTTTGTGCTTTTAAAATAGTTGCAAGCACTTGATCCTTTTCGAATTCTTTTTGGTATAGTGCTTCTAGTTGTTCTTTGGCTAGCTCTATTGCTCTTTTAACTATGCGTTGTTCTTCTTCTACATCTTGAATATGCACCATTTCCTCAATCGAAGAACGCTTTTTGATAATCATAAGTTCTCCTATGGCAATTCCTTTGCTTATACACTTTCCCATTTGTTTTTTCATACGCCGCCTCCATTTCCTTTATTATAAAACAGATTGCAAATTTCGTAAAGCATTCTCAAAAAAACATGGACATCTCTTCAAAAAGTGCTATACTAAAATCTGTTGAAAGAAGTAAAACTACAAAAGGAGCCACTATGAAATATATCGTTTTATTATGTGATGGTATGGCCGATTTTTCAATCGGTGAATTAAATGGAAAAACCCCTATGGCAACTGCAAAAAAACCAACAATGGACGCTCTTGCTCCATTTAGTGTGTTAGGAATGGCGAAAACTGTTCCAGACGGCTATAAACCTGGTAGTGATGTTGCGAACCTTTCTGCGATGGGTTTTGACCCTAAAACCTGCTACACTGGTCGCTCTCCATTAGAAGCCGTTAGCATTGGTATTGATATGAAGGAACAAGATGTTGCATTTCGTTGTAACCTTGTAACCCTTTCTGATGAAGATGAATATTCAGACAAGACCATGGTTGATTATAGTTCTTCTGAAATTACCACAGAGGAAGCTGCCAAATTGATAAAAGCGATTGCTAAGGAATTAAATGATGAAGAGAGAGTATTCTATTCTGGAATCAGCTATCGCCATTGCATGATATGGGAACATGGTCCTGTTGGACTAAATCTGACACCACCACACGATATTTCCGATCAAAAAATAACGGACTATATCCCCGAAAACCCTATCATCTATTCGTTGATGAAAAAAAGCTATGACATTTTAAAAAATCATCCGATCAATTTAGACCGCATAAAGCGAGGGTTACATCCTGCTAATTCCATTTGGCTATGGGGGGAAGGCACAAAGCCGTCCATTCCAAATTTCTACGACATGTATCATGTAGATGGAACGGTCATCTCTGCCGTTGATTTAATTAAGGGTATTGGTTTAGCCGCTGGCATGGACGTTCCAGACAACGCTTCATGGACTGGCAATATTCATACAAATTTCCGCAGCAAAGCCGACACAGCCATTAAAGCATTGCTTTCTGACGGTAAAGATTTCGTTTATATCCATGTGGAATCTGCTGATGAATGTGGGCACCAAGGATTACTTGCTGAAAAAATTGAATCAATCGAAAAAATTGATCAACATATTCTTTCACCGCTAATTGAGGCATTAGCAGAAGCGCAAGAGGAGTATTCCATTTTAATTATGCCCGACCACCCAACACCGATTGCACTTAAAACACATACAAGCGATCCTGTTCCATTTATGCTTTACCGTAGCAATGAAAACGAAGACCAACACACTGGTTCCTTCCACGAAGTAAATTGCTCACTATCTGGCGTGTACATTGATCCTGCACATGAATTGATGAAAATTCTATTACAACAAGACTAACAAATACAACAAGACTAACAAAAAGCTGTTGCAAAATCGAAATGATTTTGTAACAGCTCTTTTTATGCTTTCTTATCCATTCATTTAAGATTTAAGGCTATTTTTCTGTTTTTATTTCACGCAAAGCGATATCAACCGCTTCAACGAAAATCCACCATTCGTCTTCGTTTTCAACATAATACTTCGGACAAATCTTGCCCGTTACATCATAGTGACGAATGACATCTCTGCTTGTCAAGTCAAATTCATTGCATAGCCAAGCCGTAATTTTTACTAAGCTGTTGTATGTCTCTCCATTGAATTTTCCTGTTTCATCTGGATGACACGTTTCAATAGAAATCGTATCTTTATTTCGATGATTCGAAGCATAGGATTTTTCATTCAACGGAATACATTGGATGACTTCACCTTCAAGCCCTACAACATAATGGCTACTCGCCATCGCTGCGCCCGTTGTTGCTAAGCTTTCAAAATAATTGCGATTTGCTTGTGCCGATGTGTTTGGATTTCCAACGTAATGCACTACAATATTTTGGATTTTTTCGATAGGTGTTTGCGGTCTTGAGTTTTCATTTGGGGTTAGAAAATCAAGAATAACATTTGGATAAATAGGTGTGTGTGTGTTGTATTTTCCCGAATTTATTGGTTTGATTGGCTCATTCGTACTTACTTCTCCCAAAGACGGAACAACCAATGTTGGTTTTTTATTGACTATTTCTTCTGTTTGAGCTACATTTGTTGGATCGGTTTCTTTTTTGTCTTTTTTATTTATACCAATAATAATTATGATGCATATAAACACCACTAATGCGACTGCTAAAACACTAATTTTAAAAAAGGGTTGTAATTTTTCTTTTAACACAAATACTCCTTTTATAATTGACTAACGACAAAAATATTATAGATCGCCTCAATTGCGTCCTCAAAGTCCTCACTTTTTACGCCGATAATAATATTTAACTCACTCGATCCTTGGTCAATCATTTTTACATTAATATTGACATGTGATAAGGCAGCGAAAATTCTTGCTGCTGTACCACGGGTTGCTTTCATTCCTCTTCCTACCACTGCAATTAATGCTAAATCTGTTTCTAACTCAATTGAATCTGGATCGACTACTTTGTGAATTCCTGAAAGCACCGTTTGTTCGTCATTTTCAAATTCTGTTTGATGAACAAATACGGTCATCGTATCGATTCCTGAAGGAACATGCTCGAAAGAAATACCGTTTTCCTCAAATACTTGAAGAACTTTTCTGGCAAATCCAACTTCTGAATTCATCAAATCCTTTTCAATCGTAACAGCTGCAAATCCTTTCTTTCCTGCAATACCCGTAATAATGTATTTTGGTTTTTGACAGGTTGTCTCAACAATCCATGTACCCTCATCCTCTGGTTTGTTTGTATTCTTAATGTTGATTGGGATACCTGCTTTTCGAACAGGGAAAATCGCATTCTCATGCAATACCGTCGCTCCCATATATGATAACTCTCTAAGCTCTCGATAGGTAATGGTTTCAATACCTTCTGGGTTTTTGATAATGCGTGGATCTGCCACTAGGAAACCTGATACATCTGTCCAGTTTTCGTATACATCTGCTTTGATTGCCTTGGCAACGATAGAACCTGTAATATCGGAACCGCCTCTTGTAAATGTCTTGATAACGCCATTTTCATACGCTCCATAAAAGCCTGGAACAACTGCGCAATCAACACCTTTTAAGCGCTTGCTAAGTAGTTCATCTGTCTTTTCGTCATCAAACTCACCCGACTCATCAAACACAACATATGCCGCTGGATCAACAAATTCATATCCTAAATAATCTGCCATAATAAATCCGTTCAAGTACTCACCACGACTTGCAGCATAATCGCTACCTGCCTTCTCCTTGAACTTCTTCTCAATCACTGCAAACTCTTCTGCCAAATTTAGATTAAGCTTAAGGCCTTGGATAATCTCATCATAACGCGCCATAATCTGCGCTAACTCTTTTGAGAAATCCTCTCCCTTACTTGCAATATCATAGCAAGCATATAGCATATCGGTCACTTTGATATCTGAATCAAAACGCTTTCCTGGCGCACTTGGTATCACAAACTTTCTTGCGCTATCACTGCGTATAATCGTACCAACCTTCTCAAATTGCTCTGCACTAGCTAATGAACTTCCTCCAAATTTAACAACCTTTTTCATTATCTTCTCTTCCCTCTCTTAAGAATAATATTTGATATTATACATAAGCACAAATCGATTTGCAATATATTTCACAAAATACTCACAAGCTACTTACCGTCTAAGTAAGGCTTTCACTTCTAAGCGAAGTGAATTTTGAGTGTTTGCCTAACCCTCAATATAGGCGCTTTATACTGCCTTCTCGAGCGGCATAGTAAACAATCGAATTCTTAGCATCTATGCTAACAGCCAAATAACCGCTATCCACTTTTGTTTTTACTTTTCCTACATTGATTCCTTGGTCCCATGTCAAAATGATTCTTGTCAATGCCTCTGCCCCATCCTTCACACCAATTTGCCATACTGGTATAAACAATGTTTTTTCAACATCCGAATTATTAATGACAACTACCACTTGATCCTCTTGCGTAAATCGGCCATATGCTAAAATATGTTGCTCCGTCAAAAGAAACTTCAACGATCCTCTTTGGAGGCAATCGGCAACCTGATGTAAGCGAATGGCGTAACGGTGAAATTCAATCAACTCTAAATCTTCTCGTCCCCATGGGTACGTTCTTCGATTATCGGGATCCGTCCACCCTGCCAAGCCTGCTTCATCACCATAATAAATTGTTGGCATACCAGGTAATGTCATCATCATGACAACCGCTTCCTTCATAACTGCTTTTTTCGTATTACGCGCCGCCGCATCCGCTCCACGTGTAGAAAGTCTACCTACTGTAGAATTGGTTCGCGTTAAAAAGCGCGAATGGTCATGATTTGAAATTTCATTCATGGCACAAGATAATGATTCATAATGAAAACGACTCATTTTTTCCTTCATTACTTGAACAAATAAACCAGCATTGCCGTATTTATTGAAATCGAATGCATCACTATGCTTATCAAGTCCTGTTAAAAACCACGAAACAGGCTCCATAAAAGCATCATAGTTCATGACGCTATCCCATTGGTCACCATCCTTAATCCACTCTCTAGGATCTCCATAATGCTCTGCCAAAATAAGCGCATCTGGATTCGCTGTCTTAACAGCTTCTCTAAAATCCGTCCAGAATTGATGATTGAACGCCTCGTTTTCTCCTAAATCAGCCGCTACATCCAATCTCCAACCGTCCACATTGTATGGTGGCGCTACCCATTTTTTCGCTATGCGTAAAATATCCTGATACAATTCCTTTGAATGTCCATGATTAAGTTTTGGCAATGTATTCATACCCCACCAACCATCATAGGACGTATTGTTTGGCCATTTGTCCTCTTTAAAATGAAAATACTCTACATAAGGACTTTTCTTATCTCGAAAAGCTCCGATTTCCTTTGATTTCGCATAAATGCCTTCTCGATCCATCCATTTATTTGAAGAGCCGCAATGGTTAAATACACCATCTAAAATGACCTTCATACCACGCTCATGGATTTTTTGTACCAGTGTGCAAAAATACTGATTCGATGCTTCCAGATTCTTTTTAGAAGTTACACGCTGAATATATTTTGTTGCTTTTGTATTGTCGAGCTCTCCGTCCTCTAATAATACACCGTCTTCCTCTTCAATCACAGCAAAATGAGGATCAATATAATCATAATCTTGCACATCATATTTGTGATTTGACGGTGAAAGGAAAATTGGATTCAAATAAATAATTTCAACACCGAGGCTTTGTATATACTCCAATTTTTGTTCTACACCCTGTAAATCGCCACCATAAAAACGATGTACATCTAGTTCCTTGACTTGCTCTTCCCAATGATTTGCTCTAACGACTGGATGTCCGATATAGGCATATTCATTCGTTAAGACATCATTTTTTTCTTCTCCATTGTAAAATCGGTCTACAAATATTTGATATGCCACGCCACTTTGTGCCCATTTAGGCACTTCAAAATCAGGAACAATATGAAATGCGTATTCACACGAAGGCACTTCACTAACTCCTAATTTATGATAATAGCGTTGAATATCTTTTTTGATAATTAAAAATTGGTAGCTTATCTTCTCACGGACAACAAGCTGTGTGATATAGTAATCAAACAGCTCATCCTCGCAATCTTCTTTGTTCATTTTTATTTCTGTGCGCCCACATAACAAGTAAATGCTAATTGCTTCACCCTTTTTCACTCGAAAGCGAATTTGGTAATGCTCATTATCAATTTTAGCACGAAAAAATGGCGTTTCGTCGCTGAATAATGCCTCATAGCCTTGAGATGTCATCAAATATCTCCTTTGAAAAATTGTTCAAATTCTTCCGTTGTTATTTTTTCTTTTTCAATTAAGACTGCCGAGCATTTATGGAGTACATCTATATGCTCCACAATAATTGCTTTGGCTTTATTGTAACAATCCGAGATGATTGTTCTAACCTCTGCATCAATTAAGCGCGCCGTTTCATCACTTATATTGTTTTTATGCGCCAAGTCGCGTCCGATAAACACCTCTTCATCAGAATCATAATGAATCATCCCTAGCTCATCTGACATACCATATTGTGTTACCATCGCTCTTGCTGTCGCTGTCGCATCCTTAATGTCCTGTGATGCACCTGTTGTCATTTGATTAAAGACGATTTCTTCTGCAATACGTCCACCAAGGCTTACCATAATATGATGAAGTAAACGCTCTTTTGTCATAAACATTTCATCACTCTTTGGCATTGGCATCGTATAACCCGCTGCGCGTCCTGTTGGAATAATAGAAATCGTATGCACTGGCCCTACTCCTGGTAGCACTTGAAATAAAATCGCATGCCCCGTCTCATGATAGGCTGTAATTTTCTTATCTTCATCTGAAATAACACGTGAACGCTTTTCTGTTCCTATACTTACTTTTGTAAATGCTGTTTCGATTTCTTTTTGAGAAATAAATCCCTTGCTTTCCTTTGCTGCCGAAATCGCTGCTTCATTTAATAAATTCTCTAGATCCGCACCTGTATACCCTGCGGTTGTTTGTGCCACTCGTTTTAAGTCCACATCATCGCCTAAACGTTTATTTTCTGCATGGATTGCTAAAATTTCTTCTCGTCCTTTTGAATCTGGTTTTCCAATTTCAATTTTTCGATCAAAACGACCAGGTCGCAAAATCGCTGGGTCCAATATATCCACACGATTTGTTGCCGCGATAATGATAATGCCTTCATTTTGTGAAAATCCATCCATTTCAACGAGCAATTGATTTAGCGTTTGTTCGCGCTCGTCATGTCCGCCGCCCATTCCTGTGCCTCGTCGTCTAGCAACCGCATCAATTTCATCAATAAAGATAATACATGGTGCATTTTTCTTAGCATCTAAAAACAAATCGCGCACTCTTGAGGCACCAACACCAACAAACATCTCTACGAAATCAGAACCCGAAATACTAAAGAACGGAACACCTGCTTCACCCGCAACTGCCTTGGCTAACAAAGTCTTTCCTGTACCCGGTGAACCTGTAAATAGCACACCCTTTGGAATTCTAGCGCCCATTTCAATATATTTGCTTGGCCCTTTTAGAAAATCAACAATCTCAAATAGTTCTTCTTTTTCTTCCCTTAATCCTGCTACCTTTGAAAAATTAATGGATTTATTCGTATTGCGCCTTGCACGACTCTTTCCAAAATTCATCATAGAATTAGCTTGTGCATTGCTGCTTTTTGCTGCCGCATTATTGACAACTAAAATAATGGCAATCACACCGAAAATAATAATAAAGCATGGCAAAATGGTTGTCTTAAAATAGCCATCCTTTTTCACTGCCGTCAATGCATAATCTGTGAATTCGTGGCGTTCTAATAGTTCTTCAACTTTACTAACATCTGATGTATAAAAAGCTGCTTTTGTTCCATTATGAAAATAAATCAGCACCTTTCCTGTCGGAACGGTTTCTTGTTCGATCACAATTTCTTTTATATCTTTTGCCACAAGTGCCTTCTCGAATTCATTTTGCGTAATTCCTGGCATATAAGTTAGTGCATAATTCACCGCATAAATCACGAAAAACAAGATCATCAGTAGTAAAAAATAATAACCCTTACTTTTTCTTGGTCTCATCTAATTTCTCTCCTTTTAAAGCATTTAAAGCGTTTTCTGTTTTTATAACTCAACAACGCCAATATACGGTAGGTTACGATATTTTTGATCATAATCAAGTCCGTAACCAACCACAAATTCATCTGGTATTGAAAATCCCATATAATCAACGCGAACATCCTTTACGACGCGTCGATCAGGCTTATCAAGCAATGTGCATAGCTTAATGCTTTTTGGACCTCTTGTTTTTAAAAGCTCCATCAAGTGCGATAATGTCCTACCAGAATCGATAATATCTTCTACAATTAAAACATCCTTATTGGCGATGCTCTCATCTAAATCCTTGACAATTCGAACAACACCAGAGGATTTTGTATCGCCTCCATAACTGGAAACCGACATAAAGTCAAAAGAAACAGGTACCGTAATGCGCTTTGCCAATTCGCACGCAAAAAATACGCCGCCCTTTAAAATGCAAATCAAATGTATTTGCTTGCCCGCATAATCTTCACTAATTTTTGCTCCTAATGCTTCAATACGCTTATCTACTTCTTGCTCGCTAATTAGTACGTTAATTGTCTCCATAGTTTATTCCTTCTTATATGTTATATATATTTTTTTCTCTCTGCGCTCTACGACTACATTTCTAGCTAAGTCTAAATGTTTACCATGTTCGCTCTCTACCAATTGACAAATCGCATCGATATGAGCAAATCCAATATCCTTTAAATGGACAAGGCATTCTTGTAGCATATAATAAATCACATATCTTCGCAATGCTTTATGGCTATTTTTCAATACATTATTCGAAATCTCATAGCAACGATGCTCTGCACTCTCTATAAAAACGGCCTGTTCTGTAATGATTCGTTTTGCTTGTTGCATCATATATTCGTCCAATTCAGAGAATATAATTGATTGTGTTTGCAAGGTTTTTTTAAGTCCTGGCTGTATGGATTGTTCAATCATTGGAATCAAACGATTTCGTAAAAAATTTCTTGAATAATCGTCATGCAAATTCGTCTCGTCCTCGCACCAGTCGAGCTCATTTTTCTTCATAAATTGCGCCATCTCTTCTTTTGAGATTTCAACTAATGGGTGCAAAACGTTTCCGTTTTTGGGACGAATTCCGCTAAGCCCTCTCGCAGAGCAACCTCTAAAAAAATGAAGCAGCATTGTTTCCATATGGTCATTCAAATGATGTGCGAGCATAATCGCATCTGCTTGATAGATGGTCGCTATCTTGCAAAATGCCTCCATGCGAACTTCTCTACCTGCCTCTTCTATACCAATCCTTCGGTTTTTCGCATAGGTAGGGACATCTTGTGTCACGACAATGCAAGGAACCTTAGCACTACTACAAGCTCTTTCAACAAAGTACTGGTCGTTTGTTGCACTTTCACGAATCATATGATTCACATGAACGGCAACTAACTCTACCTCAAAATGCTCCTGCCAATGCTTCATCGCATGCAACAAAAACATCGAATCCATTCCTCCTGAAACACCTAAAATGATTCGCTGTCTTTTTTGAATCAAAGATTGCTTTTCTATATATTTTCGCACTTGATACAACAAATCCATTTGGGCTCCTCCAAGCAATGCTTTCAAGAGCAAATTATACATGATTTCGCGCATTTTTGCAAGTACGCTAGGAATGGAAGCCTATTAGCATTTGAACCTCCGCATCTGGTGGGCGAATCTCTCCCCTTTCTTTCTAGTCGAAAGGGGAGAGATCTAAGTTTCTTGGGGACTTGAAATTCCGTTGCTTTTAAACTCATTAAAAAAGACCTTCTTTTGGTCTTCACTTTGTTATACCTTTAAAGTGGAACATCTTTTTTTAGGACTACTTCGCCTTCGTCGTTGTAGAAGTTTTGGTCGGTATACACGCCAAAGTACACGCCTTCAAGGGCTACTTTGTGGATTTCATAGCGGTCATCTTTCTCGTGAAGAAGTTTATTTCCTTCCTTATACACGAATAATTCCACGCTACATGGGTGGTTGACGACTTCTTTTGTCACATCTAGGACATACGCATTGGCTTCTTCGGTCGCTTCTAAAACGACTTCGTAAACCGTCTCATCAGCGATGTAACCTGCTGGTGTTTTGGTTTCTTTTACGTAGTACGTGCCAACTGGCAAGTAGCAGCTTTCGGCAAGTCCTTCGCCGTTTGATACGACGGTTGTGGCGATATCGGTTAGCTCTTTGTCGTTGTAGACGGTGAATTCTACGCCTGCTAATGCGCCTAATTCGAAGAGTGGTTTTTCAACCATGCCGAGTTCGCTTTCTAACGGTTTTGTGCCAACCAGCTTTCCGCCTTGTTTGATGACAGCGATTTTTGCTTTTTGTGTGGCGTTTGTGAAGGCAAATTCTTGCGTGATTTCTCTGGTCGTATCGTTGATGTACTCAAATTCTACGTCGTATACTTCTGGATCGAGTGCGTAGCCTGTTACGGTTTTGGTTTCTCTAATGGTGTATGGCATTAGATGGGTACATTTGCCTTCTTTAATAACGGCTAGAGGAAGGTTGCTTACGCTTGCTTTGCCGTTTTCATCGGTGATGAGTGTCCATTCTTCCTTCGTTTCTTCGTTTCTTAGTCGGTACTCGACGCCTTGTAGAGATTCTTTCGAATCTTCATCTACTTTATGGATGTTTAAGGTTCCGTATACTTCTTCATCGAACATTTCTCTGGCTTGAATCTCGCCTGTTTCTTCGACGCTAAATGGTACGTTTTCGGCGATAACAAAGCCAAATGGCGCTCGTAGTTCTTCGAGGAAATAATTAAAGCCATGTGGCAAGCAATTGATGCGGTGTGGCTCTTTTTTTGATACCCATTCTTCGATGGTATCCCCCATTTTGTAGAGGAGAATGTCTTCGCCGGTTAGAGCATCGGTATAGAATACATCTTCGGCAGCGGTGATGCGTAGGGTTGCGCCTTCGATTTCTTCATTGTTGCCTGTTGCTAATTCTTTTTTAGAAATATCGACTTTGGTAAAGTCGTTGGTGAAGTAGTGTTCTTCGCTAATCTCTGGTGTTTCATCGTCTTTGTAGGCAAACTGTGTTTCGTAAGTTCTCTTATCAATGATGTAGCCAGGGAGGGTTTGGATCTCTTTGATCGTAAAGCGCATTGGCTCGACTAGCACGCCGTCTTTGTAGCTTCCGATGGCAAAGCCTTCGTGGGTTGCTTGTCCATTTTCATCGGTGGTTAGCACGACTTGTTCGCCTGTTGTTTCGTTGGTGAATAGATATCGTACCCCTTGTAGTGGGGCTTCGGTGGTGCTTTTCTTTTCGATGGTGACTTTTCCTGTTGGGGTTAAATCGACCATGGAAACGATTTGGGCTTCTTCTTGTTCTAGGACGGTGAAGCTAATGGCTGCTGCTTTTAGGTAGCCGTTTGGTGCTTTTGTTTCTACGAGCAGATACTTTCCTGGACGCATGGCTAGGAAGGTGGTTGCTTCGTTGGTGGTGGTGAAGCTGGCGATTTCGTCACCCTGTTTGCACACCACATTTCCTACTTCGTCGGTGATTTCTTCATCGGCAAGGATGGTTAGGGACGCACCAATTACAAAGCTTCCATCGGTGTCTCGTTTTTCGATGATGGTTTTGGTTGGTGTATTGAAAAACGTAAAGCTTTTTTCTTGTACAGGTGTGGTGTGTGCCACATCGAAGGTGACTTCTTCGCTATCACCCGTAGCGATATAGCCTTTTTTGGCACGTTTTTCGTATAGTTCATAGGTGTACGTACCGATGGCATTTCCTAGTTCGTCGAAGCGAAGGTAGTGGATGTTTGTGAAGGTAGCGGTGCCGTTTTTGTCGGTCGTTGCCTCTACTTCTTCGCCTGTTTCTTTGTTTCTTAGGGCGAAGAGGACATTTGCTAATTCTTCTCTTGTTTCGGCGGATTGTTTTTTCACGATCACGGTGCCTGTTGGTGTCGGATCGACCATCATCACTTCTTGCACGTTAGTTGTTTCTATGATGGTAAACGGTACATCGTTTGCTACGAGGTAGCCAAGCGGCGCTTGTTCTTCTCTTAGGACATACTCTCCTGGTACTAAGGCTAGGATGGTATGCGGCTCGTTGGTCGTTTCAAAGCGAGTGATTTCTTTCCCGTCTTTTAGTACGGCTAGGGTAGCGCCTTTTAGCTGGACATTATCTTCTCCTGCCTTTCGAATGAGGGTTTTAGTTGGCTCATTGATAAAACGTAGGTGTTTTTCTTGTACGGGGGAAGTGTGGGCGATATCAAAGGTAATGATTTCTGTGGTATCGCTTAGGACATATCCTGCTTTGGTTTGTTTTTCGTATAGTTTATAGGTATAGGTTCCGATCACTTGTTTATCGGTATCTAGTTTTGCGTAGGAAACCTGTTGGAAGGTGGCGATACCGTTTTTATCGGTGATTGCCTCGATCTCTTCGCCTGTTTCGGTGTTTCTTAGTCCAAATATTACGCCGTCTAGGATTTCGCCTGTTTCGTTAGCGATTTTTTCTACCACTACGGTACCTGTTGGAGTACGGTTTATCATCGTTACGAGGTGGGCTTCCGTTTTTTCGGTTACGCTAAAAGCGATATCGTCTGCTCTTAGGTAGCCGATTGGTGCTTGTTCTTCTCGTAAAACATACGCTCCTGGCACGAGGGCTAGGATGGTTTTTTCGCTGGTGGTTGTCACAAAGCGAGTGATTTCTTTGCCGTCTTTTAGTAGCACGAGGGTAGCTCCTTTTAGGAGGTTTCCAGCGGCATCGACTTTTCGGATGATGGTTTTGGTTGGCTCATTAATCAGCACTCCTGCATCGACTAGGATGACTTGTTTATTATCATCGGGCGTAAAGGTGACGGTTTGCTTCCATATTTTATTCGTGACATACCCGCTTGTGGCTTGGGTTTCTTGTAGGGTATAGGTATCTAGGGCGATACTCTTGTCAGCTTTTATCGAAGCGTATGGGACATTTTTAAAAATGGCTAGACCATTTTCGTTGGTGGTAGCGGTTAGTTTTTCGCCTGTTCGATTATTCGTTAGGGTAAAGATGGTCCCTTGTAGGGCAACGCCTGCTGGTCCTTCTTTTTTTACGGTTACTTCGCCAGGTTGGAGGGTATTTTTCATATTTTTAGAGATGAGGATTTCTGGTACACCTCCCTTTGCGGCATTTTTAATATCGTCAGTAGTGATGTTTATTTCTTCGGTGCTTTTAATGAATCCAGCGGCTGCTGCTAGTTCGACTAGGGTATAGGCTTCGTAGGAAGCGAAATTTCCGTTTGCCTCGTAATTTACGAAATTTACGCCTGCAAAGTGGGCTTTTCCATCCGCTCCTGTAGTCGCACGGTAGCGAATGGTTTGTTTCTTATCGCCCGTTTTGTAGAGAGCGAAGGTCACACCGCTTAGTGGCGTGTTTGTTGTATCGTCGGTTTTTAGCACGGTTAGCTTGCCTGTTTGTGGAGTATTTTTCACGGTAGCGCTTTGCGAAATACTCACGGTAGCGGCAGCTGGTTTGGCGGTAAAGGTAATGGTTTGTTTGGTATGATCTAACACATAACCTTCTGGTGCTTTCGTTTCTTGCAAGGTATAGGTATCGAATAGGATGTTCCCTGCACGATCTTGATAGACAAACGGTAGGCCCGTAAAGCTTAATTCGCCGTTTGCGTTTGTCGTGCCTGTTTTGACGTCACCTGTTCGATTATTGGTTACACTAAAGGTCGCACCACTTAGGCGGTCGCCTTGTGCATTTTCTTTATAGACAACTAAGTTTGCCGTTTGGTAATCGTCGATGAAGGTGGCGGTATTCCTTGCTGTGCTAGTGGTTCCTCCTGCGGTTACGGCTACGATTTTTATCGTTTCATCAAGGAGTAACCCGTTTGGTGCCGACAATTCTTTGACATAATAGGTGCCAGGATTTAGATCCATACTTTTTACGGCGGCTATTGTCGTGGTTGTCAGCGTATTTAGGCGATTGGTGTTATTCCTAGCGTCTGCGGCGGTCGGATACACGCCAAAGGTGGCGCCATTGGCTGGTAATCCTGCCTCGGTTTGTTTCCTCACAAAGAGGTTTCCTTTTAGCGGATGGTTTGTGATGCGTGTTGTTTGCGAAATGGTTACGGTTTCAGCGGCTGCTTTAGCCGTAAA
>CAZMHF010000012.1:0-44523 GCA_964566025.1 uncultured Lachnospiraceae bacterium | reverse complement strand
CTGCTGGGAGGTTACGAGAAAGTAGCGAAGCGGATTTCGAGTATCCGAATTGACTACTGATATGAATCCCATTTTTGATTTTTCATGTTCTGCATATAGATATTTTTTATTCGTACAATATCGCAAGCATCACCGACTCAATTGCCAGTATTTCGTTTAGCTCGCCTATCATAAAGCGCTCATCCACCTCTGTACATTTCTCAATATAGGTACGTAGTTTTTTCGCTGAGAACAACTTCGCTTGTGCTTCGTATTTTCCTGCCAAGAACGGAGCGATACCTATTTTGCTTGCCATTTCTTTTCCACGCACACCATTGCTCGCAAATTCTTTCACAAATAGCAATTGATTAAGGTGACGCATAATCATCGTAATTAGGATTTTATATGGTGTTTTTTGTTCTAGTAAATCGTAGTATAATTTCAAGGTTTCTTCTTTTGATTTTCGTGCTAAGGCATCAATCATAAGATACACACGATTTTCAAGCTTTGCACTCGTCATTTTTTCAACATCCTCTGGATGTATCTCTTTTTTTTCTCCCACATAATTAATTAGCTTTTCTAGTTCATTTTGAATATTTAGCATATCATTTTCGGTACGTTCCAAAAAAATCTCGACTGCATTTTGTGTAATTCGAATATGTTCTTTTGCTAGGCGATTGACAATCCATTTTGTCAACATTGCTGGTGTGCTTTTTTCAAAATTTGCAACATATCCGCTTTTCACAATTTCTTTATATACTTTGTTTCGTTTATCCACTTCTTTTTCAACTATAATCAAATGCGCTGTATCTGGAACGGTATGGATAAACTCTACCCAGCCATCTTCACTTGCATTCTTGCATAGCTTTGTATCTTCTAAAATCACCAATCTCTTTTTAGCGAAGAAAGGCATGGTATTGGCAAATTCCCGAACAGGCAATAAAGCAAGTTTTTCGCCTGAATGAGTATACAAGTTCATCGTATCACCTTCTAAAATCGCTTTTTGAAGCTCCTTTTTACATTGTTGTATCAAATAGGTCTCTTCTCCATATAAAAGATACACCTGTTTTAGATTTTTTTCTTTTATATCATTTACTATATTTTTCAACGGTGCACCTCCTCTTAGACATTTTTCAGACCTTCTATACCTATCCCTCATTAAAAAGTATTATATCACAATGCGTTCTTTGACGATAGACTTATTTCATCACTTGATAGTACAATCGACCTTTATCCATTCGCACTGTCACCGCTCCATGCACATTGGTAGTCAAACAAACGGCTCCCGCCCTTTTCAATCTTTCTAAGGTATTTGGATGCGGATGATTATACGTATTCCTCTCTGAAACGGAGATAATCGCAAGCTTTGGCGATACCATGTTAAGAAACTCCTCACTTGTAGAAAAACGCGAACCATGATGTGCTACTTTTAAAATTGTACATGGTTTTATGTTTTTTTCAACTAGCTTTTTCTCTGTATCTTCACCGATATCACCAGTTAACAGCATAGAGAATGTGCCATATTCCATTCGAAGAACCATCGAATCCTCATTTGTATCGCCTGTGTTTGTTGCGCTTACGCATTGAATACGCAATTTATTTTTCAAGAAAACTTCGCCCTCTTCCATATAATAAATCCTTACATTTTCTTTTTGCAAAAGTGGCATAAGTGCCAAAAACGCTTCATCGTCCTTTGCGTATTTTGACACAATGATTTGGCTAACTTCAATTGAGCTTTCAAGAATTTCAACAAGTCCTGAGCAATGGTCTTCATCAAAATGCGAAATAAACCATGCATCGATGCGCCGAACACCATGATATTTTAGATAGGGGATCATTCTTCGTTTTCCTACGCCCTTCGCATCCGAACTGCCACCATCAAAAACTAACGTTTGCCCCTTTGGGATATGCATGATGATTCCATCTCCTTGCGAAACATCTAGTGTTGTAATCACAAGTTCCTCTTTTGATAATGGCACGTACTTCATTAGGAAAATGGATATTCCTATCCATAATACGAGTACAGCATAGCGAATACCTTTCACCTTACTTGATAACTTCTCTTTTTTAAAGCGCCATATCAATACGGAGGTTCGTTGCCGATAACGCTCCCTTTTTATAAAAATCCAGCACAATAATCCACTCCATATAGCCACATGGATTGTGATTGCCCATAGGCTTGGCGCGCCAAATATCGTAGGCGACTTAAACAACTTTACTAACCATTGACAAATCCATTCATAACAACGAAGCAAGGCACTTGCTGGCAAAACGGCCCATTTTATTTGCACCGTTACGATAATGCATACAAGAAGAAGCGGCATTAGGGGAACAAGCAAAAGATTCGCTATCATTCCGTACCATGCCAACTCATAGTAGGCTGTTAATAAAACGGGAAGCGTTGCCATTTGAATCGCCACATATCCTAGCATAGCTTCTTGAATATTTCCTTTTGCATCTAACCAATCCTTTAGCAATGGATACAGAACAATCACACCGAGAACCGCCGAAAAGGACAAGCAAAATCCTACGTTATAAAATGCATAGGGAAATTCGATAAGTAACAGCAAAAGTGCCACAAAATATGCCCGTATAATATGATATTTTCGCCCTAGCATTTTGGCGACTAGCGAAAGGATAAACATAATTATCGCACGCAAACAAGCAAGACTGGCATAAATCATTGTTCCATAGCCTATCACAAAGATACTCGTTATGATAACAGGAATTGTATAGCCTTTTATAAGGCGTTTTAGAACTCGAAAAAGCCCTAATCCGATAATGGATAAATGCAATCCAGAAACCGCTAATATGTGTGCAATTCCTACTTGCGAATACATAGCACGCAAATCCTCGTCTAGCTCTCCCGTCTCCCCCAATAATAGCGAAAGAAACATTCCCTCATCCTTTTGTGCTGACACGATTTTAAAGTCACTAACGCGCCCAATTTGCGCGACAATCTTTTGATGAATCGTCTCTCTTATCTTACTTAACCTTGTTTTTTCTCCACCGATCAGCTTGCTATTCTCTACACAAATTTGGCGAAACACATTTTGACTTTTATAGTGTTTCTCCATATTAAATTCGCCTTGATTTGTTGGCTGTTTAATCATTTCAACCATTCCACTTATCTCAATATACATACCTTGTTCGTATTTATTCTCGTCATATAGCAACACATTTTCATTTTTATATAGAGCTATATATTTATAGCCATTTGCTGTGACACTTCGCTCCTTTATTTTCATCATCGCGCCTTCGATTTCTCCAAGCAAAATGTGGCTATTCCCTATCGCTACACAATGCGCATAATTCCCTAAAAAAAGAAGAAGCACACTCGCACAATATGTGCAAAGCATGCTTCTTCGTAATTTCTCTTTTGCAGTAATAGCTATAATTCCTGTTATAACACTTATGAACGCAGCAACTACGACTACATCTATGATTTTATGTTCCTGAATAAACAATATATTGCTCAACAGGATTGCTAATGCATACCCTATCAGTCTAGCTTTCATAATTGACCACCTAATTTTTCGTCTCCGTATTTTCTAACAAAATATCATCGATTAAGTTTAAATCTCTTTCATATGTATTGGATAATTCATAACTGTTTTTAAATGCAACATCACTTCTTCCATTAACAAGAAATTGCACTTGCGTGATTTCAGGAATTTCGGTTAGTGAATTAACAATCGAATAGAGTACCAGAGGACTTCGCACTTCATATGAAGCTGTCAAAAACGAATTATCAAAATTAACATAGCAAATTCCATCTTTTGTGCTAACATTCAGAATATTTACGCCACTTGTTAGTGTCGGCTTTAAATTCGGGCTATGCGGCCCTTGTATAAGATTTTCAACAACTAAACGCATTCGTGTATCCGCATTTGAGTAAACTATTTCACGCTTTTCAGAAACCAACGTTTTGCCATCCTCACTCGCAAAGTATAAGGTGATTTCTGTTTGATTTGTCTTTTTGTCTAAATCGAGAACAAACGAATTCGCTGTTAGTACACCATATGGCTTGCCTTTTAGATCCGTTAAGGAAGTTTCATTTACCATGAGATTAACGCCATCTACACCATCTAATTGTGTAATAGACATAACGACACCCGAAACAAAAAGAAGCTTTTTTGTCGCATCTAAGTCATAATATTCTTTGGAAAATTGAATGGTAACAATTCGATTATACAGCGATACCGAAAAAACCGATATATCAAGCGGAATCAAACTCCATTCTTCACTATTTTCAAAATATAACGCCTTCATAATAGCGTTCGCATTTAGTAGAATGTCCTCGTCTGGCAACTCAAATGTTTTTTTGGATAACTCATATTTAGAAGAAAAATGAATTCCGTGCAACTGAATTGTGTTGTCACTTACGGCCTCTGTTTCGCCTCTATCGCTATGATGATTGCAACCTGAAAAACAACATAGTATGATAAAACATACCGCGATTATCCATTGCCTTTTGTGACTTATTTTAATCATACTATCTCCTTTCCTCTAGTGTTAATTGACATAACGAAGTGGTATACGCACAGTAAATGTCGTCCCCTCACCTTCTTTACTAAATACTCGAATTGCTCCTTGGTGCAAGTTAATCACGTTTTTTGTGATGGCAAGTCCTAAACCAGTTCCTCCCGTATCACGCGAACGCGCTTTGTCCACTCGGTAAAATCGGTTAAATATTTTATCAATTGCATCCTGCGGTATGCCTACCCCTGAATCACTAATCTTAACATAAAAATATTTGTGATCCGCATTAAGTGAAACATGCACCCAGCCACCTGGCGCATTGTATTTAACGGCATTTTCAATTAAATTTGAAATGGCAAGCGAAAACTTCACTTCATCCACTTCCGCCATAACTGGGCGGAAGCTTTCTAAGATTACTTCAATATCATTTTTCTTGGCAATAAGTCGCAACCGTTTTAATATTAACTCAATTAGTTCGTTTATGTTCATCAAAGAAGTGTTTAACTCAATATCCTTATTATCTAACTTCACAAGCGACAATAAATCGCTGATAATTTTTGATTCCCGATCAATTTCATCCGAAATATCTTGCATAAATTCCTTGTATAATTCAATCGGTGCATCTTCCTGCATAAGTAGCGCATCCGCAAGAACACGAATTGATGTAATAGGCGTTTTAAGCTCATGCGATACATTTGATACAAATTCTTGTCTTGAAACATTCATTTCCTCTAGTTGTTGAAGTGATTGGTTTAGTGGACGAACAATCTCTACTAACTCTAGTAATCCATCGTATTGAATTTCCTTTGACATTCCTTCTCGAACGCGAACCGCTGAAGAAGCAACTTTTTTCAATGGTATCACAAGTAGATTGGAAAGAAACAGCGAAAATCCTAGCGCAAGCAAAAGAAACGCAAAAAACATGATTTGAGTTTTCGTTTCAAGATTATCCGCTAATTTTCGAATCGTATCATAATCTGTACGAAAAACGAACACCCCTTCTATTGAATTCATCTTCGAATCAATAATTGGCTGAAAAATTTGCAATATATTTTCGTCGTATTTTTTTGTTATAATCGTCGCTCCACTGAAAGCACGCAACGTTCTCTCCTCTATCAAAACCTTTCCCGATAGTGAGTTGTAGGTATCTTTTTTTATGCGGTTTGCTGTATCGACAATCAACACCTGACCAGCAAAATCAATGCCAAATTGATCAATTTCTTGCTCTGTCATCGTTCCTTCGGTTTCACTAAAATACATTCCCTTTATCAACTGCTGACTCATAACTGCAACAGCTGAGGTCAAGCCTTCCTCATAATCTTCTTTCACTGCACTGTGGTATGCTGTCAAAATAATATTGCCCAAAAAAACCACCAACAATGTTTGTACAACAAGTGTTGTGATAAATACAATTACCTTTATGCTAAATAAATAATTGAATAGTTTTTTAAGCTTTGTAATAGTAACCAACTCCCCACTTCGTCTGAACATATTTTGGCTCGCTTGGACTTGGTTCTAGTTTTTCTCTTAATCGACGTATATGTACATCAACCGTTCTAACATCACCTGGATATTCATATCCCCAAACAATTTGCAATAAGCTCTCACGACTATATACTTTTCCAGGATTTGAAGACAATAGTTCTAATAAATCAAATTCCTTTGCCGTCAAATTTAAATCGACTCCATCTAGCATCACGATTCTACTTTCAGAATCCACTTTTAGTCCGTTTGTATCTTCATTTTTCAGAGCTTTCCCATTTTCTTGCATCGTAATCTTATTGCGTCGAATTAATGCCTTGATTCGCGCCTTTACTTCTAGTATATTAAATGGTTTTGTTATATAATCATCTGCTCCATAATCAAGGCCCAAAATCTTGTCGATATCATCGCCTTTTGCCGTCAACATAATAATCGGCACATTTGAAAATTCGCGTACTAGTTGACATACTTGAAATCCATCATAGATTGGCAACATCAGATCTAACAATATTACATCATATTCGGTTTCTTTTGCCTTATTGACCGCTTCTTCGCCATCATAGGCACAGTCAACTTCCAAATCATCCTGTTCTAAACTGAATTTCAGTCCCTTGACGATCATTTTCTCATCATCAACCACTAGTATTTTTGCCATAACTTCTCCTTTTTCTTATTCCACGACGATTGCATCTTTTATTTTTAAAAATGCCGCCTCCTTAATACCTGGAATTTGCATAATGTCCTCTATTTTTTTAAACAAACCATGTTCTGTACGATATTGAATAATCGCTTCTGCTTTTGCCGCACCAACCCCCACCAATGTCATCAATTGCTCTTTTGTAGCGCTGTTAATGTTCACCTTTATAGGTTTGGTCGATTCTACCGTCACATCAAATCCTTCTGTTCCGTAAGGTTTTGTCATGACTTCTTGTTTGCTTAATACAATGACTTTTTGACCATCTACCAAAACCGAAGCTAAATTCAGATAATCCTTTGCCGCTTCTTCGCTCAACCCACCTGCCTTCTCAATCACTTCAAATAAGCGACTTCCTAGAGGCATTTCATAAACGCCTGGCGTATGAACCTCTCCGCAAATATGAACGAATATCCACTGGATACTTGTCGTCATGGGCAATGCCGCACTCGGCAATGAATTTGCTCTCGTCTGTTCTAGTGTTTCTTCCGTCAAAATAAGAAAATCGTTTTGTTTTTCCAAATGACATCCTTGTAATAGCAAGCAAATCAAAACCATTAGCAAGGTTTTGATTTGATCACATTGTTTCATATGAATACCTCCCTTTTATAGAGTTCGGTATTTTCCCATGCCCACTACTACTATTTTACAAAACTTTTCGAGAAGTTACAAGCACTAATTCGCTCTTTTTTTTCTTAACCATTGGAATTTTTTAGTTCCCTTTTTGTACACTGCATTTTTGTGAACTTTCCCCGTAATATAAATAATAACGATAAGCGTTATCAGAAGAACGGCCAAAGCCAAAAGCAATGTTCCAAACGATAAATTACCTGGGAATAAAAATTTCATCGGCAACGTAAACGCCGAGCACATTGGTATAAATACAAGTGCCACCTCTAGCGTACTATTTCCTTCTGCCATCAATGGTAATAAATAAGCCGCCATAAATGCTATCACAACAATCATTTGAAATGGTGCATAGCTTTTTGCTAAATCTTCTGCTTTTTCTGCATTCGCTGTAAAACTAGCAGCTAGGCAAAATGCAAACGCAATCGCCACAATTGTGCTTATTACAAAGAAAATTACGCTTGCTGTTGAGCCTATTTTCTCACCCATTAACATCTTAATTGCTTCATAAAGCAAATCATTAAATTCGCTGTTTATTTCTAGCGCTAGAAAATGTCCTGCGAAAAGACCAGCCACTGCACCAATCACCCATGCAAAAAATTGTGTAAGCGAAATGGCTAAAACGGCCATTAATTTTCCAGCAACCATCGCAATCGGTGAAATATTTGTTAACATCAACTCAATGAGCTTTGAGATCTTCTCAGCAATAAGCACCTTACAAAGACTCTGTCCATGCATCAATATCAGCATATATAAAATCAGCACAAAGAGCATTGGTATCAACATTTTTGACAACTCATAAGCAAGCGTATGTTCTGTATCATCCTGTGACATCACATGATAATCACCTGTACTTTTCATCAAAATATATTTTTCTACCGTGATACCGTTTTCAATGACACGTTGTTGTATCAATGCAGCTTGAACATAATTCATCAATTCTTCCGCTTCTGATTTTTTTACATCACTTTCTTCAGGAAAGATAAATTGGAGCTTTATTTTTTCTTCATCCTCTTTATCTTTATAAATATCAATCACAACGGACGTTTCATCCTCCACTTGCTTGATTGCTTCCTCAATTGTCGCATACGTTTTTGAATGAACAACTGTTTTTGTAAATTGCTCTGGCACTTGTGCTAACACTGGTGAAAGATATTGAAACGGAACGCCCTCGCCTAAAGAATTAACCAAATAAACATTCGTGATTTTATTAGGCTTGTTTTCATCATTGGCAGCAAGTGCATATATGAGAATAATAATTCCTGCTATCAATATAGGTACTATATAAGCCATGAATTTGAATGACTTATTTTTAGTAAGCTGTGCATATGTAAAGGAGAATACCTTTTTTGAATCACTAAATATCTTTTTATTCATTTGTTTTCTCCTTTTTCTTTTTTGTTAACTTCATCATGTGCATCAATTCCTTGAATTTTATCGGATTTCCATTATGATAAATTGTCATATGGAATGCCTTCGCAGCGAAATTTAGCAACAGTATGGTGAATACAATCAATACCGCTAATGCCCCTATTGCGACTGGTAGGCTGATATAACCCAAGATTAAGTATCCTGGAATCAAGAACGGACTCGTAAGTGGTACAAACATCGCTAAGACATGCCAAATATCATATGAAAATCCCGAAAATTGATCTACGCTCACAAGTGCAATTGCAAGATATGCACTTACAATCAGCACAAGAACCAATGTTTTACTTGCTTCTGCTACTTCTTCAATACGACTAACAAGCGACGACATCAAGCCTGCTATGCTTGAATACAATAATACACCCGCTAAAATCACCAAAATCGTAATGAGGATCGTCACCATATTGATTTGAAATCCGCTTTCTATAAGAATCTCGATTTGTTCACTAAATCCTTTTAACGATGGAGAATCTGGGTTTGTGCCCATAATAAATAATACAGACGCGCCAAATGAGGCGAGCATCGCTCCTATCGTCACGCCAACAACTGCTAACATCGCTGCAATTTTCCCTAACATCAGCGCTGCTGGTTGCACAGTAATCAATAAAAACTCAATAACCTTCGAGGATTTATCTCCAATAATTGACCCTGCAATATACTCACTTACCATTGAACAAAGCATAATGACAATCATCAAATTTGCGTACAACACAAAATATCCTGCCTCTGAGAGTAATTTTTTCTCTTTTGATTCAACACTACCCTTGCCATTTTCATCTACTGTATAGTAGCCGTATTGAATCTCCACGTCCTCATTTAGTAAGATAATTTGCTCCTCTGAGATATTTTCCTTTTTCATCAAATAATCATACCAAGTATTTGCAATAGCACCTGCAAATTGTTCGACACTCTCTTCTTCTAAAGCTGTCTTGTCACTTGTTGCATAATGAAATTGGAAAAATGCCATCATTGGCTCGTAAGTCACATGCATAATCAAACTCTTATCTTGTTGATTTTGATCAAGTTCTTTTTTTAGTTCTTCTAATGAACGTGTTTCATGAATATATTCGCCTGCAAACAATTCTGTTTCTTTAACCAATTCCTCTAGGTTGAAACTTGAAAGACCTGTCTCATTCAACAAATATATGTTATCCGCTTCTAGCATCTCCTCATCGCCTGGAAGTTCTATACCGCCATTAGGATCTTCTCCCGCTATAGAGTCCCCTTTTGTATAGTCCATAATAGGAAGTATGGCTGCCGCAAATAAACACATAATGATAATTGAAACGAGCATCCCCTTTCCTTTCATCGTTTGAAGAAAGGCGAATGAGAATATTTTTTGCCATCCCGTATATTTCTTTTTCTTCATGTTTATTCTCCTGCCTTTTCTACGAAAATTTCATGTAGAGAAGGTTCGCGAAGCTCAAATCGAATCACCAATATATTCGCTTCTACAAGTTTTTTAAGAAGTGCTGTTGCCTCCTCATCATTTTTTACCTTCACTTGAATCCCATCTGGTGTTTCAACAACGATTTTAAGGCCTGCTTCTTCAATCAATGGTTTGGGATCTTCTTGACATTTTAGAAGCAAGTTAATTCGACCATAACTCTTTTTAATTTCATTTAAGTTTCCTTGCAATACCGCGTCACCGTGGTTAAGGATAATAATATCCTCGCAAAACTCTTCAATGACATTCATCTGATGACTAGACATAATCAAATACTTATCCGCCTCGATTTGCTCACGAATAATACTCTTAAACAAATCTGAATTCACTGGATCAAGTCCACTTAGTGGCTCATCTAGAATCAATAATTCCGGATCAGAAATCAATGTCGCCAACAATTGAATTTTCTGTTGGTTACCTTTTGATAATTGATCCGCCGTCATTGGTTTTGGCTTTTTGGCTTTTTTGCTTACTGGCGCTTTTGGATAAATGTATTCCTCTACCTCTAAACGCTTGCTCCAATATTCAATACGCTCTAATGCTACTTTTTTCGATACATTTTGCAACTTCGCAAAATAAATTAGTTGGTCCATAATCGTATATTTGGGATATAGACCTCTTTCCTCTGCTAAATAGCCAATTGGCATTTCGAGTGGATTGAGTGGTTTACTTTTCCAAAGAACTTCTCCTGCGTCTTTTTGTAACATATCAAGCATCATACGGAGCGAGGTTGTTTTTCCCGCACCATTTGTTCCAAGAAATGCATACACTCCCGGTTTTTCTAATGAAAAACTGATGTTATTCACAACAACCTTATCCCCATATTTCTTTGTTAAATTTTTAACTTCTAACGACATTTCTAATTCCTCCTTGCGTTAATGATAGCATCTTATCATATTTTCGCATTTTATTTTTTAATTTTCCCTTAAGGAATATTTACTTTATTTGAGCGCTGTTTTTAAAATAGTAATCATTTCATCAATATGTTCTTTTTCTATAATTAGTGGCGGCACAAAACGAATCGTATTATGACCAGCACCAATAACAATTAAACCTGCCTCCAATATTTTTTTCACAATTGGTGCGGGTGCTTCATTAAATTCCAAGCCTTGCATGAGACCAATTCCTCTATGCGCTACAATTTGAGGACATTCTCCCTTTAATTGTTCGAATGCACTCCATAAATAGTCTCCCATCACTTTTGCATTTTCTACAATATGTTCTTCCTCATATGCCGTAAATACAGCACGAATCGCCGCACACACAAGTGGATTTCCTCCGTACGTTGTTCCATGATCACCAGGGCCAATAAGAGCTGCTTTATCATTGCACACAAATGCGCCAACGGGAACACCACCGCCGAGTGCTTTGGCAACCGCAATGACATCAGGAGAAACTGCATAATGCTCATAGGCGAATAGCTTTCCTGTTCGCCCCATACCGCATTGGATTTCATCCAATATCATCAATATATTATGCTTATCACAAAGTTCTCTAATCCCTTTTACAAATTGCTCACTTGCGGGATAAATACCACTTTCACCTTGCACCGTCTCAAAAATAATGGCGCATGTATTTTCATTCACCAATGCCTTAACACTTTCTAAGTCGTTGTATTCGGCGAATTTAATATTGGCCAAGAGTGGACTAAAATCTTGTTTGTAATGATCATTTCCCGTTACTGATAAAGCTCCTGTTGTTCGTCCATGAAAAGAGTTCTTCATCGCAATAATTTCATGTTTTTCATTGATTCCTTTTGCATAAGCAAATTTCTTCGCCAATTTTATAGCACCTTCTATTGCTTCTGCTCCGCTATTTGTGAAAAAGACACGCGAAAGTCCTGTTGCGTCTTTTAATAATTTTGCTGCATTTGCTCCTTCTTCGTGATAAAACAAATTAGAAGTGTGCATCAATTTTTTCACTTGATTTGTTAACGCCTTTGTAAGCGTTGGATGATTATACCCTAGCGAACACACAGCAATGCCAGCGCCAAAGTCTAAATATTTATTACCTTCTACATCATAAAGATATACACCTTCTCCATGGTCAAATGCAATCGAAAATCGATTATACACATGTAAAAAGGCTTCATCTGCCTTTTGCTTAACTCCCTCAAATTTTGCCATCGTTATCCCCTTTAATGATTATCCTTTGAATAAAATTTTTCACTATGGTCACTTAATATTGCCGTTCCAATACCTTTGTTTGTAAAGATTTCAAGAAGCAAGCAATGCAAAATACGTCCATCTAAAATATGCACACGCGAAACACCATGTTTTATCGCATCAATGCAATTGTTTAGTTTTGGAAGCATTCCGCCTCCAACCATACCACTCCCTAGCAAGTCGCCCATTTCATCAACGGTTAGCTCAGAAATGAGTGTCTCCTTATCTGATGGATCCTTGAATACACCCTCTACATCCGTTAAAAACGCCAATTTCTCCGCCTTTAATTCCTTGGCAATCGCGCAAGCGGCATCGTCTGCATTGATATTGTATGTTTCATAATTTTCATTATAGCCAATTGGGCATATAATTGGCAAGAAATCCTTCTCCAATACATCGTGCAAAATCTTAGCGTTTACTTCTGTTATTTCTCCAACAAATCCGATATCTTCTCCGTTTGAAGTTTTTTTCTCAACCTTTAGTAAACCGCCGTCCTTTCCACTAATACCAATGGCATTGACCCCTAACTCTTGCACCATTTTGACAAGGTTTTTGTTTACACGATTGAGCACCATTTCGGCAATTTCCATTGTCGCCTCATCCGTTACACGCAAGCCGTTCACAAACTTTGGCTCCATACCTGATTTTTGAACCCATTTGCTAATGTCCTTGCCACCGCCATGAACAATAATCGGTTTAAATCCAACAAGTTTTAGTAGTACCGCATCCTTGATAACATTTTTCATCAACGATTCATCTGCCATTGCACTACCGCCGTATTTAATAACAATAATTTTACGATTAAATCGTTGTATATAAGGCAATGCCTCAATCAATACTTCTGCTTTTTCCATAATATTTTGATCCATTTTCTTCACCTCTAACTTCTATAATCTGCGTTAATTTTGACATAATCATATGTTAAATCACATCCCCATGCCGTAGCACTCTTGTCACCCATATGTAAATCAATCAAGGCTGTTACTTCTTCTGCTGATAAAATATGTGTTGCCTTTTCCTCGTCAAAGTCAAGCGCAAACCCATTCTTTGCAATATCAATATCGCCATTTGTGCTATGAAAACTTAATTCAACCAATGACGGATCAAATTTGGCACCTGCATAGCCCATTGCACAAAGGATTCTTCCCCAATTTGCATCGTGTCCGAAAATTGCCGCCTTTGTCAAGCTCGATGTAATCACCGATTTACTAATGGTCACTGCATCTGCTTTTGTCATTGCGCCCTTTACGGTTACTTCAAATAATGCCGTTGCACCTTCCCCATCACCAGCCATTTTCTTAGCTAAATATTCATTAACGATGCGAAGCGCCTTTGCAAATTGTAAATAGCCTTCGTTTTCTTCACTAATCAACGCATTTCCTGCTTCGCCATTTGCCAATAAAAGAACCGTATCATTTGTCGAAGTATCTCCATCCACCGAAATCATATTGTATGTATCAAGGATATCCTCTGACAATGCTTTTTGAAGCAATTCCTTTGTAATCGCTATATCGGTCGTGATGAAGCTTAGCATGGTGCACATATCGGGATGAATCATCCCTGAACCTTTACACATGCCTCCTACCGTAACAACGACTCCATCTATTTCAAATTGTACGGCGATTTCTTTCTTTACCGTATCTGTTGTCATAATGGCTTTTGCTGACGTTGTTCCCGCTTCAAGTGTCGTTGAAAGCGTTTTACTCATTGTACGGATTCCCGCATTTAATTTATCCTGTGGCAATTGCTTTCCAATCACTCCTGTTGATGCTACCAATACGGCTTTTTTGTCAATTCCAAATTCTTTGGCGAATGTTTCTGCCGATACTTCGCATGATATGTGTCCTTCTTGTCCTGTACACGCATTGGCAATTCCAGCATTCACCACAACGCCATGAACAACGTCGCTCTCTTTTACAATGGTTTGATCCCATATAACAGGTGCAGCCTTTACAATATTTTTTGTGAAGGCACCAGCTACAACACATGGTTTTTCGCTATAAATTATCGCCATATCCAAGCGATCCTTATATTTAATTCCCGCTGCACAGGAAGCTGCTTGAAATCCTTTTGCTGCTGTAATGCCGCCTTCTATTTTTTTTATTATTTCATTCATACTCCATCACCCTCTATTTCACAAATTCTGTTTGATTATCTTCATTAATAATATAATCATAATAATTTAAATCATCACGCAAAGTCCATCCTGCCTTTTGCCAAAAATCATTTCCTAACTCATTTTCGCGAAAAGCCACCAAACACGCCTTATTGATTCCTTCTTCTTTTAACGACTCCAAAACATGTACTAACATTTCTTGAGCAATACCTTGCTTTCGATAGTTTAAGCTTACACAGACATGATATAAGCAGGCTCTTCTTCCATCAAATCCACATAGAATATTACCCACAATTTCATCACCTAACTGTGCAACTACACTGGTTTTTGGATTTCTTTTAAGAAATGCACGTACGCCTTCCTTTGAATCATCTATACTTCGAATACCTAATCCACGAATACTCTCCCATAGTGCAAATACCGCTTCATAATCTGTTATTTCCATGCTTCTAATGCGTGTTTTTTCTTTCATCTGTCTCCTTTTATGGGAACATTGGAATCAAGTCTAGTCCCATATCCTCTGGTAAATCGAACATAATGTTCATATTTTGAACAGCTTGACCAGCCGCTCCCTTCACTAAATTGTCCATTGCACCCATCATAACAATTCGATTAGTTCGTTTATCAAGCATAAAGGACACATCAACATAATTACTGCCTTTTACCCAGCGGGTTTCTGTGCATTGATGATTTTCTAGTACACGCACAAATTTTTCATTGTCATAGTATTTTTTATAAATGGCCATCACTTCCTCACTCGTTACTTCCTTCGCAAGATTGGCGTATGCGGTAATTAGAATGCCTCGATTCATTGGCACCAAATGTGGTGTAAATACAATTTTGACTTCTTCCTTTGCCGCTATGGATAATTGCTCCTCGATTTCTGGTGTATGACGATGTGTTGTCACACCATACGCTTTCATTGTTTCATTTACCTCGCAAAATAAATTATCGACTTTTGCTGAGCGCCCTGCCCCAGATGTTCCCGATTTTGCATCAATAATAATCGAGGTTGGATCAATCAATCCTTCTTTTAATAATGGATAAATTGTCAATGTTGAGCAAGTAGGATAACAACCTGGGTTTGCCAAGATTCTAGCATCCTTTATCGACTCACGATTTATTTCGCACAATCCATATACTGCCTCTTTTAAATATTCGGGAGCCTCGTGTTTTATTTGATACCAGTCTTCATATACAGATACATCCTTTAGGCGAAAATCGGCACTTAAATCGATTACTTTTATCTTCTTTAAAATGTCTTCTGAAATCAATTTAAAACAATACCCTTGTGGCGTTGCTGTAAATACGACATCACATTGTTCGCTAATTTGTGCCAAATCATCATCCCTGCATTGCTCTTTTACGATTTGAAACATATTTTTGTAGACTTGTGCATATGCTTGATCAATATAGCTTCTTGATCCATACCAAACAAGCTCAACCTGTGGATGATTTTTAAGTATTCTTACAAGCTCATTTCCTGCATAACCAGTCGCTCCAATAATCGCTGCCTTAATCATTTTCTTCTTCTCCTTAGGACATCTTATGTGTTTTGTGTTCTCTTCATTATATTTATGCATTTTTTAAGTGAATAATCTTATTTTTATGCATTTTCATAGCATAATTCTTCGTTATTATACATCATCAATGTATATCATGCAAGTATTTTTTCATTTTTCTATTGCATATTTATAAAACATGATGTATAGTAGCTTCATGAAATCTGTTAAGGAGGATTTATGATTATGAAAGAAAAAGTTATTTTAGCTTATTCAGGTGGTTTAGACACAACAGCCATCATTCCTTGGTTGAAAGAAAACTATGATTTTGATGTTGTTTGTTGCTGTATTGATGTTGGACAAGGCAATGAATTGGATGGACTAGAGGAGCGCGCAAAATACTCTGGCGCCGAAAAACTATATATTCTTAATGTCGTTGATGAGTTTTGTGATGAATATGTTGTTCCTTGTGTACAAGCAGGCGCTGTTTACGAGAACAAATACTTATTAGGTACTTCGATGGCACGCCCTGTTATCGCAAAGAAGCTTGTTGAGATTGCTCGTCAAGAAGGCGCTACTGCCATTTGTCATGGCGCTACTGGAAAAGGAAATGATCAAGTTCGTTTTGAGCTAGGCATCAAAGCACTTGCTCCTGATTTGAAAATTATCGCTCCATGGCGTTTAAAAGAAACTTGGAATATGGAATCTCGTGAAGATGAAATCGCTTATTGTGAAGCGCATGGTATTGATCTTCCATTCTCAGCCGATTCAAGCTATAGCCGCGATCGTAACTTATGGCATATTAGCCATGAAGGTCTTGAACTAGAGTTACCAGAAAATGCACCAAACTATGACCATCTTCTTGTATTGGGCGTTTCTCCTCAAAAAGCACCTGATCAAGGCACCGAAATTTCCGTTACATTTGAAAAAGGCGTTCCTGTTGCATTAAACGGCGAGAAAATGAAAGTTTCTGAATTAATCGAGAAGCTAAACGAACTTGGCGGTGCCAATGGTATTGGTATTATTGATATCGTTGAAAATCGTGTTGTAGGTATGAAATCTCGTGGTGTGTACGAAACACCAGGTGGCACAATCCTTATGGAAGCTCACGCTCAATTAGAAGAGCTTATCCATGATCGTGATACATTTGCTATGAAAAAAATTATTGGTGCAAAATTTGCCGATGTTGTGTACGAAGGAAAATGGTTTACACCACTTCGTGAAGCGCTTCAAGCATTTATCACTTCCACACAAGAGAAAGTAACTGGCGAAGCAAAAATGCTTTTATACAAAGGCAATATTATTAAGCAAGGTACCTCTTCACCAAATAGTCTATACAGCGAATCACTTGCATCTTTTACAACTGGTGAGCTATATGACCATCACGATGCAGAAGGCTTTATCAATCTCTTTGGTTTAAGTCTAAAAGTACGTGCGATGTTAGAAGCAGAACAAGAATAATGATAACACAACAAAAAAGAGCCTATGATGGCTCTTTTTTTATTATTTTCTCGCCGCATAGCGCAACCATTTATACATATCTTGAAACATTTCTTCTTTGATATCCTCATTCATAATTTCGTGGCGATACCCGTCGTATAATTTTTGATAAATATCTGTATACCCTAGTTTTCGATAGAAGCAAATCGTCTCTCGAAAATGTTCCTCACCACCTGCACAAGGATCGTCGCCACCTGCTAAAAACAGCAATGGTAAGGCAAGGTTTGTTTTTTCATAATGCGATGGCATAAAGGCATGGTGCATTAAATCAAACAATGTATTGTAAGCATCTAGCGTAAATTCGATTCCACATAATGGGCATTGCTTGAAATTCTCTTGGTTTTCTTTATTAACACTTAGCCATGCAATTACGCCTTCCTCAAATGCCTTTTCATAGGCGCCCGTCGCAAGATTTTTTACATAATCCATTTGATAGCGACTGCCGTGCTTTTTCATCAAACCCTTTACAAGCAATTTTCCTACATAGGCTGCTTTATTTTCGTAAGGCGGCCCGCATAAAATAACCCCTTCAATATCATAATCATATCGCGCAATGTAAATACGCGCTAATAGGCTTCCCATACTATGTCCAAACAAGTATAATGGCTTTTCGCCCCATTTTCGTCTTGCGAAATGTGTGATCATCCTTGCATCTGAAAGAATCAAATCGATTCCTCCCTCATACATATAACCTAAATCCTCTTGGCTAACAACACTTTCTCCATGACCTTGCATATCGTGAATAATGACCGCAAAGCCTCGTTGTGCGAAGAATTGCATCATTTCCTCGTAGCGCTCTTTGTGCTCCGATTTTCCGTGTAAAATTTGCAATATCGCATGCGGATTTTCGGGCGCCATCCACATAATGGATAGCACCGTATCATTTTTTTCTGACTTTACATATTCCTTTACAAATTCCATATACGCCTCCTACATCAATGGTGCAAACATCTTCATCACTGCACCAACCACTCGCCAAAACAATGGCGTCTTTTTGTGTTCTTCCATCGTAATATTTTTTGATTTTGCCAATGTATTTTGAAAATCTTCTTCTATTTCGGCCAAAACGGTATTGCGATATATATAACATCCACACTCATAATTCAAATACAAGCTTCTAAAATCTAAATTAATGGTTCCAACAACTCCCCATAAATCATCTGCCAAAAACACCTTTGCATGAACAAAGCCTGGCAAGTATTCATAGATTTTTACGCCCGATTCAAGAAACTCTTCGTAATAGGTTTTTCCAACAGCAAATGTTATTTTCTTATCTGGAATATGTGGCATAATAATGATTACCTCAACTCCTCGCTTCGCTGCAAATGTCAATGCTGTAATCATTTCATTATCAAGCACTAGATATGGCGTCATAATATGTACATATCTCGTCGCTTGTTGGATAACATGCAAATATATAAGCTCTCCCACATTCTCCAAATCCAACGGACTATCACCGTAAGGAAGTATATAACCATTGTCCTCAACCTTTGGCAAGGTATCTGCGTTATAATGAATATATTTTTCGTAATCATCATATGTATAATCGGTTATGTGCCACATTTGTAAAAAGAGTAACGTAAAATTCTTTACGGCTTCTCCATAAACCATCACCGATACATCTTTCCAATGTCCAAATCGCTCTTTTTTATTGATATACTCGTCGGCAATATTAATGCCTCCTGTAAATCCAACTTCGCCATCCACCACCAAAATCTTTCGGTGGTCTCGGTAATTCATGTACGTACTAACAAACGGATGGATGGGTGAAAACACTTTTGCCTGAATACCATATTTTTTTAATTCTTTCACATAATTAAATGGCAGGCGTGTTAATGTGTTCATTCCATCATACATCACGCGCACTTCTACGCCCTCTTTTGCCTTTTCCTTTAGGACACCAAGCACCTCATCCCACATATACCCCTTATCAATAATGAAATACTCTAAGAAAATAAAATGCTTTGCTTTTCTAAGCCAGATCATCATCTCGCGAAATTTGTCCTCTCCAAGCGGAAAGTACTTCACATCACTTCCTTTGTAAATTGGATAGCCACCATATCGTTCGACATATTTAGCAAGATTTGCCGTCGGTGGCGACTGTTTCTTGAGTTTTACCATCACCTCTTCTGGAGCTTGCAACATTGGTTTCGTCAGCTTTATAATGCTCTTCAAGCGCCTATTCATCATCTTTTTCTTCGGTGTCAACCGCATCGAAAGGTACGCGATACTACCGAATACAGGACTAACAACAACAAGCAACGTCCATGCTAGTTTAAATACAGAATTGCTCCGTTCATTGATAATAACAATAATGAGTAGCACACTTACAAAGGTAAATACTTGCGTGACATAAAGCATAAGCTGACTCGCGTGCGATATCATATATGCAAAATAAGCAATTTGCAATGCGATGAATACAACAATAATCATCATATTACTAAATACAATTTTCAGTAATTTCTTCATGTCCCCTCCCTCAAAATGTATAACAAAACTATCGTAACAGCTTCCTTTATCTTTCGGTCATCGATTCTTATTTTTCTTGCTTTTTTCATAACGGCAAATATAAAACAGTACGCTCGCAATGATAAATAGTCCAATAACAATTACCGCACCAAAAATCACTTTATTAAGTATTGTATTTTCTGGCTTTTCTGGTGTCGCTTTTGTCGGTGCGTTTGTTTTTTGTGTCGACTTAATGGTTTTTTCTGCTTCACTTTTGCTTGGGTGATTTATTTGTTGTGATGATTCACTTTGTTGTGTTGGCGCATTTGACTTTGTCTCATCCGTCTGATTAGATGTTTTTG
Organism: uncultured Lachnospiraceae bacterium; assembly: GCA_964566025.1. GTDB lineage: Bacteria > Bacillota > Clostridia > Lachnospirales > Lachnospiraceae > RGIG8306. The sequence goes on along the minus strand of CAZMHF010000012.1, from coordinate 24,291 downwards.
TTTCGTCCCCTCCAACATCTGCTGTTGCAAGAACGGTCAACATAGTCGTCATTGTCCTTAGACCTTCTGAATACGTAATTTCAAATTGATTTTCCCCCTCTACAAGAGGTTTTCGAATATCCTCAGCACTCCAGCCCGTTGCTGGCAAAATCGCTTTTTTATTGTTGTAGTAAGGGAAAATAAGCAATTGTGTCAAATCAACAACCTCACCAACCTTATGCACAAGCGGATACTCTGCCACCAAATCTGTCATTGTATCAACGCCATCTCCTAGTGGACGCGTTTCGTGATTGTGCAAATCCTTCATATCTGAGCTAATCACTTCTACTAGGGCATTCGCCAGCCTCATATATTGATTTAGGCTACTCTTTGCTCGTCCCGGGAACAACTCTTCAATGGTAGCAAGTGAATCAAACTCTGTGTGCATGACCTTTCCATCTGTCACGCGTTCATCTGATGTTTGATAAAAATACGGATATTGAACATCCTCATTGGTATCGTATAAATTTGCTTCAAAAAACAAATAAGGTATCCCTAAATTATTAAAATGAGTTTGATCTGAACTATTCGTCCTCGTCTGGGCTGGATTTTTAGGTGTCCCAGGCTGCGTATAAATGACAAGAGCTTGTTGTTCAACAATCTTTAGCGCCTCATCTAGTAACCACCCTCTAGCAAGCTTTCCATTTTCATCAGCTTCACCTCCATGCACATATAGCACATCTCCTGCAATAATCGTATCTATATTAATCATCGCAACCGTTTTATCAATATCCTCTGCTGTCATCGCTTTCGCATACTCGAACGAACCCAAAACACCTGGTTCCTCTGCTCCAAAAAATATAAACCGAATCGAACAAGGTGTTTCCTTATCTTTTAATGTTTTTGCCAATTCAAGCAACAACGATACGCCACTTCCATTATCATCGACACCTTTAGTTTCTACACTATCATAGTGGGCTCCAATAATGATTTGTTTTTGTGAATTTCCTGCTTTATCAATTATAATATTTCGACTTGGCAATTCTCCTACTGTAAAGTCATGAATTATCGGCTCGTATCCAAAACTCCTTAACTCGCCTAGCAAATACTCACCAAATTGATATTCTCCATCTGTTCCTGCAATACGATTTGGATAGGTCGCATCAATATGCTTCAGATACTCATACGCAATATCTCCTTCCATTGCAAAGGCGACTTCCGTTCTATTTACACAGACCATTATTAATAGCAATGCCATTCTGACAATCCACTTTTTCATATGCAAATAAGTCCTTTCTAGTTTCGTGTGTTACCACACTACAGGGCAAATCCCTTCATAGCTTATATATCGTTTTGTATACGCAATAAGACTCCACTAGTATATCTCTTTCGAAATACCACTATTGGAGTCTATTATAACGCATTTTATGTGGAAATGCTATTCAAGTGTAATTTTTTATAATTCACTCGAATCACGCTGTCTATATAATTATTTTTCTTGATACTCTTGAATTAGTTTCCAAATAGCCTCAGCTGTGTTGAAATTGTCAGGAACTAAATCAGCAACATTTACATTAATGTCAAATGCACTGCTAATTTCTGAAACGATCGTGATAATATCAAATGAATCTAATATTCCATCATCAATTAATTTTGTTTCGCTTTCAAAGTCTAAATCTGGTCTAATGTCGTTTAAAATTTCCATTAATTCCTTCATAGTTACACTCCTTGTACGTATATAATATTTTTATAAATAATATTGTATCAGTTGTCGACCATCTTGTACATAGCCAAAATGCGAATGAAATTGTTTTGCGTCTTCTGTTGAAACCCACAAATATAGGCGCTCAACTCCTTTTTCTAATGCAATGCGATGAAATAAAGCCGTCAATGCACGTCCAACACTTTTCCCGCGAGCACTTTTCGCAACTGCATAATGTCTACTCAAACAAGTTTTCCCCGAAAACTGCATTTGTAATGCACCAACAATTGTCTTTGTTTCATCATCAATAGCGCAAATAATTTCTTGAGCATGTATGCTATCAACCAACTCAGCTTCCAAAGGCAATGCGCTTTTTACAAAATCAAAAGTTTCTTCCCACAATGCTTGTATTCCCTCTTTATGTTCAAGCGTCGCCGTATAAATATGAATTTTATTATCCTCCCAATTGACAGGATCCTGTGCTATTGAATTTGGTGTTAGTTTTAGCCACATACGATGGGCGATACTATTTTGTGAAAAACCTGTTTCCTTCAAATGCTCTATCACACAGATATGCTTTGATGAAATTGTCTTTGCAGACAAAAACTCAACAATTATCGGTTTATCCATGCGAGGAATTTGAAAAGTGATTTCTGGATTAGCATAGAGAAACAGACGATAAAATGCATCGCTCTTTTGAAAAAGAAAGATTCCCGCGTCTAATTCAGCATAGCAAAGTTTTTTATTGATCAAAAGCTCTTCTAGCTCCTTAGAAAGCAAATAGCAATTAACATTCTCGATTTTTTTTTCCTTTTGCAAGTAACTGATGCGATCATTTAACAATTCAATGCTTGGTAGTTCCTTTATCATTTTTCTTCCATCCGTTCTTTCAATGTTTGGATATTAATTTTTCCGTTTGCAGTTTGTGGCATAGCCTCTAGCTGTATAAAATGACGAGGAATCATATAGGCTGGTAGTTTTTTGCGTAAATACTTTGCCATTTCAGCCAATCGTATCTCTCCCGTATAGAAAAGGAAAATCTGTTGCTTCTTTGCGCTATATAAACAACAACAACTTTTCAATCCTTCCAACGCACCCGCAACTGTTTCGATTTCTCCAAGTTCCACTCTATGTCCCATATGTTTGATTTGAAAATCTTTACGACCATGAAAGGTGTATACACCGCTTGCCTCAAGACGACCAAGATCCCCTGTTTTATATATTATTTCTGGATAGGACTCCTGTAATGGATTGTTAACAAATACTTCCTTGGTTTTTTCAAAATCGTGGAAATATCCTAGCGCTAAGCAACTTCCCTTTACGCAAATTTCGCCTTTTTCTCCCTCTGGAACAAGCTGATTGTTTTCGTCCAACAAAATAATCTCTCTATTGCGAAATGGGATACCGATCGGAATTGCTTCGTCTTCCTCGACAAGATGTGTCACTTCATAATACGTGCAGCTTGCTGTAATTTCCGTAGGGCCATAATGATTAACAAACCGTGCCTCTGGCAAAAATTGTTGCCACTGGCGCAACTGTTTGCCTGGCATAACTGATCCTGTAAAGAAGATTGAATTAACGCTCTCTAGTTTTCCTGCATCAAAAGCATTTAAGTCAGCACACAAAACTAACGCCGAAGAAACCCAACACAATGTGGTTACTTGATATTTATTAATATAATCAAATAATATTTGTGGCATTGAGAATAGTGATTTAGGAATAAGCATTGTTTTTGCCCCTGTACAAAGAGGTAAATACATATCTCTAATTGCAGCAATATAATCTAATGGTGCCTGATTACCAAAAACTACTTTATCATCAATCCCAAAGGTTTCAGCAAATACATCAATATAATCAATCACTGATTTTTGTTGTGCCACAACCCCTTTTGGCTTCCCACTAGAGCCAGACGTAAAAATCATGTATATAGGATCCGTATCTTGCACTTTTTGCGCTCGTTCATGGAGCAATTGTTCATTAATTTCTTCTTCCTGAGCATCCTCAAGCAACAATACACGACCTTTAAAATCAAGTAATTCTAGACGCTCTAAGTATTGGCGTTCTGTAAAGAGGACTTTTGCTTCCGAAATATCAATGATATCTTGAATTCGCGTATCTGGCAAATCGGCGCCCAAAGGGACATAACAGCATCCCGCCGCCACAATTCCGAAGTATAAAGACGGAGTGCGAATGTGCTTATCTGCCAATACTAGAATCGGTGTTTTTGCTACAACATGTGCTGCAACTACACTTCCTACTCTATCTGCCAATTCTTTTACTTCAGAAAACGTAATTGCATGATCATCCATCTGATAAGCAACTTTTTCTGGATATTCTCTAACTGCCTTTTCTAAATATTCGTACACACTAATTTGCATTGTACATCCTCCTCGTGAAATTAAAATTGTCCATATATAAATCCAGCACTATCATAACCCGGTCCGTACATACCAAATATCCATATCAAAACAAGCGCCGCATAATAAATTGTCCATCTAAATACAATATTTTGCTTAGCTATCGTTTCACGAATACTTATATTTTTTTCGTGGATACAGTCCACAGCAAACATTACAACTAATGCAACAATAAGCAAAATCCAATTTGCATTATCAAGTCCCAATTTAAATAGCGATCCATCCACTAAAAAGGAGAAATCATACCATTTTTTTGTCATGGAGGTCATCATCGCCAATGCTACCTTTCCTCCACTAGCTCTTGAAAAAAATCTTCCTAACGTAATAATAATAAAGGTTCGAAATATTTGAAATACTTTCCACGAAACATCGTCTTCGGCGATGCCGCATTTTTTTCTGCATTTGCTATAGACTTCTACCAACAGAATTCCACTCATAATGAAAACACCATTCCACACACCATATATGATGTATTTCCAAGTTGGACCATGCCAAAAACCTACTAGAAAATAAACAATAAACATAGATAATAACGAAGGTAATCTCTTTCCAAGAAATGGCCCAAAGATTTTTCTCGTCTTTTTGCTCAATTTACCAAATAACTTTGAAAGTGACAACGGATAGAATACGTAATCTCTCATCCAACTTCCAAGTGTAATATGCCATCTACGCCAAAACTCTTCGATTGATTTCGAAAAATAAGGTTGCTTAAAATTCAATTCTAACTCAATTCCGAAAATCTGTGAAACACCACGTGCAATGTCCATTCCACCTGAAAAATCTGCGTAAACTTGGAAGCCATAAAAGGCTGCCCCCAAAAATACCATTAATCCTGTATATTGCGAATGATTATCAAAAATATAGTTCGCTGGTATGGCAATTCGATCTGCCACGATAACCTTTTTCATCCACCCCCATATAATAAGCTGGATTCCAAATGTAAATCGTTTATAATCAAATGAATGTTTTTCATACAATTGATGAGCTAATTGATCAAATCTCGCAATTGGCCCTTGTATAATTTGCGGGAAATAGGACATAAACAACATAAACTTAACAACATTTGTATCCGCTTCATATTTCCCTCTATACACGTCCACCATATAAGCAATAGCTTGTAGCGTATAAAATGATATACCAATTGGAAGTAGTAAATTAAGCTTTGGCATTTTAACATTTGCATATTTCAAAAATACATTGGCATTTTCCGCAAAGAAGTTAAAGTACTTCAAAAACAACAGAAGTCCTAATACAATAATCACACCACATAACAAAATGCGTTTTGCTTTTTTCTTTAGCTTTCCATCGTATTCCCTTTTCTCTTGTCTGGATAAAGTCTCTGCATGATCTTTCACATATTGCTTTCCCGTTGCATATAAACGCGAAATCCAATGCGCAGTTAAAAAGGTAACAATTGTAGTTCCCAATAGAATAAATAATAACCACTCACTATTTAACCAAAAGAACACATAACTGGACACTAAAAGAACAAGCCACTGAAATCGCTTTGGTAGCAGAAAATATATCGCAACTGTAATCGTAATAAAAATAATAAATGGCAATGATACAAAACTCATGATTATCTTATTGCCTCTCTTTCTACCAAAATCTCCTCCGAAGGGTATTCATACACATCCTTGCCGTGAGTAAGAACCGCAGATACCTTATAGGTTGTTCCTTCTGCAACATCATCCTCACGATAAGTAAAACCATTAAATTTCTTTAATAATACCCACTCACCATCATCAACTTTTTTATATACAAAATAACTGTCAGCTCCCTTAACAGCCTCCCAAGTTAATTCGCATCCCGAATCACTTGTCATTTCTACACTAAGCTGTGGACTTTCTAATTCCTCAAAACTCAACAATCCAGTTCTATCATAATAGCTGTATGTCTTCACTCCGTTTATCATTTTATACGAGGCAACCGAATACACATATGGATAGTTTTTTTGTATGTATTTATCCTTATAGGATAAGCTCGTTAATCCATCTGCGATTTTTATCCAATCTTGTCCGTTTAGCTTTCGATAAATCGCATATCCGTCTACTCCTTTTTCCTTCTCCCATGTTAACGTAACTTGATTATTTTCTTTTTTGATCTCTTTTAGTTTTGGAGCATCCATTTTTGTTGTGGCGCTCTCCCCAACAATATCAAATGTCCCATAATACTGCACATCATTTTTCTCCCTCATAGGAACGACAGTATAATAGTATTTTTTATTAGCAGCAAGCCCCTTATCCACAAAGAATGTTTTCGTCGCAGCGACTGTACTAATACATTTCCAGCTTGCTCCGTCAGTTTTTCTATAAATCAAATAATTTTCTGCGTTCGGCGTGGCATTCCACTTAATCTCGACAGTTGTTCCTTTTGCACTTAGTGATGAAAGAACTGGCTTTTCTAATGAGTAATCACGTTTTGAATGATTCAACTCAAAATCTAGCACATAAGGCGTAAGCTTTTTGAGATATTCTTCATACGATTTATCCCAGCTCTCAAACGCTTCATTGCCTCGCTTATCTTCAAATCCGTAGTTCTCTTTAAGGTAATTACAAAAATACGAGGTAAACTTTAAAGAACCATGTATGTTTAAATGGGCTTTATCATAATAATCTTGGGTTTGCTCAAGGCCTATTTCCGAATCATCCGTCAAAAGATTCAATACATCAAATCCTTTTTCTTTTGCAAGGGCTTCCATCGTATTCAAACGTCCTATAGTCGTTTCGTCGTTTATTGCTTGAGGGACGATTGTAAAAAGTATCTTCACATTGTTTGTTTCACAATAGGTTAGTAAATCTTCAAATAGCGTTTCTTGTTTGTTCGTTAATTCTATTTTCTGATCGGTCTTGCGAAATATAGATGAAACATCCGTCCTTGTTCTCAAAAATGCATAATAATAGGCACCGCCTTTTATAACATCTTCTTCTCTTTCAAATGATTTTGCTGTTAGTTCCGGCCATCCCGAATGAAAACGGATTAATGGAAAATAATATTCTAGTACATCTAGTCCAGAAATTCCTGCCTTTTCTGTAAGATCATTAATCAAATTTATTTTTGTTTTTGAAAAAGGCAAATAGTTTGTTGTCGTATGTAGCGCTTGTTCAACAACTTTAGGACTTTTAAATTGATTCAAGTTGATAATCATCGTCGCATCCGGCTGCGTCTTTCGCACCTCTTCAATCATGTATTTTGTCGCATGAGCCGGCATTGATGGAATTGCATAAGGATAGATGGTATAACCATATTCTTCCCACGCTAAAGGCGCCTGAAAAAAGGCAAATACATTACTCGCTCCAATATACACTGCATCTAGTGTTTTTTCTTCTATATCATAGAATCCAGTTACGGATGTTCTTGTTTGATAACTGACTACGCGAAACGGATACTCCACTCCTTTATAGACAAATATCAATCCGATCATAAATATGATTGCCTTTATCAAATTCCTCTTCATCTATTTTATCTCCAATACCATTGTTAATATTTTTGAATCCTTTTTATGGTAGCACATTCACCCATTTAATACAATCGAAAATGGAAGGCCACCCTAATAAATAAACAATTAATTAATTACTAATGCATTTCTCAAATATGTATAAATAAATTGAGTTTCTCTTGAAGTAAGGCCTTTTTTTTGCTATACTATTCCCATCAAATTAGAAAAGGAGACAGTTATGTTTAAAAATTATTTTCCTGTTAGTTTCCGCGGAAGCGGAGTAGTTGATCTAGTTGTCAACATTATTATTTACATTGTAGTTGGTGCTATCATGGGCGTTTTAATTGGCCTTCTTGCAAAAATCCCAGTGGTTGGTATCATCTGCGGAATTCTAGGTCTCATCGTTGAGATTTATGTTATTGTAGGAATTGTATTAGCTGTTTTAAATTTCTTAAAGAAGATTTAAGTTCACAAAAAACACATCTGATTGAATCAGATGTGTTTTTTTGTTGCTATTTTTATTTCAATTCTTCTTCGCACATATCAAGGACAGCTGCGATAGTCATATCCATATCATAATATTTATATTCTCCAAGACGACCTCCAAAAATTACTTTCTCCTCCGTCTCAGCCATTTTTTTGTACTCCTCATAAAGCATCCCGTTCTTTTCGTCATTCACAGGATAGTATGGTTCATCGCCTGGTTTCCACTCTGAGCTATATTCTCGACTAATAATCGTTTTTGGCAAATCCTCTCCATTTTCATCTTTTCCAAATTCAAACCATTTGTGTTCGATAATTCTAGTCCATGGTGTTTCTTTATCCGTAAAATTCACCGCTGCATTTCCTTGAAAATTAGGATAATTCAATAGCTCTTCCTCAAAACGTACTGATCGATATTCTAGATTTCCAAGTGTATAATCAAAGTATGCATCAATCGCTCCTGTATAAACTACTTTTTTTGCAAGTGCATTCAACTCTTCTTTCTTTTCAAGATAATCCGTATTTAATTTCACTTCAATTCCATCAAGCAAACACGCAATCATTTTTGTGTAACCGCCCACAGGGATACCTTGGTATAATGCATTAAAATAGTTGTTGTCATATGTTAAACGAACCGGCAATCTCTTAATAATAAATGACGGCAACTCTTTGCAACTTCTTCCCCATTGTTTTTCCGTATAGCCCTTAATTAATTTTTCGTACACATCTCTTCCGACCAATGAAATTGCTTGTTCCTCAAGATTTTGTGGCTCGCCCTTAATTTCTGCTCTCTGTTTTTGAATTTCCTTTTGTGCTTCTTCTGGTGTTGCTACGCCCCACATCTTATTAAACGTATACATATTAAATGGCATTGAATAAATCTCACCCTTATAATTTGCAATTGGCGAATTCGTGAAGCGATTAAATGTTGCAAACTGCGTAATATAGTCCCATACTTTTTTATTGTTCGTATGAAAAATATGCGCTCCATATTTATGAACATGAATGCCTTCTACCTTTTCCGTGTAAATATTACCACCCACATTATTTCTTTTTTCTACGACTAATACCATTTTCCCTGCCTTTTTTGCTTCATGAGCAAAAATCGCTCCATAAAGACCAGAACCAACAACTAAATAATCATACATGCTATCCATTCTCCTTATTATTCTTTTCGAAGGAATATATAATTCATTCTACTGTTTGTTTTTTGTTTTCTTTTTTATTATACGAACCGCCATATCTAGCATTGGATCTTTTGATATAAGCAATTCCACCAGGAAGAACATTGCCCCTGCCACAATCATAATCCCTAATGACAGTACACCTTGTGGTAACACTTTTCCGAGTAAATAGACAGGAACAAACATCCCCATTCCCAAGAAAAAATATCGAATACTTGGTCTAAAGCATTCTTTCAATGGTAACTGTTTTCTAACACACCACACCTGTACAACTGTCACTGCAATTTCTGCCATCACTGTTGCAATTGTAGCTCCAATAGCATCGGCAAAATAAATCAATATTAGGTTTAAAACAAAATTCACACCTGCTCCAGCAACAATAGAAAGGGTATAGCTTTTTTGCTGTTTTGTTGGTAGTAAAAATTGTTTTCCTATTACATTGCTAATTCCTATTACAATTAAAAGCGGAGCGCTCATTGCCATAAGAGGCACAACTTCATCATATCCAGGACCAAAAAACAAAGGAACAAATCTAGGTGCAACCGCTAATAATCCAAAAAACAAAGCAAATGCCAATAAGAAAATAAATTGAAATGACTTTTTAATGCTCTGTTCAATTTCATCTTTTTTACCTTTTACAAATGCTGCCGACATCGCTGGAAGCATGACGGTTCCTAGCGAAGTTACAAGCATGAGCACAATTTTAACGATTTTTTGTGCTTGCGTATAAAATCCGACTTGATCAATATTCGACGAAAGCAAACCTAGCATTGTTTTATCCAAAACAAGATACACTTCCGAGGCAACTTGTGGCACAAATAAAATCAAAATGGGTTTTATGTGTTTCGTCATTCCGCAAAATACAGACTCTTTTAATCTCACTAGATACTTTTTTAAATTAAACCATAAACTAATATTCCCTATCAAAATAGGGAGCGTTAGGCACCAAGTATAAAGTGGGACATCCTCCGGTGTCTTAACAAAAACAAACACTAACACGATTCCGCATATTTTAATAATGGAATTCCTAATAACCGTAAGCTTGAAATTCTCTAATCCCATGAAAAACCATGAAACATCAAAAGCGGTAGCCAATACTTCCAACATCAGAATTTGATAAATCACTGAATATTCACCGCGCATAGCAAATATAACATAATAAATGACTGAAAATCCTATGGTTGTGATCGCTCGAAATATCGTAATCTGCCAAAATACCCGCGTTCTTTTTACCGGATCGTCTTGTACACACGCAATTTCTCTTTGCCCGTATAACGTTGTTCCTACAGCGCCTAAAAGCACGAAGTACATGGCTATTGACTGTGCATATGAATAAATTCCAATTCCCGTTACGCCTAATACTCTCGAAATATATGGCGTTGTAATCAATGGGGCAATTAAAACTAACACTTGGTATAATGTATTATATGCAAAGTTTCGAGCCAGTTTATTTTGCTTTGTCATTCTTTGAAACTCTCCCTTTTAGTATTTCGGGGATTCTTTCCTCCAAAGATACTTGTTCCCATCATTATCGTAAATGGATTATATGCAATGATAATCAAATATTGATTATGGAAACAGGAGCATAAAATCAAAAATATCACTAGTATCATTTTTATATCGCCCTTTTTATAGCTTTTGTCGATATAAATCGAAATGGCAATCAATAAAAGCACAAGAAAAACAAACCCATATAACAACGCTATTTGCAAATATGCACTATCAATATATGTTTTTCCCAAATTAGCGTCGTATTGATATGTCTTATATCCATCGCCCTGCATGACTATTTTTTGTCCAAACAATGAATAACCGTACATATCGATGACTCTTTTTGCCATAAAAAACCTCCCATTGAGCAACTTCTCATCTATTAATACCATTATTTCATTTGAGGTACTATATAAGAGAGGCAAGAAAATTGATGTTAATGCCAATACGCCACTAAACGCCTTCACAACCTTCGGAAATATTTTATTGTTGAAAATCTTTTCTTTATAATCCAACACAAAAAATAGTATTCCTGCAAGAAGAATCATCACCTCTGATATCCTAGCATTGCAAAACTTATCTAACAATATCACAATAAGTAGAATAACTAGCACATCATAGTATTGCATTTTTCGTTTCTTTATATATAAAAGAGAAAGAATGATGTAAAAAATATGCGCTGCAAAATCTGTAGGGTAAACAATGCCAAACGAATTGCGTATTGATGTACTACCCCTTCTTTTGATTGTAAAATTCTCTATCAATCCAAAATTACTGCAAAGAAACGCCAACACAATAAGCGGGATAGCTATCACCAAATACGCTTTTAATATTTTTTTGGGATTAATATTTCGCGCTCCTACCAACAACAAAACATAGTCAAATAGCGCTCCCCTTCGACTCAATAAAACAGCAATTGCAGAAACAAATAAAATAACGGCCATTTTAATTAGGTCCTGCTTTTTGTATTTATCCAACCACAAACATTTATACAATAGGGCTATTGCTAAATAAACTCTTGCAACCATGTGAAGAGGCTTTAAATTTAAAATTTCCTTTAATGTTGTTGTATCGTAAAAAGAGCAAAACACAATTAAACTAAAGGCGCTAATATACAGAAACTCTTGCGTCAATAATGCTTTCGCTTTTTCTTTATTCATATTTCCCCCTTTACCAATTTCTATTGTATTACAAACTATGAAAATCGTCTTTTGATTTTAAGGCACCACCACATAATTCTTGGAGATTGAAGTCGCGCTATCATTGTTACAACCTTGTGATTTTTCAGTAATCGGCTACTATCAACATTCTTAACTGCCGTTTTATAAGGCTCTGAATTCATAACCTTCTTTAATTCTGAAAAAACTTCCTTCTTCGTCTTTGTATTGTTATTTGCGAAAAAATATACGTTCATTGATTTTGAGAATCGACGAATAACATATACATAAAATGCTTCCATGAAATATTTTTTATCGTTCGTTGACTCCATAAAATCATTGATTCTAGTAAAAATACGCTCATTAATATCCAACGTATTTGCTTTATATCCCTGAGTCAATGATCCATCAACTAAACGAAAATAATAAACAGGTCGTTTTACATAACTAAGAGATTTGATATTAGACAAATAATAAAGTGTAAATAAATTATCATCGTAAATTCCTTTTACGTATTGATCAAATTTCAAGTTGTTTTCTCGAATAATAGAAGCCTTAAATAATTTATTCCATGGGCTACCCAATCCTGGAATATTCCATTTGATCGCTGGCTTTGGATTATAGCAATATCCAATGCAAGTTTTTTGATATGCTTTTAAAAAATTCAAATCCGTTGTTGTAAACGCTTCGCTGAAGACATCGTTTTTTTGGATTTTCCCGTTAATAACTAGATAGGTGTCTGCCAAAATCATATCAGCTTGTGTTTTTTCATATTGTGAATAAAGAATCTCGCAACTATCCAATGGAAGCCAATCATCTGAATCAACGAACATGAAAAACTCGCCCGTTGCTACTTCCATACCCGTATTTCTTGCTTCAGAAACACCTGCGTTCTCTTTTTTGACGACTTTAATTCGTTGATCACGTTCTGCATATCGATTGTAAATTGCAGAACTATTATCAGGCGATCCATCATCAACAATAATGATTTCAATATCCCGAAATGTTTGGTTAACTAAAGATTCTAAGCATTTGTCTATATATTGTTCCACATTATATACGGGAACGATAATACTAATTTTTGTCATGTCCATCTCCTTATTCTTCTCCTTTAAGGATTTCTCCCACCGTCATTTTGAGACTCCTTGTTGGCATCCAGCCAGTCTGCTCAATAAACTTACTTGAATTCATTCCTGAGCAAAGATGAATATCCTGCTCTTCCAAATATATTTCTGGATATGGCATCCCCAACTCTTTTGTAACATCCGCAATAATATTTGCCAGCTCTATCAATGTATATCGTTGTTGGTTCCATCCCACATTATATGCTTCCTCCCATTTCTCATTTCTTTGAAGCATCGCAATAATAGCACGCCCAACATCATTTCCATCAATAAATGAAAACTGCTGTTTGCCCCCTCTTAAATTAATTTTCCCTTCACGTGCTTGCCTACACAAACTTCTAATTACATTTTGGCTTTGCGCAACAAGGTCTAATCGTAAATTTGTGTGATACGCGATTTTTTTCATACTATCGTTGAAAATAAGCTCCGAAGCATATTTTGCCATCGTGTAGTTCGTCTCTGGCGCTGGACTAGTCTCCTCACTTCGATACTCTTTCGTATTCCCATAAATTCCTTGACTCGACATATTAATCACTCTTGGGATCTGGCAATCTGATAATTTGCAAAATACTTTTTTTGCAAAATCCAAGCTACTTGCTATATCGGAGGCATGATGATTACCTCTAGCAAATGCTAAATGAAGAGCACCTTCTACATCTTCAATTTTTGTATCTTCTCGAAATAACTCAGAATTTGTCATAATGCTCACTTTAGGATTTTGGCCAATCTCCATTCTATCAATCATAGCAAGCAATTCTTCTTCTAGTTCTGCAATTGCTAGTACGCCGTAATCGGTGTTTGAAATGATCTCTTTTGTAACAATTCCTCCTAAATACCCATTAGCTCCTGTTATTAATATTTTGCGCATTTTAAAAACCTTTCGTTTTTCTACAGCTCGTAATCCAACACTTCTAATACTTCTTTTGTGCTGTGCGGGGTAAGAATAATATTCTTTCCATTTGGATCAATTAGCTTATACAACTCATTGACTTTGTCGACTCTTTTCATTAATTCTTCTTTTGTATCTGCTACAACATGAATCCTTGTTGTATCTTGCACAAGAGTTCCAGCAGAATCAGGAGGAATAGTTTCTCCTTCTTTGTATCTTTTCGCAATATGAATCATCCAAGGATATGTGTATAACTCTTTTTCGCCTTCATATCTTTCTATCGTGCCGCCTGGCTCTCCTAAGACATTGATTGTCGCATACCATCTTTTGAATTTGGGATTAAATTTTGTGTATTCGCCCATACTGCCCGTTAAGGCAAATTCCATTAAATGTTCGAACGTATTATAATCATTCTCATATTCTAAAATTTGATATGTTTTGCATCCGTTAAGGCGAATTCCCGCTTCATAACAATATAGTTCTTCGTCCTTCACAACTGCTTGAATAAACAATGATCCATTTTGAATTCCAATAGCTTTAAGCATATATATGATTTTTTCGTTGTACTTTTCTAAAATAAGGTCCGTATACCTTGACGGATATATGTAGAGGTCTGGTGCTTTTGTGGCACTTTTTTGCTCCGTATTGAAGTATCTATCATGTATTGCAGCCAACTGTATATCTCCGTCCTGTGCAATATAGGTAAGATTAATTTCATCATACGGTAAATACTGTTCTATGATTGCATCACCTGAAAGTGATGCTTTTTTTGCTTTTTCAAATCCTTTGATTAAAGAGTCTTTATCAAAACAAGGTGTCACTCCTATAGAGCTTGCACCATCCACTGGTTTTATAATCACTGGATATTCAATATCGCTATTTTGAATATCCTCTACTGATTCAACTTTGTATTCTTTTGGAACTGGAACACCATATTTAACACATGTTTTTTTAAAATATTTTTTATTTGTACTCATTTTCATTTGCTCAACGGTAAATGGAAATGGCAATCCGACTTTTTCGCCTAATTCTCTTACGACTGTTCCTAAACGCTCATTAAATGCTGTGATAATTCCATCGAATTTTTCTTTTTCACATAATTCTATCATCGCTTCTTCGTCATAAACATTTACGTCATAAGCATCATCTGCGATCTGCTTCACATATGTATTTTTATTATGGTCTGCAACCGCTATTTTTACTCCATTTCGATGAGCTAAGTCTATCAGATCTGTCGTTGTATGAAGACCTCCAACCAACAACAGTTTCTTTCCTTTGATTTTTGTAGTTATCATTATTTAATCTCTCCTTCATCACTCAGTCCATTTGATATACTTCATATCGTTCGGCAAAATGCTTTCCAACAGCAATTTCTCCAAATTCGCAAACCTCTCCGTCAGCAATACGCTTTGCATTGAGCACCGTATTGATTCCAGCCATGCATGAATATCTACTTCCCGCTGAAAAGCGTGGATTTATTTCTATGATTTTAAATAATTTTTGTCCATTTTCTTTTTCAATGAAAAAAAACTCTGCATTAGCAACACCATCTAGATCTAATTTCTCCATTAATTCGTCACATATTGCTTCTAATTCTGGAATTCTTATGATTTCAACAGCGATACCACAACCATTTGCATTTCGCAATAATTCTTTTCGCTGAATTTGAGCCTTTTGCATTGTTGTTTTACTTCTAATTAAATCAACTGTAAGAATCTCACCCACAATACATTCTTGCACAATAATTTCTTTATTGAATTTCTTTTGAGGAACTTCTTCTTTAAGTCTCTCGAGCGTGGATATCTCCTTACATCCCTTACTTGCCACTCCTTCTACTGGCTTGATAAATACAGGAAATGCATTTTCATTTATCTCATCAAAACATCTATATGTCTTAATTGCGATTTCAGGTACATTACTATCAACCCAATCATTGAACGTATTTTTGAAATGGCATGTTTTTGAAAACTCATAGTTTGCCATACACACTTTTGTTCCTATGTCCAAAAACTCTTGTCTGCGTTTAGACACCTTAACCACTTCATTATCCAATACGGCATAATAATAATCCACATTATGCTCCTTGCAAAAATCTAAAACAAACGACAAATAATTTTCACTTAGTGCTGTTGGAAACACGTGGTATTCATCTACATCTTTTGATGTGGCCACTTGATTTTTCGGATTGATGTCTGCTCCAATTATATAATACTTATTTGTTTTTTTCAACTCCACAACAATCGCCGTCGCCGTCGCTGTTCCTATTGCTGTAACTAATATAACTGGTTTCATTGTTCTTCCTCCTGCGATTCATAAATCCGACGGTACTTATTCATGCTTAAAGCATGGCCCTCTTCATCATAACCAACAAAATAGCTAACCCCCTCACCCTTGGCTTGATCGCTACGTTTTTTGAAGTTGAATACCATCTTTACCAGCAAAAAAATCATTCTCACATCTTGTTTGAAACTCACATTTTCTACATACCAAACTGCATTTTCATAGGATCTTTGATATTCACATGTATCTACATAATCTAACTGTATTACTCGTGGACATTCAAGCCCAGGTCGCAATGCCGTCCTTTTTTTGTGTCGCTCACTCATTCTATCATATATAAATGCTGGCAATGGTCTTGGTCCTATAATACTCATATCTCCCTTTAGTACATTCCAAAAATTGAACAACTCGTCCAACGAAAGTTTCCTTACTATTTTTCCAAATTTTGTAACCCTCTTGGCGGGCGGAAGCAAGTTACCTTCTTCGTCCGTCTTATTATTCATGTTTCTGAATTTTGTAATTATAAATTCTCTTTCGCCTTTTCCAACTCTTTTTTGCCTATAAAAAATAGGAGTTCCCACATCGAAAAATGTACAAACCCCCAACACTAGATTAAATGGTGCTGTTAAAACAACTAGCGGAAGAGAAATTATTATATCCAACAATCTTTTGATATATTTTGTATAAAAGGTGTCCTTTGGGAAAACCATTGAAGAATTTTCATTGGTATATTGCAAGTTTTTTTCTCTTAACCGCTGAGCAACCTGCTCTTCCTCACTCGAAACTAATGATATATTCCCCTCTTTTTTTTCTACCACTTTTTGTTTCATTTTCAGGCTCCTTTTACTTAAATTCATTAACTGTCTGAATCACATATCGTACGTCCTCTTCTTGCATCCCATAAAATATCGGCAAACTCAATTGAGTATTGCTAATCTCCTCGGAAATGGGAAAGTCGCCCTGCTTAAAACCTAACTTATGATAACACTCTTGAAGATGTATCGGAATCGGATAATGTTTATTTGTGCTAATACCTCTTTCATTTAGGTGTGCTTCTAATGCGTCTCTTCTTTCGCAACGAACACCGAAGATATGCCATACAGGAATTACATCCTCTCGAACATAAGGAAGTATAATTTGCTCGTTTTTAATTCCTTCAAGGTACATATTGGCAATCATTCTGCGATTTTCATTCATTTTCTCGAGATGCGGAAGTTTTGCTAATAAAAAAGCCGCTTGCAATTCATCGAGTCGTGAATTATTCCCTAAATATATATGATGGTATTTATAGTCCGAACCATAGTTTCCTAGCGCTCGTACTTTTGTAATAATTTCATCGTCATTGCTGATAACAGCACCTGCATCGCCTAATGCTCCTAGATTCTTTCCTGGATAAAAGCTAAAGCCTGCTGCATCGCCAAATCCACCTACTTTTTTCCCTTTATAAGTCGCGCCATGAGCTTGTGCGCAATCCTCAATGATACGAAGGCCATATTTCTTCGCAACATCTACTATTGGATCCATTTCACATGGCTGTCCATAAAGATGAACGGGCATAATTGCTTTCGTTTTGTTGGTTATCGCTTTTTCTATTTTAATTGGGTCAATATTAAATGTTTGAATGTTTGGTTCCACAAAAACAGGTGTTGCTCCAACATAAGTCACTGCTAATGCGGTTGCAATATACGTATTCGAAGGAACAATCACTTCATCTCCTTCTCCTATGCCCATTGCTTTTAAGGCAAGCATTAGAGCATCTAAACCATTTCCTACGCCTACGCAAAACGCTACATCACAGTACTTTGCAAAATTCTCCTCAAAAGTTTTATCTTCAATCCCCTCAATATACCATGACCGTTCGTATACTCTTTCAAATGCAGTTCTTATTTCCTTGTCTAGCTCTTGCTCCATTGGCTTAAAGCTAACAAATGGGATTTTTGCTTTCATAATTATTCGCTCTCATTTTTTTTCTTTCACATATTTTAAAAACTCATCATAATCTCTAATATATTCATCGGAATCATAATACTCCGATGCTGCCACGCACAAAACAGATTGATCTATTCTCCAGATCATCTCTCTCCATATACCTGGTTGTAATACAAGTGCCTTTGATGGTTCATCTAATAAGATAGTCTTCGATTCCTCTCCATCTGTTATAACAATTTCTACAGACCCATACGGACAAAACAATAATTGCCAATTTTTTTTGTGTGAATGAAACCCTCTATGCATATTTTCCGCAGTATCATATATATAGTAAATTCGTTTAATCGAAAAAGGAATATCTCTTTTGCTTTCCACAAAAGATAAACCACCTAATTTCGGATCCGTATTCATAACAGTACGAAGATTAATTATGCTATAATCCATTCCTATATCCTTTCGTTAGTTCTTTCCGTTTTTCTTTTGTTTCAATGTATTGCGTGCGTTTTCCAAACTACTTTTTCATTTCGCATGATTGCTACAATTACGATAATGATAACGATTTACAGAAATCGCAACTCTTTTCATTCTATCGCACTTAAAAAGGAAAATCAACTGCTTTTTTTACAGTTTTCTCTTTCTGTCTTTTCTCTATCCCTATTCTTTTCATCTTATCATCACGTGTAGCTTATCACTAAACAAGTTTCTTTGCAATTCAATATTTCTTTTTTTAATTCTTTTTTAATTCATTTTCTTCATTTCTTCTAATTGTTCCATTTGACGTACATCCCCCTCTTGACATTCTCCCCTTTCTCGCTTATACTTTTGAGAGTTATTCTCATTTTGCCAACTCAACCTATTTGTCAAACTCCATTATACGAGGTCATTTACATTATGAAAAAATATCAAACAGGGCCAAGGAAACAACTTCTCGCCTTTTTAGAACAAAATTCTCACAAGCAGTTTACTATTGAACAGCTTATTCAAGCGATTAACACATCTCCTGATACGAATGCTCCTATGGCGACTAGCACTGTTTATCGCCTTATGACAACGCTTGTTGAAGAAGGTACAGTGAAACGCTTTATAAAAGGAACAAGGCGTCAGTTTTTTTATCAAATTGTCACTTGCCATGACCATTCTCATTTGCATATGAAATGCACTGATTGCGGAACTATGCTACATATGAGTGACACTTTGTCAAAAGATATCATTGAGGTCATTTTAAAGAACAGTCAATTTTCACTTGATGAAAACGAAACCCTGCTTTTTGGTAGATGCACAGGTTGCTCGCCAAAGAAATAGCCTTAGCGAAGGAGCTTTACTTATGAAGAAGTTTTTTATATTACTGATTGTTTTAATGCTACTTGGTCTCTTTCTAGTGGCGTGTCGACATGCGCCAAGTGCGACATCTGATGATACCATTCGTGTCGTTTGTACAAGCTTTGCTCCTTATGATTGGATTCGAGAAATTGTCGGCGACAAGCACACGAATGTTTCGATTCATTATCTAAATGAAAAAGGTCTTGATATGCACAATTATATGCCCTCTGCAAAAGATATCATTTCCATTCACGAATCTGATTTTTTTATTTATGTTGGCGGAGAGTCGGAAAATTGGGTTTCTGATGTCCTAAAAAACGCCAATCATTCATCGCAGATTGTTTTGAATATGATGGCCTTTTTAGAGGAAGATTTGAAAATGAATGAAGAAAGTCCCCATTCGCACGACGAGGATCATCATGAAGATGAACATGCGCATGCGGAAGAATATGATGAACATGTTTGGCTTTCCATTCAAAATGCCAAGCGCTATTGCGCAGAAATCGTTTCTATTCTTTGCTCTCTTGATGCAAGCAATGCCGAGTATTATCAAGCAAACGGAACAAGCTATTTGAATAAGTTGAATGCACTTGATGCGCAATATCTTGAAATGGTTGAACAAGCGCCACATAAAACGCTACTATTTGGCGACCAGTTCCCCTTTCGTTACCTTGTAGAGGATTATCACCTTGAGCATTATGCCGTTTTTTCAGGTTGTTCAGCCGATTCAGAGGTGAGTTTTGATACCATCATTTATCACGCAAAAAAGCTTGACGAGCTAGGCTTGCAAGCCGTCTGTGTAATTGAAAACTCTGATCAAAAAGTGGCAAAGACTATTATTCAGAACACACAATCAAAGAATCAAATTATCCATGTCTTAAATTCTATGCAAAGAGTTTCTGGCACTTCGGATAAAAATTTCTTAGATATTATGACGGATAATTTGCATATTTTAAAAAAAGCAATGCAGTAAAGGAGTAGTATGACGCTTTTATCTTGTAATGATATTTCGCTTGGATACGATGGCGAAGCAATTTTGGAACACCTGACATTTCAAGTCAAAAAGGGCGATTATCTTTGTATCGTCGGCGAGAATGGTTCTGGGAAAAGTACGCTTGTAAAAGCTTTATTAAATACAAAAGCACCACTTTGTGGCAAGCTTGAGATGATGAATATTTCTTCAAATGAAATTGGCTATTTACCACAACAAACGGAGGTTCAGCGAGATTTCCCTGCTACGGTACGAGAAATTGTGCTTTCGGGATTGCTTAGCCATTTGCAACGGCGCCCTTTTTACAATAAGCACGAAAAGCAAATTGCCTTTGCCAACATGGAGAAGCTAGGCATTTCACACCTTGCAAAAAAATGTTATCGTGAACTATCCGGTGGTCAACAGCAACGCGTTTTACTTGCAAGAGCATTGTGTGCAACTGGTCAACTTCTATTGCTTGATGAGCCTGTCGTTGGTTTAGACCCAAAAGCAACCGAAGAATTTTACGAACTCATTTCTCATTTAAATACAACTGAAAACCTTACCATTATTATGGTAACGCATGACATTCCATCTGCTTTGCGCTATTCAAATCATATTTTACACATTGCCTATGAGCCTTTGTTCTTTGGAGCCACAAGTGATTATGAATTGTTTTTGGGCAAAAAGGAGGGCTCGTTGTGATGAATATATTTGAAACATTAATGGAGTACTTTTCTTATCCCTTTGTCCGTTACGCAATTATTGTGGGAATCTTAATTTCACTTTGTGCATCACTACTTGGTGTCACACTCGTGCTAAAACGCTTTTCCTATTTGAGTGATGGATTATCGCATATCGCCTTTTTTGCAACGGTTTTTGCTTCTGTACTTAATTTGACAAATAATACGCCAGTCGTCTTTATCATCACTATTTTCTCGGCCATTTTCTTGCTTCGAAGCAAGGCAACCGCTAAGATTAAAGGAGATGCGGCTATTGCGATGCTTTCTGTCGGCGCATTGGCTGTCGGCTATTTGCTAATGAACGTGACAAATACTTCTTCAAATATTGCTGGCGATGTTTGCACAACGCTCTTTGGTTCGACATCCATCTTAACATTATCAAAAGCAGATGTGTATTTGTGTCTTGTTGTTGCCATTGTTGTTATTGCCATTTTCATTTTATTTTATCACAGAATCTTTGCGATTACTTTTGATGAAACCTTTGCTACGGCCACAACGCCAAAAGCGCGCCATTACAATACGCTCATAGCGATTATCACGGCTATCGTTATTGTGCTCGCTATGAACTTAGTCGGCTCTTTGCTTATTTCGGCACTTATCATCTTCCCTGCTGTTACAGCAATGCGCTTATTTAAGAGTTTCCGTTCCGTTATTATTTGCTCTACCGTATTTTCTACAATATGTGCATTTAGCGGAATCCTTATATCCTTATTAGCCTCTACACCTGTTGGTGCAACCATTGTTGTCGTTGATATTATTGTCTTTTTGTGCATTAGCTTGATTAGCAGTTCTCTGTCTCACTAATGTATTATCGCTTACCCTTCTTTTGTTTATCATCTTTTTTAAAAGAAATATTTGCTTTTTTCCATGTGAATGTTATACTATAACAAATATAAACTTTCGAGGTGCTTATGCGAATTGATAAAATCATTGAACTTTCCGAACAGGCACTAGGTCATCCTATTCTATCTGCAAGAAAGCTGATGGAAACACCAACCTGTTTTACTTATATTTTAAGGGATAAACAACAACGTTACCTATTTAAGCTTTTTAATCGCGAGAAATGGCCTGAAAAGGACAAACTTGTTACCGTTAAAAATCTACTAGCAGAGAAAAATATTATTTGTCAAGCCATTCATTATTATAATCATGAGCCTTGTGAAGATTTTTACGGCGGTTATTTGATTGAGGATTTAATTGAAAGCGACACGGTAAGCCATCTGAGCTTTGATCCTTCTTTTGGCAACTCTCTCTATCGAAGAGTAACGGATTATATCAAAGATATTCATCAAATCAAGCTTCCCTTTTACGGCTATTTTGGGGCGGATCGTGTCAAAAGCGACACCTACACTGGTTTCTTGGACAAATCTTTTCGTGATCGTTGTGATTTTCTTTTACGCGAAGCCCTATTCAATGAATGTCGGCTTGAGCAACTAAAAAGAGAACTTCTTACACGACTACGCGATTTAGGCGTCGATTCGCTTCCTTCCGTTCTAAACCATGGCGATATACACAATGACAATATTAGTATCACTCGTGACGATCAAATCTTCTTCACAACATGGGACGGTGCCATTGCACTCCCTTGGATC
This sequence comes from uncultured Lachnospiraceae bacterium, assembly GCA_964566025.1. Taxonomy (GTDB): domain Bacteria; phylum Bacillota; class Clostridia; order Lachnospirales; family Lachnospiraceae; genus RGIG8306. The sequence goes on along the minus strand of CAZMHF010000012.1, from coordinate 1,592 downwards.
AATGACCTTGCTTTTTTTACATTACGTATGCTTTCTTATTATCCGCAAATGGATGCGCATCAATACCGTGAAATCATTCTAAATACCTATTGTACAAAAAGTGAGAAGCGTTTTTTTAAAAAATGCGAGCCGTTGCTTCATATTTTATTTACACTTTCTGATCTTAATATTCATATTGGTATGCCTCACTACGATACCCTTTATCAGTTCCTTCTATCTCTATTAGAAAGGGCTCATATCAAATTTTAAAAAGAGAGTAGCCGCCATCACGATACATGCGATGCGACTACTCTTTTTGTGTAATTAATTATCTTCTTTCATTTTCTTTTTATCCGCGTACATGCGAATATCGGCAATTTCCATTACTTTTTCAAGCGAGCTACAAGTCGCATCCGTTTTTGCATAGCCCATGGCAATGCTTAACGCGGTTTGGCCATTTTCTTCTTCCTGCGCACAACGTCTCTTCACCGCCTCAATTTCTGATTGAATTTGGCTCTCCGTTGGTGAATGAAAAATAATCACAAACTCATCGCCACCAATTCGATAAATACATTCCGCTGATATAAAGCACTCGCGCAATATTCCCGCTGCCTTTGCTAACATTTGGTCACCTTCCACATGTCCTCGTTGATCATTAATACTTTTTAAATCATTCAAATCACATACGAGAACACCTACGGAAAAACGTTTATCTCCCATAATATCAATTCTTTTTTGTAATTTCACTATATCGTCGTTGTAGCAATTTTTATTGCTAACGCCTGTCGCTATATCTACATAGGCTCTTGCATACATCTCTTCTGTTGGATTTTCGAGTGCTAAAAACATCGCAAAGGTAACGATCGTTACGCAGGCTCCTGTAAAGAGAAATTCTGGTATCATAATTTGCAAGATCATACCTGCGACCATAATGATTGCCATCGGAATTAGTGCTGCTGTAATTTTTCTCTCAATTTTCTTTCGATTGGCGATAATAAGAACAACCGAAACGAGATTGTACAGCATCGCCAAACCATATCCTATATAAACAGGAATACCCATGCTATAGTTTGTTCCATCACCTACTAAATATTCAATTTCAAAAAATCCTGATGCGATCACATACAACAGTAACAATACATAGGAAGCAAATTGAATCCTTCGAACGATTTTGGGGGAACAAATAAGACTTGTTGCATAGCTAACAAATTCTCCCGCAAATAGTAATGCATATATATAAAATAGCAAGTGCAATCCCCAATTAATTGGTTCTGGGACAATATGTAGATTGTTCACTGTAATAACCGTAACTATATCAAGAGCAACATGGCCTATTGCAAAAATACAAAGGCGCCAAAAAAACATAGTATCTCTTACGCTCTTGTACTTTGTTGTAAAGTAGAGCAAGTACAACAAAACCACAAGACAAACAATTTCTTCGCGCAGTATAATAATGCTATTCATATTTTGCTCTCCTTTTCTTTCTTTTGTTAATTTGCGCAAAGCTGCGCTTCTCAAAGCAATGCCATTCGCACTCCGCTTCGCTGCGTGCTCATGATGGCTGCGCCATATAAAAATGAGAAAATCTCAGCCTCGCAAAGCGAGCTTTGCAA
>CAZMHF010000011.1:21486-46626 GCA_964566025.1 uncultured Lachnospiraceae bacterium | reverse complement strand
AATTCTATTTTTGAATTTTCAGGGTTGGAATGTACTATTCAATTATCAATGTTCAATTTAGCATTTTATGATTCCATCTTTTCGAAGAATCAACGGAGAAGGAGGGATTTGAACCCTCGCGCCGCTATTAACGACCTACTCCCTTTCCAGGGGAGCCCCTTCAACCTCTTGGGTACTTCTCCAAGATAGGTTTACTAAAGAAATATAAAATGCTGACGGAGAAGGTGGGATTCGAACCCACGGTCCCTTTCGGAATCACTGGTTTTCAAGACCAGCTCCTTAAACCACTCGGACACCTCTCCAAAACAAGTGCTTGACTACTCTACTCTTTTTCGATTAGAAAGTCAAGAGAAAACCGAAAACATTTTTTATTTATTTACGCCCTTTTCATTGGTTTTTTTCTGGCTGCTCACCAGCGGCAAAGGTTATTCTAGCAAATCCATTTTCATCTGTCAACACATTTTTTCATTTTTTGAGAAAAAATTTTTTTATGACCGAAAAATGCCCTATTTATGCCGCCTTTATGATGCTTTTCGCCTTTTTTCATGGCTCAGTCAATGCGGATACTCGAAATCCGCTTCGCTACTTTCTCGTAAACTCCCAGCAGCTTCGCTGCTATTTCAGTGGGAGCTTGAACTCCCACTGAAACAAGGAAGTTCCACCCACCGCCTAAGAGGCGGGGGACTTCCTTGGGAGGTTAACAATACCATTTAATCTTTGCTGGGTTTTTCTCATCCTCAATAGAAACTTCCCTAAGAGCTTGTTCCATTTTCGCACACTCCTTCGCAGCAATCGCATCATACACTTCTGCCTTTTCCTTAAGACCAACTAATTCATATGCAATGGCCGCCGTTCCGTAAAATGCAAGTCCCAGTGAATGGGTTGGTGTATGAAAACAAGCCGCTGCCTGTCCGCATGCGCGCGCCGCCGCTTGAGCAATCGGATCATCCTCTAGCTCTCTAGCAGCCATATGACATTCATTTAGAATAATATTCTTAACTTCGGGAAGCTTTTTCTTTCCTTCAAACCAATCTCGCGAAGCTTCAATTGCCATACGAGGACGCCCATCTTCTGGACAATGTTTCTCAAAAATAAGCAAGCACTGTCCAAGCATTCGCTTATTTTCTACATTCTTATAGCGGCCCCAAATATGATTGCGAAATGACTGTATCTTTTTTCGCTATCACGATTTTTTGTAACACAAATCCCGGATCAATCGGACGAATCGCTATTGTGTTTAGTCCCTTTTGCAAGAAAATTGTTGTTTTTACTTTTCGTATATGATTTAGAACATCTCTTGACCATAACCAATTGTATGTGTCACCGCCCACAAATCCTTCTGGAATCGTCTCAACCTCTTGCTTATCCTTTTCATTGATAGACAATTCATAGCGAATTCCACCGCCAATTTCACAAGGATTGGACGGAGATAGATGTAGAGTTAGTTCACATTCTTGTGCCTCATCACAATTTATTTCATAGATAAGTGCTGGTGCCTCTCCTCCTTTATCGAAATGTCTCGTTATTGGAAACACTTTGTAGGCTGATCTTCCACGCCCTAAATCGAATAACTCTACCCATTCTGCATCTTCTGTTTCTTCGATATGTGCGACTTCTCCTGCTTCAAAAACAACATATGTATTCTCTACATTCAATCTTTTTTCTTTTTTCTCTTCCATTTCAGGAAGGATAAGTGCCTCTAATGAGAATTCGCTGTATGCTTTTGCTTCCTCACTCACATGTTCTTTTTCAGGAATTGTCGGGTAGCTCGCTCCCTCATCATTCCACGAAATAAAACCAACATGCTTTGATAGCATCATGCCATCCCATTTTCCATTTGAAATAGAATGATACTCCTCAATCAATGCTTTATCTAACGCGATACACTCTTGTAGTTTTTGCGCATAAATGCTTGCGCTTTCCTCTCCATTGGCAACTAATACCTCGCCAATTGCCGAATAGATTTGCATTAATACAACATTTGCCGAAGCGATTGTTGGATAAAATACTAGCTGAAAATAGGCGGCATCCATTTTGGGATCAACACCTTCTCGAAGCTCTCTTGCTACACGCATTAAATTTTCACACCAATAAATCATGCGCCCTGCCTCATGGTCGTCTGTTAAATGATAGGTCCATTTATTCAATGCTTCTGGTCTTCTCCACGCATTCATTTTAGGATAATCGCGCAATAAGCGTGCCACAAGTGCCAATGATTTTTCACTGCGTTTTGCAAATGAACCGCCAAATTGTTTTTGCGTCCATTTCTCAATATAATCAAATGTTTCATTTGGATGATTAATTCCATATGCATCATAATCATATGCTAAATCCAAAAAATACGACAACGGCAATTCTTGTGGTTTCAAATCGCCGACATTCACAATCCAAAGATCTCTAACACCAAACTCATAGGCTTGTGTCATCTGCTCCCACACCTTTGGAAGCGGAGAGGAATTGACCCATTCATAAGAAATAGGCCCACCATGATAATCAAAATGATAATACATGCCATAGCCACCTGGGTGTTTTCGCATTTCTTCCGTAGGTAATGTTCGCATATTTCCGAAATTATCTTCACATAAAAGCAAAATCACATCCGAAAGTTCGTCCCATCCGATTAACCCTTTTGTTTGTTCATTTCCATAGAAATATGCTTCTACTTCTTTATATAGTGCCAATAGTTGAGGAACACTTGCAATATCCTCATTGATATGTTCTTTAATAAGTTTTCTTTGATTGACGATAATTTCACGAAGCAAATCAATATTCTCTTTTAATGTTGCATTAGGTCCGAGCATGGTCGTATCTCGTTCTCCACGCATACCAATCGTAATAATTTGTTCTCTCTGTCCACCACGAATCAAGCCGTCCTTCCAAAACTGAAGAAGACCTGTTTTATTTGTCGCATAATTCCACTCGTTTCCATAGATTGAATCGACACCTTGCATAAGGCTAAATTCTTCGCCTGCTCTAAGGCATGGTTCATGGTGCGAATTCCCCATCACAACACAGTATTCATTGGCCAAATCGGCACTTTCCATCCCCGGCCCGTCTAAGCAAAAAGAGGATGACCACATGGCTGGCCATAGGTAATTTCCTTTTAAACGCAATAATAATTCAAATACTCGCTTGTACATGGAAGCAGTAAATCCTCCATGATGGATATTTGTCCAATTTCCAAAGGAAGGCCACTCATCATTAATAAAAAATCCTCGGTATTTGACGGATGGCTCTTTTGAAGTTTTTTCGATTTCTTTTGTAAATGTAATAGTTTCTTTTTTGCATGGCATGCAATCAGCAAAATCTACCCATGGTGATACGCCAAGCATTTCGCTAATATAAAACATTCCGTAAATCGTTCCTCGTTTATCGCTTCCGCAAATAACGAGTGAATGGGCTACATTAGGGAGCAGGCCTTCTACCCAAAGAACTTTGTACACTTCTCTTTTACCTTTAATGTCTTGCACTTCTGGCAAATTCTTTGCAATTTCACTAGCGCCATGCGTCATGACCACAAGATTGCAATCAATTGTTTCATTTATCGAATGTTCAATGTTAGGTCGCACATCCGTAACCTTATAAAAATCATCTGCCAAACAATGTGCAATTTTCACAACACCAGTTAGCGCCTCTTCTTCCAGATAAATCGCCGCAGCCTTTTTATTTTTCACAATCTCATATTTCATAGATTCACCTCGCTTTTGTAACTTCATCGCCCATAAATTTAGCGTTCTCCGGAGAACTCTTTTGCAAAGACCTCGCTTTTTTGTAACTTCATCGTTCTCCTAGTACCAAAGATGGAACTGCATTTAGATCGTAGTTGCTAAATCGGCCTTTAATCAACTCATAATACGCCGCCGAACCGATCATTGCTGCATTGTCGGTACACAAAATTGGCGTTGGGTAAAACAACTCAAAGCCTTCTTGTTCGCATGCTTCTTTCATTTTGGCGCGCAAATATGAATTGGAGGCAACACCGCCTGCCATGACCAATGTCTGATACCCTTTATCCTTTACTGCCGTAATCGCTCTCGAGACAAGCGCCATTGTTACGGCATGCTGAAAAGATGCAACCACATCTGCTCGATTGATTACTTCTTCTTTCATCTGTGCATGATTCAGGTAGTTAAGTACAGCAGATTTCAATCCACTAAAGCTGAAATCCAATGCTGCATTTTCTACTTTTGCTTGTGGGAATTTTATAGCGAATGGATTGCCTTCTTTGGCGAGTTTGTCGATTTTTGGCCCTCCAGGATAACCAAGCCCTACCGCACGTGCCACTTTATCAAAGGCTTCTCCCGCTGCATCATCTCTTGTGCGACCTAGTATTTCATAGTCGCCATAGTCTTTTACTTCCACCAAATGCGTGTGCCCACCCGAAACAATCAAGCAAACGAATGGCGGCTTTAGTTCTGGAAAGCATAAGAAATTAGCCGCAATATGTCCTTCTATATGATGTACCCCGATTAGTGGTTTGTCCTTTGCAAAGGCAATGGCTTTTGCTGCCGAAATTCCAACAAGCAATGAACCTACTAATCCCGGGCCATACGTAACCGCAATAGCGTCCATTTCATCTAATGTCACATCTGCCTCTTTTAGAGCCTCTTCAATCACCTGATTAATCTTCTCAATATGCTTTCTTGAAGCAATTTCAGGAACAACACCGCCATATTCAGTATGAATAGCAATTTGCGAAGATATCACATTCGATAACATAGTTCTGCCGTTTTCTACCACCGCTGCTGCTGTTTCATCACATGAGGATTCAATGGCCAAGATGCGTATTGTATCATTCTGCATGTTCATCCTCCTCAAATATCAAAACTCGATTCCATCCATCTTTCGCTGTGCGAAGTCTTTCAAATATTTTTTGTGCTTCTTCTTGAAATTCTTCTGGGTAATTCAAAGATGGGCTATAATGTGTAAGCCACATTTCTTTTGGTTGCGCCTCTTTTCCGATTTCTGCCGCCTCATAAAATGTCATATGTCCATGCTCACGAGCCTTTTCTTCCTTGCCCTTTTCACCATATAAACCTTCGCATACAAACAAGTCGCTGTCCTTAGCATAGCCAGCAATGGATGCAATCGGTCTTGTATCCGTACAATAGGTCACTTTCAAGCCTTTTCTTTCATTCCCTAATACCATTTGAGGCAAGTAGGTTTTGCCCTCAAACTCAACGGTATTACCTTTTTGAAGGGGATTCCATAAGTTTACCGGAAGACCTAGCGCTTTTGCTTTTTCAACATTGAATTTTCCACCTCGTAAAATCTCTAAAACATAGCCATAGCAAACAATGTTATGGTTCACGCGAAAAGCAGTAATTTTATATCCGTTAAATTCAAAAATTTCTTCTGTCTCTTTTATTTCATGATACTCAATTTCATAAGGAAGACCAGGTGCAATCACACGAAGCGCTTCCACAACACGCACAAGTCCCTTTGGCCCAATCAATTTAAGTGGTTCCCTTCGATCGGTATTCCCCAAAGATAATAATAACCCTGGCAAGCCACTAATATGATCCGCATGATAATGCGTAAAGCAAATCGTATCGATATCGTGAATATTAAGCCCTCTCTTCTTGAGAGCAACTTGCGTTCCTTCTCCACAGTCAATCAAAAGACCGCTTCCATTATATTTTGTCATCAATGCCGTTAATGCTCTATATGGCAACGGCATCATTCCCCCTGTTCCTAATAAACATACATCTAACATATGTGCTCCAACTTTCTTTTATATCTTTTTCTATTTTTTATGATTTATAATTTCCACCACATCATCAATGCATCTTCACTTGGCTTTTCGTAAAATTTTTTCCTAATCCCACCTTCACAAAATCCAATTTTCTTATACATATGAATGGCTGGCTCATTGCTAACACGCACTTCCAGCGAAATGACTTCTAATCCTTTTTGCGCAGCAATTTCTCCTAGTACGTTTATTAATTGTGTTGCAATTCCTTTTTTCCTATAGGAAGGATGCACGCACACATTTGTGATAAATCCTTCGCCCACCACCTCGTACATTCCAACATAGGCACATATTTTTTCACTCTCCATCCTTGTAGTTGTTTTTTCTTTTGCTACAAGAAACACATAGCTTGGATTTTGAAAACTTTCTAACAATCCTTCTTTGCTCCATGGTAATGAAAAAATTTCTTTTTCTAATTGGGCAATTCCTTCTATATCCACTTCTTGTGCTTTTTCAATGCTCCAATGTTCTTTGCTCATGTTCTTCTTTTTCTCTTTCCGCTTGGGATTTTCGCAAATATACGGGGGCATGTTCTTGTGCCATAACCGTCTCCCCTTTTGCAAAAGCTTTTGCTCCTAGATAAGCAACCGCTCCCGCTCGTTGTCTCGCCAAATGCGCTGGCGCTAATCTTGCCTTTTCACCCATCACTTCACAAATGGCCGTTGCAAACACTGGCACACCATCTCCTAAAAATACAACCGTTTGGTGATATGTCAAAAGCTTCTCCATCCATTCATCCATTGAAATGGCTTGTTCTTTTTCAATTTCCACTAAAGCGCCCTGCTCCACCTTATACAACGCGGTATACACTTGTGCTCTTCTTGCATCCATGATCGGACTAATCAAACAATTTGTATCGTAAAATTGAGCCGCCATCGCCTGTAATGTTGATATTTCAGCAATGGGTATATTCCACGCCTGCGCAAGACCTTTTGCCGTAGCCGCTCCAATGCGTAGCCCTGTAAAAGAGCCTGGGCCATTTGCCACAGCAATGCAATCGATTGAAGCCTTTTCGCAATTCGTCATGCAAAAAATCTCATCAATCATTGGCAATAATGTTTGCGAATGTGTTTTCTTAAAATTTGTTGTGTATTCCGCTATAATCGTTTCATTTTCCAAAATCGCCACAGACGCCACAAGCGCCGAGCTTTCAATTGCTAAGATACGCATGTAATTCTCCTATAATCCATTCCTTTTGCAAGATCCTTTTCAATGGTGATATGCATTGCTTCTGACGGGATAATTTCTTCAATAAGAGATGCCCATTCAATCATACAAATGCCCTCTCCAAAAAAATATTCTTCGTATCCTAGTTCATCCATTTCAGATACATCACCAATTCGGTATACGTCAAAATGATATAATGGCAAGCGCCCTTCTTCATATTCTTGAATAATGGTAAACGTCGGACTAACAATTGCCTCATCAATCTCTAACCCCTTGGCAAATCCTTTTGCGAAAATCGTTTTCCCCACTCCTAAATCGCCATGCAAACAAATAATATCGCCTGCCGTCACCTTCAATGCCACTTGTCTTCCTAGCTCAAATGTTTCCTTATCCGAATGAGATTCGTATATTTTTTTATTCATCATTGTCCATCTCTCTATCATTCGTTTTTATTTTTTCGCCGACGCACGTGCAATTTCCAAAATGTCTTTCCAGTTTTCTACCTGCTCTTTTGGCAATACCAATGCTTGCTTTCTATCTACATAAAACAATACTAAGTTTTGTGTTTCCTTGATTTTTTTCATGCCTGCCCATGGGATTTCGACGGGGTTTTGACCTTCTCCGATTCCGAGTGCATCCTTTGTAATTTGATACGTAATCAATGACCCATTTTCCCGCATAATTTTAGCGCGTCGTGCCGCTTCAAAATACAAATGAATCGGTTGCCCGATATACATATATAGAAGCAAGAAAATCATAAAAATATTATACACGCCAAATACCTTATTGTTCCACGTAAGAATAACGACCAATAATAATGCAATGGTTAGCAAGACATATAGCAATCCTTTGATACCCGTATAAATGTGTTTCATTAAAAATTCAAAATAATGCTCTTTCTCTAGTGCAATTGTGACGCGCATTTCATCCATAAAAAACTCCTTGCTAACTCTAATGAATCTATTATAACTCATATTCAAAGAGTTTAGCAAGGAGATATGTCGCACACATGTCGCAAGAATATACAATCTTATATTAGCGAAGTGTATTCACCACTTTACTAAATGGTTTATATATAATAACTGTAACAACCGAACAAACAACGCCTTTTATCAAATTGACAGGCAATGTTGCAAAAATCAAAAAAGTACTAATACTATCGATATTTGAATTTATCTTCGTTCCCATTTTTATAATATCCTCTAAATCACGATTATAAAAATCTGCAAATGCTGGCAACAAGTAAAGCGCATTGAAAAGAAGTGAAAAAACAACCAAAAATGCCGTTCCAACACCCACAGCAATGTACGCACCTTTTTTTGAATGGATTACTCGATAAAACAATGCCGCTGGCAAAACAAACGAACAGCCAATCGCAAAATTAGCAAATTCTCCGATAAAAGCGGTTTTCGTTCCATTAATTAAAATGTTCAATAAGACCTTTAATAGCTCGCTCGTAACACCTGCCACTGGGCCTAAATAAAAGGATACAATCAAAATCGGAATTTCCGAAAAATCAAGCTTATAAAATGTCGGAAATAGTGGCGTTTCAAAGGAAAACAAATTCATAATAATCGCAATCGCCGACATCATCGCAATGAGTACAAGCTTTGTCACATGATTCTTATTTTGCCCAATCGTAAGACCGGGGTTTATATTCGCAATTCGAATCATTTTCTCTCCTGTAATTGCGACAAAATAAAAGAGTGCAACAATCAGAAAAATCACCAAAACAAATACTAGGTTATCTTTTGCTATATCCAGCAGGTTTTTAAAATGGTCCATACGGCTCCTTGTTCGCAATAGTTGGAATTAGACAATAAAAAAATCACTGTCTGCTATGCGAGGGATTTACATCCTAGGAAACCTCGAGGTTGCATCAGTAATTTTCACACGAAAATAAGATGATGAATCTTCTCTCATCCAGACTATACTGTCGGTCTAGGAATCACACCTAGTCAACCAAAAGGCTTGCGGACTATACCGCCGGTAGGGAATTGCACCCCTCCTCGAAGAATTTCATATATTATTGTAGCACGAGGTTCAAAAAAAGTCAACTTGATGAACCTCTTTTTTTATTCACCTAAACTCTGTACGGCGCGTTATCTATAGCCCTTTCATCGTCAATTGAATTCTTTTTTTAGCAAGATCCACACTCATCACCTTAACATCCACGATATCGCCCACGCTAACCGCCTCTAGTGGATGCTTAATAAAACGATTGGTGATTTGCGAAATATGTACCAAACCATCTTGATGAACACCGATATCCACAAATGCTCCAAAGTCAATCACGTTTCGGATTGTTCCTTTTAAAATCATCCCTTCCTTTAAATCTTCCATTTCCAAAACATCGCTTCGCAACAATGGTTTTGGCATCTCTTCTCTTGGATCACGTGATGGTTTTTCAAGCTCCTTCATAATATCAGCAAAGGTCATCTCTCCCAATGCTAATTCTTCAAGGGTTTGCTTATCGGCATATACTTTTTTCGAAATACCAACGGCTCCACCACGTTTAATATCCTCTGGTGAAAAAGCTGCCTTTTTTAATATCGCCTTTGCCGCTTTATAATTTTCTGGATGCACCGCCGTCATATCTAACGGCTCTTCACCATGGTAAATACGCAAGAAGCCCGCACATTGTTCAAAAGCCTTTGCTCCTAACTTGTCAACCTTCATCAATTGCTTGCGATTTAAAAATGCGCCATTTGCTTCTCGATACGCTACAATGTTTTTCGCTACTGCCTTGCTAATGCCTGACACATATTCCAATAAGGATGCAGATGCCGTATTTAAATCAACTCCTACTTTATTTACGCAATCCTCTACTACATTTTCAAGCGCCTCACCTAGCTTCTTTTGATTCATATCGTGCTGGTATTGGCCAACACCAATCGATTTGGGATCAATCTTCACAAGCTCTGCTAAAGGATCTTGAATTCTTCTAGCAATTGAGGCTGCACTTCTTTGTCCCACATCAAAATTTGGGAACTCAATTGTCGCTAATTTGCTCGCCGAATAAACGCTCGCTCCTGCTTCGTTTACAATCACATAATGCACTGGCTTGTTGATTTCCCCCAACATATCTGCAATGATTTGCTCTGATTCACGCGACGCTGTACCATTTCCTAAAGAAATCAATGTGATTTTATATTTATCAATCAGCGCTGAAACAACTTTTTTCGCCTCTGCAACTTTATTTTGCGGAGCTGTCGGAAAAATAACGGTTGTATCTAATACTTTTCCTGTTGCATCGACTACCGCTAATTTGCATCCTGTTCGAAAAGCAGGATCCCATCCCAAAACAACTTGTCCTAAAATCGGAGGTTGCATCAATAACTGCGCTAGATTTTTTCCAAACACCTTAATCGCGCCATCTTCTGCATTTTCTTTTAGTGTGCTTCGAATATCTCGCTCAACAGCTGGCGCAATCAATCGCTCATAGGCATCTTCTATGCTCGCCTTTAAATAACTAACGCAATCACTTTCGTCATTTGTAATCACTTGCTTTTCAAGATAGCCGATCATACGTTCCTTATCGACAACGATTTTCGCCGTAATAACCTTCTCGTCCTCTGCACGATTAATCGCCAAAATTCTATGACCAGCTAGTTTTGTTACTTTTTCTTCAAAGTGATAATACATCTCATATACAGTCTGTTGTGTGTCATCCTTTGCCTCGCAAGTCATCACACCTTCATTCCATGTTTTTTGTCTAATCGTCGAGCGCAACTGCGCATCATCACTTACTTGCTCTGCGATAATATCCATCGCTCCAGCAATCGCCTCTTCACAAGAGGAAACGCCCTTTTCTTCATTTATAAAATCCTGCGCATAGTCTAGCAATCCCTTTTCCTGTTGCAGACGCATATACATCGCCAATGGCTCAAGTCCTTTTTCTTTTGCAATAATCGCTCTCGTTCTTCGTTTTGGTTTATACGGACGATACAAATCTTCTAAAGCCACTAGCGTCATTACTTTATCGATTTCATCACGAACCTCTTCCGTTAAAGCACCTTGTTCTTCAATTGTCGATAGCACTGTCGCTTTTTTGCTTTCAAGATTGCGTAAATACGTAAGTCTTTCATCCAATTGGCGAAGAATCTCATCGTCCAATCCGCCATGCTGCTCTTTTCGATAACGTGCAATAAAGGGAATCGTACTTCCCTCATCAATCAGCGCAGCAACCGTCTCCACTTGCGCCTCTCGTATTTTTAGTTCTTTGCTAATGATTTGATTAATATTCATTTTGTGCTCCCTTTTCTTTTCGTTCACGCTCAATTATACAGAAACCCCTCTCCAAATGCAAGAAATTCATATTGTTCTTTTTCCTTAAACATGTTATCATAAAACAAAGAAAGGAGATTCTTATGGACAACAATTTTTTTGAAACAAACGATACAAATCGCTCTCAATCAAATGAAGAAAACCAGTTTTCTTCAACCAATTCTACCTACTACTATAATCCAAATGCAGGTGTAGGGAATACGCCTCCACCTCCAGAAAGAAAAGGCTATGCCACAACGAGTCTTATCACAGGACTTGCCTCTATTTTATGCTGTTCATGTACGTTTCTCGCTTTTGCTTGTGCGATTGCTGCTATTGTTTTTGCTATCGCTGCCAGAAAGCAAAACGGCTTTTTTCAGCCACTTGCGACTGCTGGATTAATCTTAGGCATTATCGGATTTATTCTTACTCTCGTACTTTTCGTTTTATCATTTCTTTTATTAGATACCCTTTCTGGACTTTCACCAGAAGCGTTAGAAGAATTTTTTAAGCAATTTGAGACTCTTGAATAATCGTTACACGAAACAAAAAAAGACTGTCGTATCTGATTTGATACGGCAGTCTTTGTTTTTTTATTAGTTTTCGATAAGACCAGCTTTAATAGCCATCTTACGTACAGATTCCTTAGAAATAAGTTTTCCGTGGAATTCGATAAGGTTTTCTGTCTCTCCTGTAAAGATGTCAGAGTAAACAGCTTTTTTAAGAATGATTTTGTCGCCTTCTACATATACTTGTACTGGATCTTTGATTGCGATATGTAGGTGTTTTCTTAGCTCGCTTGGTAATGTAATTCTTCCAAGCTCATCAATACGTCTGATAATTCCTGTGTCTGTCATGATAAATACCTCTCTTTAATAAAATTTATATTAGCATTATAACAGAAGCCAAAACGGATTTCAACCCATTTTCTTGGAAATTTGCTATTTTTATGGATTTTTCATATCAAATAGGATACTCGTAATCCACACTGCTAAAAGCAGTGTTACTTACTCGCATTGTGAAACAATGCGCTGGTAACCCTTTGTTGCAGCTTCGCTGCATATCAGTAGGTGTTTGAACACCTACTGATACAAAGATGTTACCCCCACTTTCGCTTTGCTTAGAAGTGGGGGACATCTTTAGCAAGGTTATATAGAAAATATCTTTAGCATATCTAGACCATTTTTAATAATCCAATTTAAAAATATCAATGCGATCATCATCCAAATCGCCAAATTGTGTACCTTGATAATCTTTTTTTCTTTTTGTAAAAGTCCTATCGTTTGTCTACATAAATAGTATCCATACACGACTCCTACATATAAAACTACCGGATGATATATAAAACTCTTAACGATATCGCCTTTTATTAAGTATAGCACAGAACGTGTTCCACCGCAACCAGGACAATAGCGCCCTGTTATGCTTAAAAACACACATTCTTGACTAATCCATTTTATAGATGGTGGATATATCGTCACCAACAACACAAATATAACGACCACTACCGTTGCAGCAATTCCATACCAATACAATGGATGAACTTTTTCTTTCATGTTTATTCTTGAACAGGCATCATAGATGCTACTGGAGGCAAGTCCTTAATACTTTTTTCATACTCTGCATCTGACATAGGTGCTGTAATAAAAGCATACCCTCTCACATCGTCACTTGCAATGATTTCTTGTGAACCAAGTGCACTTTTTGTTTTCGCAATGGTTTCTTTCATATCAGCAATTGGTTGGCTCGCTTCAAAACGAACAAATCTCTTGCGTGGAAGTTCTCCCGCATCTGCAAGATCAAGTTTTTCATCCGACCATCCCTCGATAATTGTCTTACCAGGATTTTTTGCAATTTCTATCACGTCGGCAATGACAGCACTTGCAGTTGGTAATTTTCCTGCACCACTTCCGTAAAACATCAAGTTGTCAACCATATTCCCTTTTACAAGTACTGCGTTATAAACACCATTGACACTATATAATGCGTGGTTTTCTCCTACAAGTGTTGGAGATACACTGATATATACCTTGCCATCAATCTTTTTGCATGATGCAAATAGGCGAATCGCACATTTTAATTCTTTTGCAAATTTCATATCTACGTCAGTAATATCACGAATACCGATTGTCTTTATTTCATTAAAATCAACAAATTTATGAAATGCCAATGACGCAAGAATCGCAATCTTTCGACAAGCATCATGTCCATCAACATCTGCCGAAGGCTCTCTTTCTGCATAGCCTAATTCTTGTGCCTCAGCCAAAACTGTCGCATAGTTAAGCCCTTCTTGACTCATCTTCGTTAGCATAAAGTTTGTTGTACCATTTAAAATTCCGGTAATCTCAAGAATCTCTTCACCTGATAACGTTGCATACATGGAGCGAATAATAGGAATGCCGCCGCCAACACTTGCCTCAAATTGAAAATTCACGTTTTTCTCAGTTGCGATTGCCAATAACTCTGAACCGTGTTGTGCAACCAATGCTTTATTTGATGTCGCAACAGATTTCCCTGCCAATAGCATGCTCTTCACAAATTCATAAGCAGGCGTTGTTCCACCCATCGTCTCAACAACAATACTAATGTCACGATCATTTAAAATGTCATTTACATCATGAGTAATCTTCGCTTGAATAGGATCACCTTCAAAATCTCTTAAATCCAATACGCGCGTTACTTCCACTGGTTGACCGATTTGTTTTTCAAGGATTTGAGCATTCTTTTCTACAATTTCAACAACACCACTACCAATTGTTCCATAACCTAACACTGCAATCTTTATCATTTTTCTTCCCTCAACTATTCTCTAGCAAGTACTTTAATGTAATGCACACCAAGTAATTGCTCCATTTCATGTAACATCAACGAAACATCGCCCGACTCTGGTAATATCCCGACACTCATTGTCAATGAGGCCACACCATTAATCGGGATCGTTTGATGAATTGTAAGAATGTTTACATTGAACTGTGCTACCTTTTTTAGCATAGAAGCCAATACCCCTGGCATATCGTCCATTTGTAAAATAAAAGTAACCGTCTTTCCTTTGACATTGTCATAGAACGGAAAAATATCATCTTTATATTTGTAATACGAGCTTCTACTAATACCGACGCTATCCGCCGCTTCATTGACCGTCGCTACCTTTTCTGACTCCAAAAGTCTTTTTGCCTCAACTACCTTTAGCAATACCTCAGGAACAGCTTTGGTTTTGACAACATAATATTGAAATTCATGCGCCATCTTTTATACCTCATTGTATCTTGGCAAAGAGTCATCCATTCGCACAACGCGAACATTTGTCTTCACCAGAAAGATTTTAACACGATTTCATTTTAATTTCAACACTTTTTTATAACCTCGCCAAAGATACTCCACTTTATGTGAAATTATAAACAGATTGTGCGTATTCTATTTGATATCATCATTGCCATCATCAACGGCAACACCACCAGCATTTAACCACTTCAAATATTCACTAATAAATGGATCGATGTTTCCATCTAACACACTTGCTGCATTTCCAATATCAAATCCCGTTCGATGATCTTTTACCATCGTATACGGTTGTAATATATATGAGCGAATTTGATGTCCCCATGCAATATCCTTTACCTCACCTCGAATACCCGCCGCTTTTTGTTTTGCTTCTTCCTTTTTCAATAAGTATAGCTTTGCTTTTAACATTTGCATGGCTTTATCCTTATTTTGAAATTGACTTCGCTCATTTTGACATTGTACAACAATATTGGTCGGTATATGCGTAATACGAATCGCCGAAGATGTTTTATTGATATGCTGGCCACCTGCGCCACTTGAGCGATACGTATCGATACGCAAATCGTCTTCATCAATTTCAATATCTAAATCTTCCTCAATTGCTGGCATAATATCGCACGACACAAAAGACGTTTGTCTTTTGCCCGCTGCATTAAATGGGGAAATACGCACAAGGCGATGTACACCATGCTCGCTTTTTAAGTATCCATATGCATTTAATCCATTAATTTGTATCGTTACGGACTTAATGCCCGCTTCGTCTCCATCAAGATAATCAATTACCTCGACATCAAATTTTTTGTCGTTTGCCCAGCGTGTGTACATGCGGTATAGCATACTCGCCCAATCACACGATTCTGTTCCTCCAGCACCTGCATTCAAGCGCAAAATCGCATTGTTTGCATCAAATTCATCAGACAAGAGCAATTGTACTCTTACCTTTTCGATTTGTGCGACAAATTCCTTGAAAATCGCTTCGATTTCCTCTAGAACGGAGGCATCATTCTCCTCATAGCCCATCTCAATAAGCAGTTCGATTTCATCGTACTGCTCTTGAAGTGTTTCGTATGTTTTTATCGCATCTTGAAGATGCTTAATATCTCTCATAACCTTTTGCGAACGAACGGCATCGTCCCAAAAGCCTGGTTCTTCTAAATTCATCTCTAATTCTGCTAAAAGTTCTCTCTTAACAGGTAAGTTAAAGTGAATCCCTCACTTCCAATAATGGTTTTTGTTGTTGCGATAATTGATATTTGTATTGGTCCAATTCAACCACTAATGTCACCCTCTTTCGTATGTGAATTTGGTATTGCTTTATCAAACTTTATTTCTACAACATTGTTTGTATTTTTTACCTGAGCCACATGGACATGGATCATTTGGTTGAATTTTTTTAGAGTCACGCTTAACTGGCGCTTTTGCTAATGATTCATCCTTATTGGTTCCTGTCACTTTTGCCACTTGCTCACGCTCTGCCTTTTCTTGTGGCATAACGTGGAATAACGCACGAACGGTTCTCTCGCGAATGGCTGCTGTCATGGCCTCGAACATCTCAAATCCAATCATTTTGTATTCAATAACGGGATCTTTTTGGCCGTATGCTTGCAATCCAACACCTTGGCGAAGCTGTGACATATCATCAATATGCTCCATCCATTTATTATCAATTGAACTTAGTAAGAATACACGCTCTATCTCTCTAAAATGCTCTTCAGGGAACAAGGTTTCTTTTTCTTCGTATAACTTAATAGCTTTTTCTTTCAATAAATGCTTAAGCTCTTTCTTTTTGAAATCATTTTGTTGAAGATTTTTTTCGTCAATTGGCTCCATCGGAATCATTGGTAACAATTGCGCATTTAGGCTCGCAATATCCCACTCTTCATTTCTTTGATCATCTGAAATGGCACTTTCAACTAATTGCTCCACTGTTTCATTAATCATGTTAATGATAACGCTTCGCATGCTCTCGCCATTTAATACTTTCATTCGCTCTTCATAAATAATTTCACGTTGGTCGTTATTTACTTGGTCATATTCTAAAAGGTTTTTACGAATACCATAGTTGTTATTTTCGATTTTCTTTTGTGCTTTTTCAATTGTTGATGTCAACATTTTGTGTTCGATTTGTTGACCATATTTGATTCCCATCGCCCTAAACATAGATGTCATTCTCTCAGATCCGAATAATCTCATCAAATCATCTTCTAATGAAATGTAAAATCTAGATTCACCAGGGTCACCTTGACGACCAGAACGGCCTCGTAACTGATTGTCAATACGTCTTGATTCATGGCGCTCTGTGCCGACTACTTTTAGTCCACCAGCTTCCTTTGCACTTTCCTCTAGTTTAATATCGGTACCACGACCAGCCATATTCGTCGCAATGGTTACTGCACCATACTGTCCTGCATCAGCGATAATTTCTGCTTCCATCTCATGGAACTTTGCGTTCAAAACCTTGTGTTGAATACCCGCTCTTTTTAAAACCATGCTAAGTTCTTCTGATGTCTCGATTGTGATTGTACCAACCAAAACAGGTTGCCCTTTTGCATGCGCTTCTTTAATCTCACCTATAACCGCTTCGTATTTTTCCTTTTTTGTCATATACACAACATCTTCATGGTCAATACGCGCTACTGGTTTATTGGTCGGAATAACTACTACGTCCATTCCGTAAATATCTCTAAACTCCCTCTCTTCAGTCTGAGCCGTACCTGTCATACCTGCTTTTTTTGCGTACTTATTAAAGAAGTTCTGGAATGTAATTGTCGCTAATGTCTTGCTTTCTCTTTTTACTTTCACGCCCTCTTTTGCTTCAATGGCTTGATGTAAACCATCTGAATAACGGCGTCCATTCATAATACGTCCCGTAAATTCATCAACAATCAAAACTTCATCATCTTTTACAACGTAGTCTTGATCGGCGAACATCAAGTTGTGTGCACGCAATGCAAGTATAATATGATGCTGATAATCAATATTTTCAGGATCAGCAAGATTGTCAATCTTGAAGAATGCTTCAACCTTTTTTACACCTTCTTCTGTTAGATTGACCTGATTATCTTTTTCATTAACAACGAAATCTCCCGTTTCGGTGATTTCATCACCCATCAAAATGGTCATCTTTGTAATCTCTGTCGCCGTACCACGTTTTAATTGCTTCGCTAAAATGTTGCACGCCTCATATAGCTTTGTCGATTTTCCACTTTGGCCCGAAATGATAAGTGGTGTTCTTGCCTCATCAATTAAAACGGAATCGACCTCATCAATAATCGCAAAATTCAATCCACGTTGCACTAGATTGTCTTTGTAAATAACCATGTTATCTCTTAGGTAATCAAAACCTAATTCGTTGTTTGTCACATAGGTAATATCGGCTTGGTAAGCTTCTTTTCTCTCGTCTTGCGTCATATCATTTAGAATAACGCCTACTTTAAGACCTAAAAACTCATGAACTTGTCCCATCCACTCTGAGTCACGCTGTGCAAGATAATCAT
Organism: uncultured Lachnospiraceae bacterium; assembly: GCA_964566025.1. Classification (GTDB taxonomy): domain Bacteria; phylum Bacillota; class Clostridia; order Lachnospirales; family Lachnospiraceae; genus RGIG8306. The sequence continues at coordinate 28,662 of CAZMHF010000011.1, read as the reverse complement.
TTACCGTTACAACATGTACACCTTTGCCAGCAAGTGAATTTAAGTATGCTGGAAGAATCGCTACCTGTGTTTTTCCTTCACCTGTACGCATCTCGGCTATACGGCCTTGATGAATAATAATACCTCCGATAACCTGTACGCGATAATGCTCTGTGTTAAGAACTCTTCTTGTCGCTTCTCTTGCCACAGCAAATGCCTCGCACAAAATATCATCAAGCGTAGCGCCTTGCGCTAAACGATTTTTAAATTCCGTTGTTTTTGCTCTTAATCCCTCATCTGATAAGGCTATCATCTCTTCACGAAGTGCCATCACCTTATCCACTAATGGCGTAATTGATTTTATTTCTCGCTCACTATGTGTTCCAAACATTTTCTCGAAAAGTCCCATTTTCGTCTCCTAACTTTTATATCGTGTGTTTCTATTTTTTCGTATAAAATTTCATACTAAGTATCATATCACTTTTAATGAGAATATTCAAGAAAACAATTCGGTCAATTCGGATACTCGAAATCCGCTTCGCTACTTTCTAGTGACCTCCATCCCAACAGCTTCGCTGCTATTTCAGTGGGAGCTTAAACTCCCACTGAAACAAGGAAGTTCCACCCACCGCCTAAGAGGCGGGGGACTTCCTTGGGAGGTTAAATAAGTCTTTCAATTTATTTCGCATCACTTTTATCATTTTTAGTAATAGTGCACAAATCGCACTTTTTTATCTTTCTTTTTTTTTCGCCCCACCTTTATTTCGTCCACATTTTTATTTTCAAAAACCTTGATAACACTAGTTATGCACAAAGTTATCCACACTATCCACATTCCTTCTTCTTTTTTTACTCATTTGGACTCTTCTTTTTTGAACAAATGTTTTGTCACATTTTCATAAAAAGCGTTATTTACAGCCGTATTCTAATAGTTTCACTTGACAACTCTTTTTCGATTCATTATCTTTCTATTCTTTGTTATGCTCATATTTTATAGTTATTTTCATTTTATCTTATAAATTGTATCGACAATTCTTGAATTTTCTCTTGTCATATGACTGCTTTTGTGCTATACTATCTCTATCAAAAAAGAACGATGCGAATGATTCTCTTTATTAATTTCTACTATTTCGCATCAGACGGAAAGGGGCTATTATGAAATACATAATTACCGCACGCAACATCGACATTACGAAAGGAATCGAGGACGCTATATATGAAAAGCTCGGGAAGTTAGAAAAATTCTTCACCGAGGAAACCGAAGCTTATGTCACATTAAATGTTACAAAAGATCGCCACAAGATTGAAGTGACTATTCCTGTTAAGGGATCTATTATACGATCTGAACAAACCAGTACCGATATGTATGTTTCGATTGATTTAGTACAAGAAATCTTAGAGAGACAACTTCGCAAGTACCGTACAAAATTGATGCAACATAGACAAAATACGGATTTCTTTGCTAACTTCACTCCGATTGAGGACGAAGATGATGATATTGATGCTATTCAAATCGTTCGTACAAAGCGTTTTGGCATCAAGCCTATGCATCCAGAAGAGGCATGTATCCAGATGGAGTTACTTGGACATAACTTCTACGTATTCTTAAATGGAAATACGGACGAAGTAAACGTTGTTTATCGACGCAAGAATGGAACATATGGGTTGATCGAGCCTACCTTTGAATAATAAATACCTCACATTTCTAAAAGGGCAAAGTCGCTATCGACTTTGCCCTTTTAATATGTAGAATAATTAGTTTCTAATTTAAGAATGTTACTGCCTTACATGGTGTACGATAATGTGCCGCAAAAACGCATATTCCTAATGATTCATTTGCTGCATGAACAATTTGTCCATCGCCAATATACATAGCCACATGACCGATTACTCCATTGTTGTCTGCATAGAATAACAAATCACCAATCTTGACATCATTAATTCCGATTTCTCTTGCATTTCCTGCAACTGCTTGTTGTCTAGATGTACGTGGAATCGAAATTCCGTATTGTGCATAAATGGCTCTTGTAAATCCCGAACAATCTGTACCATTTGTCAAGCTAGTTCCACCATATACATAAGGATTGCCTACAAATTGTAAACCAAAGGCTCTAAGAGCATTTCTAAGTGCTGCATGTTGATCATCTTCCGTTGGTGCAGGCGCTGGTGTTTCTGGTGTTGGTGCTGGAGTTGGAGGATTTGTCGCTGGAGGTTGTGGTTGTGTAGCCGCTTGATTATTTGCCGCTTCCTGCTCCTGACGAATTCTTTCCGCCTCTTGCTCTTGACGAATTCTCTCTGCCTCTTGCTCTTGGCGAATTCTTTCCGCTTCTTGCTCTTGACGAACTCTCTCTGCCTCTGCACGAACCTGTGCTTCATACTCTTCTTGCGCTCTTCTAGCTTCTTCTTCTCTTTCTCTTTGAATGCGAAGCTGTTCTGCTTCTTCTTCTAGCGAAATCGCTTGTCTAAACTCAACTCGTGTAGTTACATGTGATGAATGAATAAATCCTTGACTCGCTTCATCTAATTGAATGCGATAAAACTCACCTACTCTTTCAAGAATAACCACTTCTGTATTTGCCAAAAGAACCGTCAAGATTTCTGACTCAAGATTTGGCTGACTACGAAGTCTAAGTCCCTCTGGAATCGTCGTTCCGATTTTAGTTCCGATTTGTTCTGCAATTGCTTCTGCCTCTACTCCTGTAATAAACAAATCAGCACGAACATAGCCTGTTACTGAGCCTGATTGGATGCAATACCACAAATCAGATCCCTCATAAGGTTCGCCTTGTACTTCATCTAAAATAGTTGCTGCAGAATTATTGTATAATTTTCCAAGTGGCTGAGATCCTGTAGATGCTTCACTTCGAACATTTACGTAATTTTCTACTTGAGCGATAACAATGCCGTCATATGGAGATTTTGGTGCTGTCGGTTCCTCTGTTGGCTCTTCTGTTGGTTCTTCTGTTGGTTCTTCTGTTGGTTCTTCTGTTGGCTCTTCTGTGATGCATTCACTAGACTCTTCTGCTTCATTCTCCTCTGTTGATAGCTCCGTTGCTTCTTCTTTTTCAAATAAAAGTTCCAACAACTCATCTGTTTTTTCAGAATTAATAAACGTTTTCAAAACTACCGAAATACCAGCAATTGGTGTTTCGGGATGCGCAACGTTTATTTCACTAGATGCTCCAATATTCGTATTTGTATTAAGGGTTATAAGTACAGCGGCGAATATTGCCACTGTCATCTTTATCAATCTTTTTTTCATTGTCAGCTCCTGTATTATGTACCAATATACTAAGTCAAATTGTTCACTATTCAAATATTACAGAATTGTTACACCAATCATAACAAATATATTACGCCCTTGTCAACCCCCAATTCAATGAAATTACACGGTTTTTATATGTTTTATTGCCGATTCTACGGCATTTGCGCCGTCTGCAGCTGCCACAACGATTTGACGAAGCGCTTTTGTGCGAACATCCCCTGCAACAAGTATGCCCTCTCTATTTGTTTCACAATCTTCTTTCGCCTTAATATAACCCCATTCGTCTACGTCCAATCCAAGATTTGTAACAAATGGCTCTGCTGTTGGATGAATGCCAACTGCAATAAAAACACCACTCACAGCAATCTGTGAAGTTTCTTGTGTTTTTACGTTTTTCAGGGAAATCGATTCTACGGAATCTTCTCCTTGAATCGTTTCCACAACACTATTCCATACAATTTCAACATTGTCAAAGCGAGAAAGCTGGTTCGCCAAACCCTTTGCCGCTCTAAATTCATCTCGGCGATGAATAACGTATACCTTGCGACACCCTCTTGCTAAAAAGAGAGCATCCTCAACTGCCACATTTCCACCACCAATAACCGCTACATCGCGCCCTCTAAAAAACGCCCCATCACATGTAGCACAATAAGAAACGCCCATTCCTGCGAGTTCTAATTCTCCTGGGACTTCTAGCAATCGGTGTTTTGCACCTGTCGCTAAAATAACCGCCTTTGCCTGTAAGGTCATATGTTTATCGTCACGCACAACATCTAGGCTATATAGGTTCCCGTCTTTTTGAACGCCAACAACTTCGCCTGTCATAAATTTCGCACCCAAGGCGTCAGCATGCTCACGAAACTCTTCAGCAAGCTTCATCCCACTAATCCCTCTTAATCCTGGGTAATTATCCACTTCATATGTCGTAATGACCTGTCCACCACTTATCATTTCTTTTTCAATTACGATGGCATTTAACGCCGCTCTTTCTGCATAAATAGCCGCCGATAATCCCGCAGGCCCTGCTCCAATAATAATTAAATCAAATTGTGTATTCATAATTTTTATCCCTTCTCTCTGTTTCCGTCTGTTTCTCTTCTAGAATACCATTATACTCCCTATTTGTGAAGTAGTTTTTTTGTGTTATACTAAACGAAAATAGTAAACAGAGGTATCTTTATGAATCAAAACATTGTACTAATTACAGGATCATCTAGGGGAATTGGCAGAGGTATCGCCCTTTCATTTGCAAAGGCTGGCTATTTTGTTCTCCTAAATGCGCGAAAACCTAGCAAGGAAATGGAATCGCTCGAGCAAGAGCTTATCGCAAACCATCTTCCTTACAAGGTATATTATTTTGATGTATCTGATTATAGTGCCTGCGAAAATGCGTTTTCACAAATAGCAAAAACCTTTGGACATATCGATATCCTCATCAATAACGCCGGCATTTCACACATTGGCCTTTTACAAGATATGCTCGTTTCCGAATGGAATCAGCTAATCGCTACCAATCTATCAGGCGTTTTTCATTGCTCAAAACTCGCACTACCTCTTATGCTCCCTCAAAAGCAAGGCTTAATCCTCAATATTTCATCTGTTTGGGGTAATGTAGGTGCTTCTTGCGAGGTTGCTTACAGTGCCACAAAGGGAGGCGTAAATTCATTTACAAAGGCGCTCGCCAAAGAACTTGCCCCTAGTCACATTCGGGTAAATGCTATTGCATGTGGACTTATCAATACCTCTATGAATGCATGTCTCTCCAAAGAAGACCTTCGTTGTTTACAAAATGAAATCCCCGCAGGGCGCTTAGGCACATGCGAGGAAGTTGCAAGTCTTTGTCTTTTATTTGCTTCAACAAGCAACTACTTAACAGGACAGATTCTCACACTTGATGGCGCTTGGCAATGATTCTATGGTCTTTCTTGAGGTCGTCCATCTCCGAAGCCATCACCTTTTCCGCCGCCGCCGAATTCACCACCAAATCCACCCATTCCACCTGTTGTAACACCACTTTCATTTAAGTAGGTCGTCACATTCTCTTGGGTAAACGTCACTTTTTGTGTTTCATCACTATATAATGAAAAGGATTGACCTGTCACTAAATTAGGGGATGAAATACATACCGAATTAAAGCCTTTTGTTGTTTCGCAGGTAGCGATGATTTCGCCATCTGCATTTTTTAATGAGATAACTGTTCCTGCATTTTGCGAAGCCGAGTAGCTCATCAATAAAGATGCCTGCTCTGATGTTGCCTGTGGCGCCATTGCCATCCCACTGTTGCCAATCGCTATTAATGTACCACCTGAAATCAGAAAACTTCGTTCGTAATCAATCGCCCCATTTCCGCTGTTTGTTGGCCCTTCTACTATTACCATGCCACCCGTCATTACAACAGCATTATTTGAATCTAGACCATCTCCTTGTGAATCAAGATATACCTTTCCATTGTTAATTGTTAATACGCCCGACGCATTATTGACATTTATACCGTCATCTGAAGCAACCACATGGACATCGCCACCAATAATCGTAATATTACTTGCTTCTAATCCTTCATAAGAATGAGAAACCGTCAAATTCCCTTCGCAAATTTCTAATACTCCATCTGCGTGTACTCCATCATCCGAACTCTCTAATAAAATTTCTCCACCGTTAATCCGAATCGAATCATTGGCATGAAGGGCATCATCCAATGCCGAGATGGTTATTTTCCCTTGATTGAGAATGATATTTTCAGCTTTGAAACCTTTTGTACTTACAGTAGTATCTTCTGTTGTCTCTATACTTTCCTCGCCTGGTCGCATCGGACGTTCACCACCGAAACCACCACCAAAACCGCCACCGAAGCCGCCTGCATTTTGATTTGCTTGGGACTCTTGATAACCGCCTCCAGCTGTTATCTCTAATTCTCCACCATTGATAACGGCTGTAGTCGCCACTTGAATTCCATCACCTTCGGCATTAATGGTTATCGAACCACCATCAAGCACAAAAATCCCTCGCCCCTCTTCTGTTGTATTTGTCGTACGCAAACCATCTTTTCCAGCGTTAATTGAAATCGTTCCCGCCAAAATATATATGTGATCTTTTCCCGTAATGCCGTCACTCTCGGCTGTTACGTGATACGTACCACTTGTTATTTTTAATGTATCCTTGCATTTGATCGCGTCTCCAGCTTTATTGTTCACTAAAAGACTTCCCTCTCCAGCAAATGTTAAATCTGCTTTTGAGTATATTGTTGCGCTTTCTCCTGCATTTTCATCTTGTGTTCTTTGAGTAAATGAGTTCTCCGAATTCGCCACCGTCATTATAACAACCTTTTTTGCCTCTTTTATATTTATCGAAGGCAGACTCTCATTTTCAATTGTTACACCATTTAAAACAATATAAACAACACCACTATCGGTTGTTTTGTCTACATTCACATGTATTGTTTTTTCTTTTCCAACACCCTCAAACACATAAATTCCACTTGCAACGATTTCTTCCATTTCTTCGGACACATCAATTTTTTGATGCGTTTCTTTTTCCCAGTCAATTGTATAATCTGTTTTCTTATATTTTCCAACAATTGTCTCTTCACTATCTAATGTCGTTGTTTTTTCATTAGTCGGCTTCTCTTGCGACTCTTGCCCTACTTCGCCATTTTCAGACTGTGTTACCGACTCACCTATTGTCGTTTTTTCCTCATTTGTTTTTATGTCTTTTGATGTGTCACAGCCTACAAGAGCAAACAGTACAACTGCCGTCATAATCATCGTTTTTATTTGATTTGCCTCTTTCATAAGCACTCCTCTTCTATGTGTTTTATCTTCTGAAGTATAGCGTGTTAGTTTGAGAACATTATGTTAATATCGTGTTTTTTTTATGAACAAATAGTTGCTCCATGTCGACCATCTCAGATTCCTCGCCTCAACATTATCTGCGGA
>CAZMHF010000011.1:0-21386 GCA_964566025.1 uncultured Lachnospiraceae bacterium | reverse complement strand
ATTCTGAGATTTATCTCCATTCCGCTTTGCTCCATGTCGACCATCTCAGATTCCTCGCCTCAACATTATCTGCGGAATTCTGAGATTTATCTCCATTCCGCTTTGCTCCATGTCGACCATCTCAGATTCCTATGGAACCGCGCATATTAAAAAAGCCACTGGCAAGTATACTTGCCGTGGCTTTTTTGAATATCCGCATTCCGCAGATAATGCTATCTCTTGCTGAATTGTGGGGCTTTACGGGCAGCTTTTAGTCCGTATTTCTTTCTTTCTTTCATTCTTGGATCTCTTGTTAGGTAGCCTAATTTCTTAACTACTGGACGGAAATCTAAGTCTACTTTACATAACGCACGTGCGATTCCATGACGGATAGCGCCTGCTTGTCCTGTAAATCCACCACCATGTACATTTATCAATACGTCAAACTTGTCAACGTTTTCAGTTGCTACTAATGGTTGGCGAACGATAACTTTTAGTGTCTCTAATCCGAAATATTCGTTAATGTCTCTTTTGTTTATTGTAATTTTACCTGTTCCAGGTACTAAGTATACTCTTGCAATACTCTTTTTTCTTCTACCTGTTCCGTAATATTTTTCAGCCATGATTTAATCTCCTTCTAACGCTCTTAAAATGTGATTGTTTCTGGTTTTTGAGCAGCATGTTTATGCTCAGGTCCAGCGTAAACAAAAAGTTTTTTCTTCATTGCTCTTCCTAAAGGTCCTTTTGGAAGCATACCCTTAACAGCTAATTCAATAACTTGTTCAGGTTTTTTGTCCAATAATTCTTTAAGCGTTGTTTCTCTCATTCCACCTACATAGTCTGAATGATTATAATAAATCTTCTGACTTAATTTCTTGCCTGTTACTTTGATCTTCTCTGCATTAATAACGATTACATAATCGCCAGTATCAATATGTGGTGTAAAAATAGGCTTATTCTTTCCTCTTAAAATCTTAGCGATTTCAGATGATAAACGTCCTAATGTACATCCCTCTGCATCTACTACGTACCATTTTCTTTCAATAGTTGATGGGCTAGCCATAAAACTCTTCATCGGTTTCCCTCCTGTAACATATCTATAGATAGTTAGTTTATTTTAGTAAATTACAATGTGTCGTTATAGACTGTGCTCATCCGGGGCAGGATCATACACATTCCATAATTCATTATCTAAATTACCTCCGGGGCAGGCGATAATCGAGACATAACGTCACAGATAATTATTATAGTCCACCCAAGAATCTCTGTCAACAACTAATTTCATTTTTCGTCGATTTCTTTTATTTCCAACAAACACAACCCCTTTGCTGGTGCCGTTGGACCTGCTGCTTCGCGATTTTTCGCCGCTAATATATCTTGAATTGCTTCTGGCGATACTTTACCGCACCCTACGTGAATTAATGTTCCTGCAATAATGCGTACCATATTATAAAGAAATCCATTGCCTGATACGCGAATGGTGACCATTTTCTCTTTTTTGAAAATATCAATTGCGTGAATGGTTCGAACGGTCGTAGGTTTCTGATTGGCAGCGGCGCAAAAGCTTTTAAAATCATGCTCTCCAATCAAATATTCACTTGCTTTTTTCATCGCCTCTAGATCTAGCAACTGTACAACATATTGTGCATAGCGTGTTTTAAGCGGATTTTCAACTGCGTCATTCCAAATATAGTATTCATATGTTTTTATTGTACGACGCTTGCGTGGGTGATAATCACTCTCTACTTCGATTGAGTTTGTCACTACAATGTTTTTTGGCAAAAATGCATGAAGTGCGCGAGCATAATTTTCAGGAGGAATTGAAGATTGCGTATCAAATACAGCAACATTGTGTAGTGCATGTACTCCCGCATCTGTACGACTTGCACCAATTACAATGATTTCTTCTTTACAAAGCTCACTTAATGCTTCATTTAAAGCGCCCTCCACGGTGACAACATTCTTTTGCGCCTGCCACCCTGAATAATTTGTTCCGTCATAAGCTACAATAAGTCGAATTCGTTTCATCCTAACCTCATAATAAATAATTTAATTGCTGGCACATCAATTGTAAGTGCGCGGATTGCAATGAGTATCGCTAAGAACAAAAATAGTACCATGTATGTATACGCATCCTGTTTTCGATAGGATAGAGGTTTCATTTTCGTTCGCCCCTCTCCACCATGATAGCACCTTGCTTCCATTGCGGTTGCCAAATCAATCGCTCTGCGAATTGCCGATACAAAAAGTGGGACAAAAAGCGGAATCATTGCCACAATTCGCTTGAATACATTTTTCGATTCAAAATTGGCCCCTCTCGCCATTTGTGCCTTCATGATTTTATCTGTTTCCTCAATAAGAACAGGAATAAAGCGAAGCGCAATCGACATCATAAGCGCCATATCATGAACAGGTATTTTTACCTTTTTTAAAAATCCTAAACCCTTTTCCAATCCATCTGTCAATAAGTTCGGGGTTGTTGTCAATGTCATCAAACTTGAACCAATAATCATTAATATAATTTTCGTGGATAGAAAAAAGGCTTGTCGAATTCCTTCATATGTAATGCGAATAAATCGCCATTGAAATACTACTCGCCCATCTTCAAAAAACAGACAAAACCCGATACTTAATATCAATAAAAACGCAATACTCTTCAAGCCACGAATGATAAATCTAAAGGGAACATGTGCTATCTTAATAACAATGGTCAAAAATAACGCACATACAAAAAAACCGACAAACGATTTAGTAATCGCAACGGCAATTAAAAAGAACATTGTTCCTGCTAATTTTGTACGTGGGTCCAATCTATGCACAAATGAATCTGTCTGATAGTATTGGCCGATTGTTATATCTCTTAACATGGTTCTCCTTTATTGGTTTTTTCTAAGTTTCGCTAGAATCGCGGCTTTAGCCTCCTCAAGCATAATTATATCATCTGGTAGTTCAAACCCTTTTTCATTTAACTTTCTAATAATGTACGATACTTGTGGTGCCGCTAGTCCAATTTGTTCTAATTCATCAACGTGCTTAAACACTTCCTTTGCCTTATCGTCAAACACCACTTTTCCTTTTGACAAAACAATCACTCGTTCGCAATAATCTGCGACATCGTCCATACTGTGCGACACCAGAATAATTGTAATGTTTTTTTCCTTGTGTAGTTTCGCAAGAAGCTCCAAAATTTGATCGCGCCCATAAGGGTCTAAACCTGCCGTTGGCTCATCTAAAACCAGAACCTGCGGAGACATGGCCAATACACCTGCAATGGCTACGCGCCTTTTCTGACCACCCGATAATTCAAATGGCGACAATTCAAATTGTGATTCTGCAATGCCTACCGAAAGAAGCGCTTCTATCGCTTGTTTCTTTGCTTCTGCTTTTGTGTAACCAAGATTTTTAGGCCCGAACATCACATCCTTTAAAACGTCCGATTCAAATAACTGATGCTCTGGATACTGAAATACCAAGCCGACTTTTCCTCTTAGCGCAGTCATCGAATAGCCATCTGCTAAAATATTCTCGTCGTTGTAATAGATTTCTCCCGAAGTCGGGCGAATCAAGCCATTTAGCATCTGAATTAAGGTGGATTTTCCTGAACCCGTATGCCCCATAATAGCCACAAATTCTCCATCCTTAATTTCTAGAGACACATGGTCTAGCGCATGAACACTCATGGCTGTCTGCGCATCATATGTATAATTTACGTCGTTAAGTTTTATTGCCATTGCTTTGCCCTAATCATTTCATCTACAAATTCATCTACGGATAAGACTGTTTTGTCAATCTTAACACCCTCTTTTCTTAATTGGTACGCCAATTCCGTAACAGCTGGAACATCAAGATGTAGCTGTTTTAGTCTTTCTACTTCTGAAAAAACCTCACGCGGTGAGCCATCTAGTTGAACAACACCTTCATCAATCACTATCACTCGATCCGCGGCTATTGTTTCTTCCATATAGTGTGTAATCAAAATAACGGTGATGTTTTTTTCTTTATTGAGTTGGCGAATTGTCCGAATAACATCCTTTCGTCCATTTGGATCTAGCATCGCCGTCGGTTCATCAAGCACAATATACTGTGGCAGCATAGCCATAACTCCAGCAATGGCTACACGCTGCTTTTGACCACCTGATAAACGATTAGGAGAACTCAACCGATAAGCCCACATACCCACGCTCTCTAGGCTTTTTTCCACGCGTCGCCAAATCTCATCCGTCTCAACACCAAGATTCTCTGGTCCAAAACCAACATCCTCTTCCACCACATTGGCAACCATTTGGTTATCTGGATTTTGAAAAACCATCCCTACTTTTCGCCGAATATCAAGCAGCTTTTCTTTTGATTTTGTATCATCCTCTCCGATAAAAACGGTTCCCGCTGTCGGAAGTAATAAACCATTCAAATGCTTTGCTAATGTCGATTTTCCAGATCCATTTTGTCCAAGAATCGCGACAAAGCTTCCCTCGTCAATGTCCAATGTCAGGTCGTTTAATATTTGATCGCTTTTGGTTTCATTACCATCTGCATCATACTTTTTAAATTCATGAAATACATTTTTAAGACGAATCAATGCAATACCTCCGACCCTTTATTTTTTAGAAGAGCACTTTCAAAGCGTATCATACCATATTTTATATGGATATGGTATATTAACGCAATAAAAAAACAAGCATACGCTTGTTTTTATATTATATTAATTACACTAACTCAAGAATTACTTCCATTGCAGCATCGCCCTTACGTTGACCTAGTTTGATGATTCTTGTATAACCACCATTACGGTTTACATATTTAGGAGCAATTTCATCAAAAATCTTCTTTGGAAGATCTACGCTCTTTGTGCCTTTTTTCTTGCCAGCAGCATCTGTTGGAACTTCTGTCACTCCATAAAGTGTTTGAAGCATCTTTCTTCTAGCTGCTAATCTAGTAGGCTTATCTTTGTTAATTGTCTTTTCTACTTCGTCATAAACAGTAACTTTCTTACCATCAACAACTTCTTTAACTCGCTTGCCATCTTTATCTTTGCGAGCTACCTTTGCTTTTACAGTAACTACTTCGAAATTATCTTTTTCTTTTACTGCTAGTGCAATGATGCCTTCAGCAATTTTGCGAATTTCTTTCGCTTTTGCCTCTGTTGTTGTGATACTACCGTTATATAAGAAGCTAGTTACTTGACCTCTTAACAGAGCCTTTCTTTGATTGCTATTTCTGCTAAGTTTTCTATATCCTGCCATCTTAATTCACCTCCGTGTACATCGCATCTTACTTGCTTACGTTATTAATCCTCATTTGACTTAAATTGAAAGCCTAATTCGCTCAATTTCGCCAACACCTCTTCTAATGATTTACGTCCTAGGTTACGAACCTTCATCATTTCTTCTGGCGTTTTACTAATGAGTTGCTCAACAGTGTTAATACCTGCTCTCTTTAAACAATTGTAAGCACGCACTGATAATTCTAATTCGTCAATATTCATCTCTAGAGCTTTTTCTTTTTCATCGTCAACTTTTTCTACCATGATTTCAGCGTTCTTGGCACTTTCTGAAAGGTTGATGAATGCGTTCAAATGCTCACTTAAAACTTTCGCTGCCAAGCTCACTGCATCACCTGGCTCAATTGTACAATTTGTATAAACATCCAATACTAATTTATCGAAGTCTGTCGCTTGACCAACACGAGTATTTTCAATGGCGATATTTACGCGTTCGATCGGTGTATAGATAGAATCTACTGCAATCACACCAATTGGCGCATCTGCTGATTTATTCTTCTCTGCACTTACGTATCCTCTACCTTTTGTAATTGTAAGCTCCATATATAAGCGTGAGTTTGCCCCACCACTTAATGTCGCAATCACTAGATCTGGATTCATAATTTCAATATCTTGATCGACTTGAATATCTCCTGCACGAACTACACCTTCGCCTTCAAATTCGATATAAGCCACTTTTGGCTCATTTGTCACCGAATGATTGCGAATCGCTAGTTCTTTTATATTCATAATGATTTCTGTAACATCTTCTTTAACTCCGGCTATCGGACTAAATTCGTGCACTACGCCTTCAATCTTGATTTGGCTTACTGCAGCTCCTGGTAATGAGGAGAGCATAATTCTACGAAGAGAATTACCTAATGTAGTTCCATAACCTCTTTCTAGGGGTTCAATTACAAACTTGCCATACTTTTTATCATCTGAAAGTTCAGCGATCTCAATTTTGGGTATTACAAAATCGAACATATATAGCCCCTCCTTAGGCCGGACACAGTGGACAACATAATTGTTGTTCAATGTTCTCCTTAACTAATTATTATTTAGAGTACAATTCGACGATAAGCATCTCATCTACAGGAACATCGATCATTTCTCTTGTAGGTAAGTTTTTCACTTTACCGCTTAGATTTTCTTGATCGGACTCTAGCCACTCAGGAACAACCTTGCTGCCAGTTGACTCTAAAATATTCTTGTATCTCTGAGAATCTTTTGCTTTTGACGCAATTTCGATTGTATCACCAGCACTAATTAAGTAAGAAGGAATATTAATCTTCTTTCCGTTAACTAATACATGTTTGTGATCAACGATTTGTCTAGCTTCCATTCTTGTTCTCGCAAGACCTAAACGGAAGACAACATTATCTAATCTGCGCTCGAGGGTGATCATTAAGTTCTCACCTGCCATACCTTGCATCTTCTCTGCTTTTGTATAGTAATTTCTAAATGGTTTTTCTAACACACCATAAATAAATTTAGCTTTTTGTTTTTCTCTAAGTTGAATACCGTATTCACTTAATTTTCTGCTTGCTCTTTTTGTTCTCTTAGATTTCTTATCGATTCCTAAGAATAAAGGGTCAAGATCAAGTGATCTACATCTTTTTAATACTGGGACTCTGTTAATTGCCACGTTTTAGCACCTCCTATTATACTCTTCTGCGTTTTGGCGGACGACATCCGTTGTGTGGTACCGGTGTTACGTCACGAATACTTGTTACTTCTAGTCCGCAAGCCGCAAGAGCACGTATTGCTGCTTCTCTGCCTGAACCAGGTCCTTTAACCATTACATCTACTGATTTTAAGCCGTGAATTAACGCTGCCTTCGTAGCAGTTTCCGCTGCCATTTGAGCTGCATAAGGAGTAGATTTTCTTGAACCTCTAAAACCAAGACCACCTGCACTAGCCCAAGATAATGCATTTCCTTGAGTGTCTGTCAACGTTACGATTGTATTGTTGAAAGAAGCTTGAATGTGCGCTTGTCCGCGTTCAACGTTTTTCTTCACACGCTTTTTTGTCACTTTATTTGACGTTTGCTTAGCCATTAAAACTAACCTCCCTTATGGGTCCTTTACTATTATTTTTTCTTATTCGCAACAGTTCTCTTTGGTCCTTTTCTTGTTCTTGCGTTAGTCTTTGTTTTTTGACCACGAACAGGAAGACCTTTTCTGTGACGGATACCTCTGTAGCAACCAATTTCCTGTAAACGCTTAATGTTCATCATGATCTCTCTTCTGAGATCACCTTCAACAGTTTGAGTAGCGTCAATTACGTCGCGGATTTTACTAACTTCTTCGTCAGTTAAATCTTTTACACGAGTATCAGGATTTACTTTTGCTTCTGCCAAAATACGGTTTGCACTTACTCTACCAATTCCGTAGATATATGTTAAACCGATTTCAACGCGTTTTTCTTTTGGTAAATCAACACCTGAAATACGAGCCATGAGTGTGTAGCACCTCCATTGATAATTTTAAATATAAAAACAATAAATAACGTTTTGTGCTTTTGCACATTTGTTACATACTGCAGCCGCTAATTGGAACGATTACATCTTAACCTTGACGTTGCTTATGTTTAGGGTTCTCGCAAATAACACGAATACTACCCTTTCTCTTTATAATTTTGCACTTTTCACAAATAGGTTTTACCGATGCTCTAACTTTCATAGTACTTCTCCTTTCGCAAAGGTTGCTCTTAATCATATCATATTTTGTTTTATGATGTCAAGCAAAATCAGTGCCCTTAAAAATATTATTTGTCTCGCCAAATAATTCTGCCTTTTGTCAAGTCATATGGCGATAATTCGATTGTTACTTTATCTCCTGGCAAAATACGAATATAGTTCATTCGTAATTTCCCACTTATATGAGCTAATACCTTATGGCCATTTTCAAGTTCTACTTGAAACATGGCATTTGGCAATTTCTCAATTACTACGCCTTCTATTTCGATAACATCTGCTTTAGACATTCAATTCCTCCATCACTAACAACGTGTAATGCATCCTAAGTATTTTATAACGAGAGTATTTCCGGCTCGCCCTTTGTAATCAACACCGTATTTTCATAATGCGCCGATAAAGAACCGTCTGCCGTAATATATGTCCAATCGTCATCTGCCACCATCACTTGCCATCCTCCAGCATTAATCATTGGTTCAATCGCCAATGTCATGCCTTCTTTTAAACGAACACCTCGACCTTTTGGTTTAAAATTGGGAACCTCTGGATCCTCATGAACCGCACGTCCAATTCCATGTCCGATTAAATCTCTTACAACGCCATAGCCAAAGCTCTCTGCGTAATTTTGGATTGCTGAAGAAATTTCATACAAATGACATCCTGCTTTTGCGAATTTGATCCCTTCAAAAAAGCTCTCTCTCGTCACATCGATTAGTTGTTTTGCTTCCTTAGAAATCTCTCCAACTGCATGCGTACGCGCAGCATCGGAATGATACCCTTGATAACAAACTCCTGCATCTAAACTAACAATATCGCCTTCTTTAAGGATGAATTTCTTGTTTGGTATGCCATGAACGACTTCGTCATTTACACTAATGCAAACGGCTGCCGGGAAGTCATATAGGTTAAGAAAAGAAGGAACACAACCGAAGCTGCGTATCACTTCATCCCCAATTTTATTAATTTCCCAAGTCGATACACCTGGACGAATTACCTTTCCCATTTCCTCATGCACGATCGCTAGGATTCTTCCCGCTTCTCGCATAAGAGCAATTTCTTTTTCAGATTTTATGGTAATTGGCATATTACGCTCCTAACACCTTTACAATATCAGCAAAGACATCAGCCATATCTTGCGTTCCATCAACTTCAACCAATGCGCCTAACATTGCATAATGTTCGATCAATGGTTGGGTTTGATTATGGTAAACATCCAAACGTTTTTGAACAGTTTCTGGTTTATCATCTTCTCTTAATATTAGGTCGCTTCCGCAAACATCGCAAATACCCTCAACCTTCGTTGGAATATATTGAAGATGGTAAGTTGCTCCACAATCTACACAAGCTCTTCTTCCAGCCATACGCTTAACGATATTTTCATCTGGCACTTCAACATTGATGGCAAAATCAATCTTTTCGTCCATTTGAGCTAATGCATCATCAAGGCATTTTGCTTGTGGAATCGTACGTGGAAATCCGTCTAATACATAGCCTTTTTCGCAATCATCTTGATGAATACGATCAACGACTAGACTAACGACTAATTCATCTGGAACTAGTAATCCTTTATCCATGTAATCCTTTGCTTTGTTTCCTAATTCAGTACCTTGCTTAATATTTGCTCGAAATATGTCGCCCGTAGAAATATGTGGGATGCCATACGCTTCTGCAATTCGTTTCGCTTGTGTGCCTTTTCCAGCACCTGGCGCTCCTAGCATTATAATTTTCATCAGAGACTCCTCTAAGCTTTCATTAATTATTCAAGAAGCCTTTATAACTTCTTACTACCATCATTGATTCAATTTGTTTTAATGTTTCAATAATAACACCAACAATAATGATAATGGATGTTCCTAGGAAGGATAGCGATGCTAATCCGAATACACCCGAACAAAAGACTGGAACGATTGCGATAACTGCCAAGAATGATGCACCGATAAATACGATGTAGTTCAAAATTCTTGTTAAGTAATCTGCTGTTATTTTTCCTGGACGAATGCCCGGAACAAAACCGCCATTCTTTTTCATGTTATCTGCAATTTCGATTGGATTAAATGTAATGGATGTATAGAAATATGCGAATAATATAATCAACGCAATATATACTAAAAATCCGAAATTATAATACCAAGGCATTGTTTTGTTTAACCAACTTGATGTTGAAAACATTTTCACAAAGCCTTCCCAAAATGCAGTCGTTGGCACTTTATAGCTAGCGATTAGTTGTGGCACTGAAAAGATTGAACCTGCAAAGATAACTGGAATAACACCTGCCGTATTTACTTTAAGAGGAATATGTGATTGGCTTGAACCACCAACTACTCGATTCCCTTGCTTTCTTGAATACTGAACAGGGATTTTTCGCATACCACCTTGCAATAGTACAACGAATACCACCATCGCCACAAGGAATGCCAAAATAATTGCAATAGCTAAAATAGCTGGCGCTGGCTCCTTGCCTTTGATAAATGTTTGATATAACGTATTAAAATCACTTGGCATACGTGAGAGAATATTGATTAAGAGGACTACAGAAATACCATTTCCGATGCCTTTTTCAGTAATCTGTTCTCCGATCCACATAAGCGCTGCACTACCTGCTGTAAGAACTAATGTAACTACTAGTAAGTTGTACCATGCTTTTGTTGTGAACAATCCTTGATTGCTAAATCCAATTGTCATAAATAGCGACTCGAATATAGCAAGACCAATTGTTACATAACGTGTGATTTCAGCAATTTTCTTTCTTCCATCTGCACCATCTTTATTCATCTCTTCCAGTTTTGGAATTGCAATTGTTAACAACTGCATAATGATAGATGATGTAATGTAAGGAGAAATACTCAATGCAAATATCGAAAAGTTTTCAAATGATCCACCCGTGATAGAGTTGAAAAAGTTGAATGAATCCCCCGCTTGTGCCATAATGTTTTTAATTACGTCGCCATTCGTACCAGGCACAGGAATCTGTGAACCAATACGAATAACGATTAACATCATAAAAGTATAAAATATTCTTTTTCTAATCTCTTGAACTCTTAAAGCGTCGCGAAGTGTTTTAATCATTAAATCACCTCTGCTTTTCCACCATTCGCTTCGATTTTAGCTTTTGCAGTTTCACTAAATGCATTTACTTTAACCGTAAGCTTTTTGGTAAGTTCTCCGTTTCCAAGAATCTTAATCCCGTCTTTAGGATTTTTTACGATTCCAGATTCAATTAAAGTGTCTACAGTAACCTCTGTACCATTTTCAAATCTTTCAAGAGCGCTCATATTGATTGCAATGATTTCTTTGGTATTTGGATTCGTAAAGCCTCTTTTAGGGATACGTCTATATAAAGGCATTTGACCGCCTTCAAATCCAGGTTTTTTGCCACCACCTGAACGTGCTTTTTGACCCTTATGACCTTTACCAGCTGTTTTACCATTTCCTGAACCGTGTCCGCGTCCGCGTCTAAAATTGTCGCTATGTACGGAACCTTCGGCAGGTTGTAAATTAGATAAGCCCATGTTGCACCTCCTTGCTCGAATTATTATTAAATTTCTTCAACTTTAACCAAGTGGCTAATGTGTCTTACCATGCCACGCATAGCAGCATTATCCGGCACTTCTACCGTCTTGTTGATCTTCGTAAGCCCAAGAGCTTCTGCTGTTTTTCTGTTTTTTGGTACAGCACCGATCGTTGATTTTACTAATGTGATTTTTAATTTCTCTGCCATTGTTCTTCCTCCTTAGCCTAAAATCTCTTGTACAGATTTTCCGCGAAGTTTTGCTACCTGTTCTGGTGTCTTGAGTGCATCAAGCCCAGCGATAGCAGCAAGAACTACGTTTTGCTTATTATTTGAACCTAGGGATTTTGTACGAACGTTAGAGATACCTGCTAAATCCATTACGGAACGAACAGGTCCACCTGCGATAACACCTGTACCATCAGGGGATTTCTTTAGTAATACCGAAGCACTACCAAATTTACCGATAACATCGTGTGGGATACTTTTATTTTCATCAATAGGTACTGTTACTAATTTCTTTGCAGCGTCTTCTTTGCCTTTGCGAATTGCATCTGGAATTTCTGCCGCTTTACCGATACCAGCACCAACGTGTCCGTTCTTGTCACCAACAACAACTAGAGCTGAAAAGCGGAAATTACGTCCACCTTTTACAACCTTCGTTACACGTTTTATTGATACTACTTTATCTTCAAGCTCTAAGTTACTAGCATCAATGATTGTACGTTTCATGTTTGTCCTCCTTGACTAGAATTCCAGACCAGCTTCACGAGCTGCATCTGCTAACGCTTTGATTTTTCCTTGATATATAAAGCCGCCTCTATCAAATACGACTGTTGTGATACCCGCTTCAACTGCTTTTTTAGCAATAGCGGTTCCTAAATATGCTGCTGCTGCAACGTCATTGGTCTTTTCCAACTCAGCCTTGATTGCTTTCTGAGAAGTAGAGGCTGCAACTAACGTATTACCAACTGTATCATCGATAATTTGTGCATACATATGGTTATTACTTCTGAATACACAAAGACGAGGCTTTGAAGCTGTGCCAACGATGTTCTTGCGAATTCTTCTATGTTTTTCTTTACGAACGATGTCTCTTGATTTTTTGCTAACCATTGTCTCTTACTCCTTTCTATTTCTTGCCGGTTTTTCCAACTTTACGTCTGATTACTTCATCAGCATACTTGATACCCTTGCCTTTATATGGCTCAGGTTTTCTCTTTGATCTGATTTCTGCAGCGTATTGGCCAACCTTTTCTTTATCGATACCTTTTACGGTAATTTTGTTTTGATCTTCAACTTCAGCTGTAACGCCGTCTGGGTCAATCATTTCTACAGGATGTGAATATCCTAAAGATAGTACTAATTTATTACCTTGTTTTGCAACCTTGTAACCAACGCCTTTTACTTCAAGAACTTTCTCAAAGCCTGCTGTTACACCGACTACCATATTGTTAATCAATGTTCTTGTAAGACCGTGTAAGGCTTTCATTCTCTTTAAGTCATTTGGGCGTTCCACTATTAACTGGCCTGCATCTAACTTAATAATCATTTCCACTGGTAACACTCTTTCAAGCGTTCCCTTTGGTCCTTTTACAGTCACTTTGTTATTTTCTGCGATATCAACTGTTACATCAGCTGGTACTGCGATGGGCAATCTTCCTATACGTGACATTTGCCATTCCTCCTGATTTTTTTACCAAACGTATGCTAATACTTCTCCACCTACGTTTTGTTTTCTTGCTTCTTTATCTGTAACAACACCGATATTTGTTGAAATAATTGCAATACCAAGTCCGCCTAATACCTTAGGAAGTTCTTCTGTATTTGCATAAACACGAAGTCCAGGCTTTGAAATTCTCTTGATTCCTGAAATAACTCTCTCTGTTTTATTTGCAACATATTTTAAAGTAACACGAATCATCTCAAACTTACCGTCTTCAACTAATTCATATTTTTCGATATATCCTTCGTTTACTAAAATGTTTGCGATTGCAACTTTCATCTTAGAAACCGGAATATCTACTGTATCATGTTTAACGATATTAGCGTTACGAATTCTCGTAAGCATATCTGCAATAGGATCACTCATTCCCATTTTTACGTCCTCCTTCCGACTTCTTACCAGCTTGCTTTTCTAACACCTGGAATTTGACCTTTATATGCTAACTCGCGAAAACAAATTCTGCAAATGCCGTATTTTCTTAAATAAGCATGCGGACGGCCACAAATTTTGCAACGATTATATTCTCTTGAAGAGAATTTTTGTTTGCGTTGTTGTTTTAATTTCATTGCAGTTTTAGCCATGAATTTTCCCTCCTAACTATTTTTGAAATGGCATGTTGAATAATGCAAGTAACTCGCGAGCTTCTTCATCTGTCTTTGCCGTTGTAACAAATATGATATCCATACCTCTGGTCTTGTCTACTTTATCGTACTCGATCTCAGGGAAAATAAGTTGTTCTCTAATGCCGAGAGCATAATTTCCTCTTCCGTCGAACGCGTTAGGGTTAACCCCTCTAAAGTCACGTACACGTGGTAATGATAAATTCACAAGGCGGTCAAGGAATTCGTACATTTTACTGCCTCTTAGTGTTACTTTACAACCGATTGGCATACCTTCTCTTAGCTTAAAGTTAGCAATTGATTTTTTAGCTTTTGTTGTTACTGCTTTTTGGCCAGTAATCGTTTCAAGCTCTTTAACTGCAGAATCCAATACTTTTGCATTGTCTTTTGCTTCGCCTACGCCCATGTTAATAACAATCTTGTTAAGCTTTGGCACTTCCATAACGTTCTTATATTCGAACTTCTTAATTAGTGCAGGCACTACATCACTATTATAAAACTCAAGTAATCTTGAACTCAACTTTAGGACCTCCTCTCATTAATTCTTCTTCTCAGGCTTTTTGATTTCATCAATCACAGCGCCAGTCTTTTTATTCACACGGTATTTTTTACCGTCTTTTACTTCAAATCCGACACGAACTGCTTCACCGTCAGCTAAAAACATAACGTTTGATACATCAATATAAGATTCTTTACTGATAATACCGCCATTTTGATTAGCTGCATTAGGCTTAGTATGCTTTTGCACAAGATTGATGCCTTCTACTAGAACTGCACCTTCTTTTACTGCAAGCACTTTGCCTTCTTTTAATTTATCTTTTCCGGTGATAACACGAACCATGTCTCCCTTTTTAATTTTGTTTGCCACGGTGATACCTCCTTATAGTACTTCTGGTGCCAAAGATATGATCTTCATGTATTGCTTTTCACGAAGTTCTCTAGCTACTGGTCCAAAAATACGGGTTCCTTTAGGATTTTTATTTTCATTGATAATAACAGCTGCGTTCTCATCAAATTTAATATAAGATCCGTCTTTACGACGTGCGCCTTTTACAGTACGTACGACAACAGCTTTAACAACGTCACCTTTCTTTACAACACCACCAGGTGTTGCATCTTTAACAGTTGCAACAATGACATCGCCAATATTAGCATATCTCTTTGAAGAGCCTCCCAATACTCGGATACAAAGGATTTCTTTTGCTCCGGTATTATCGGCAACTTTAAGTCTAGATTCCTGTTGAATCATCTCTAATACTCCTTTCAGTCGTATTATTCTCAATCCGATTATTTTGCTTTATTAAGTACCTCTATGAGTCTCCATCTTTTATCCTTAGAAAGAGGTCTTGTTTCCATTACTTTAACTTTGTCACCGATATTGCAAACGTTCTCTTCGTCATGAGCCTTTAATTTATATGTTCTCTTAACAATTTTGCCATATAAAGGATGTCTTACGTTATCAACTACAGCAACAACGATTGTTTTATCCATTTTATTGCTTACTACTTTACCGGTACGAGTTTTTCTTAAATTTCTTTCCACAACCATTCCTCCTTTCTGGATTACTCACTAACCTTTGCTTTTTCAGCTAGGATTGTTTGAATACGAGCAACATTCTTACGTACTTCTGTAATTCTTGCCGTATTATCTAATTGGTTCGTTGCATTTTGGAATCTTAAATTAAAAAGTTCCTTTTTCGCAGCTACTAACTCATTATTTAAATCTGAAACAGATTTGCCTTTTAAATCCGCTAAATAACTATTTTTCACTGTTATCACCGCCTTCTAAATCTGCACGAGAAACGATTTTACATTTGCATGGTAACTTATGTGTCGCAAGTCTTAATGCTTCTCTTGCTGTTTCTTCAGGAACACCTGCAATTTCAAACATTACGCGTCCTGGTTTAACAACTGCTACCCAATACTCAAGTGAACCTTTTCCGGAACCCATACGAGTTTCAGCAGGTTTTGCTGTAACTGGTTTATCAGGGAAGATTTTGATCCAAACCTTACCACCACGTTTAATATAACGTGTCATTGCAATACGGGCTGCTTCGATTTGGTTTGATTTAATCCAACATGGTTCTGTTGCAACAATACCAAATTCGCCATATGCTAGAACATTACCTCTTGTAGCTTTGCCCTTCATATTGCCTCTAAATTGCTTACGGCGCTTTACTCTTTTAGGCATTAACATTATTGTGCTCCCCCTTCCTTAGCTTTCGTTGGGAGGATTTCGCCTTTATAAATCCAAACTTTAACGCCAACTTTACCAAAAGTTGTGTCAGCTTCTGCGAATCCATAATCGATATCTGCACGGAGTGTTTGTAGTGGAATTGTTCCTTCGCTGTAGAACTCTGTACGAGCCATATCAGCACCACCTAAACGTCCTGAAACAGATGTCTTAATTCCAAGTGCTCCTGAACGCATTGTTCCTGTCATACAGGATTTCATTGCTCTTCTGAAAGAAACACGTGCTTCTAATTGAGCTGCAATTTTTTCTGCAACTAAGGTAGCATCTAAGTCAGGTCGTCTAACTTCTTTAATGTCCACGAATACTTTGTTCTTCGTAAGCGTTTGAATTTCCGCTTTGATTCTTTCGATCTCAGCGCCGCCCTTACCGATTACCAACCCAGGTTTTGCAGTGTAAATGATTGCTTTTACGCGATCTGTTGATCTTTCGATCTCAATTTTCGCGATACCAGCTCCATATAATTTATTCTTGATAAATTTTCGGATGTTGTAGTCTTCTACAAGATACTCTGAAAATTCTTTTTCAGCATACCATCTTGAATCCCAATCCTTCACAACACCAACTCTTAAACCATGAGGATTAACTTTCTGTCCCATCTTGTCCTCCTATCTTTCATTAAGCACAACAGTAATGTGGCTCATTCTTTTTTCAATGCGATAAGCTCTTCCTTGTGCTCTTGGTTTAACTCTCTTCATTGTAGGACCTTTGTTTGCATAACATTCTTCAATGTATAGATTGTCAACATTCATGTTATTGTTATTTTCTGCATTCGCAATAGCGGATTGCAAAAGTTTAAGGATAAGGCTTGATGCATATCTAGGATTGTAAGTTAAAATTGCAAGTGCTGACTTAACATCTTTACCTCTTACCGCGTCTAGTACGAAACAAGCTTTTTGAACCGATACTCTAGCATAAGACAACTTAGCTGATGGTCTGGTATCCTTCTGTGCATTTCTTTCTCTTTTTATCTGGGATCTATGTCCTCTTGCCATGGATAAAACCTCCTTTCAAACTGTCCTATCTGCGTGACTTTTTATCGTCTTTTCCATGCCCTCTATATGTTCTAGTAGCAACGAATTCTCCTAATTTATGTCCAACCATATCTTCTGTCACATAAACTGGAATATGTTTTCTACCATCATGAACTGCGATTGTATGACCAACCATTTGAGGGAATATTGTTGAACGGCGAGACCATGTCTTCACAACCGTTTTTTCGTTCTTCTCATTCAATGCATCGATTTTCTTTAGTAGAGACTCGTCTGCAAATGGTCCTTTTTTCAATGAGCGACTCATAGGTTACCTCCTTATTCACAATTATTTAGTTGATTTACCATCACGTCTTCTTACGATTAACTTATTAGATTGTTTGTTTTTCTTTCTTGTCTTCAATCCTAAAGCTGGTTTACCCCAAGGTGTGCTTGGACCCGGACGACCGATTCCTGCCTTACCTTCACCACCACCATGTGGATGGTCATTAGGGTTCATAACCGAACCGCGTACTGTAGGTCTAAAGCCCATGTGACGCACACGACCAGCTTTACCTAAGTTTACAAGAGCGTGCTCTCCGTTGCCAACTACACCAATTGTTGCTTTACAGTTAGCAAGAACCATTCTCATCTCTCCTGATGGCAAACGAAGTGTTGCATATTTTCCTTCTTTGGCCATTAATTGAGCAGATACACCTGCCGAACGAACTAATTGAGCGCCTGCGCCTGGATAAAGCTCGATATTGTGGATTTGTGTACCGATTGGAATATTTGAAAGCTCTAACGCGTTACCGATTTTCGCTTCTGCTGTTGGTCCACTCATAAGCTTGCTTCCTACTTTTAAGTTCGCTGGTGCTAAGATATATCTTTTTTCACCATCTGCGTAATTAAGTAGTGCTATGTTCGCTGTTCTGTTTGGATCGTATTCGATTGCAGCTACAACAGCTGGAATACCATCTTTGTTTCTCTTGAAATCAATAATTCTGTATTTTCTTCTGTTTCCACCGCCACGATGTCTAACTGTTATTTTACCTTGGTTATTACGTCCAGCATTTTTGCTAAGCGATGTTACCAATGATTTTTCTGGTTCTGACTTTGTGATTTCTGTGAAATCCAATCCTGTCATCTGGCGTCTGGAAGGGGTATACGGTTTGTATGTTTTAATGCCCATGAAAAACTCCTTTCAAACCTTGAAGGTTTATTATCACGTCTTTTTAAGGCGGGCAGCCTTAAGACGTATAGTAGTTGACTCTAAGTGAATTAAAGTCCTGCAAAAATTTCGATATCAGCGCTTTCGTCTGTTAATTTAACGATTGCCTTCTTCGTCTTAGAGGTCTTACCTTCGGTTCTTCCTCTTCTTTTTGTCTTACCATCGTTATTCATTGTGTTAACGCTTGCTACTTTTGTTCCTGGGAACATTTTTTCAACAGCTTCTCTAATCAACACTTTGTTTGCTTCAGGATGAACTAGGAAAGAATATTTCTTTTCTCCCATTTGGTTCATACTCTTTTCTGTCACGACAGGTTTGAGGATTACATCATAATATTTTAAGTTTGCCATTATACATAAACCTCCTCAATCTTTTCAACTGCTGCTTTTGTTGTAATTACTGTATCGTATTTAAGTAGATCAAATACGTTAAGCGTATTTACAAAAGTCGTTGTTACTGTTGGTAAGTTTCTTGTTGATAAATAAACATTATCGTTCTTCTCTGGTAACACAACAATTGCTTTTGCTACCTTTAAGTTATCAAGAACCTTAATCATATTTTTTGTTTTGATTTCAGCAAGCTCTAATGTGTCAAGCACTAAAAATTTGCTATCTGTTACTTTTGCGGACAATACTGAAAGCAATGCTTTTCTTTTTTCTTTCTTGTTAAGTTTGAACGAGTAATCTCTTGGAGTTGGTGCGAATACAACACCACCGCCTGTCCATTGTGGAGATCTTGTAGAACCTTGTCTTGCATTACCTGTACCTTTTTGCTTCCATGGCTTTCTTCCGCCACCAGAAACTTCGGCACGTGTTTTTGCTTTTTGAGTACCTTGGCGATTGTTTGCTAATTGCTGTGTAACAGCCATTTTCACTAAATGCTCGTTCATAGGAACGCCGAATACTGCATCATTTAATGTAATGTCGCCAACTTTTTTGCCTTCCATATTATAAACAGATACTTTTGCCATCTGTGTGATCCTCCTTTCTTTGTAAAAGTTACTTAGAAACCTTTACTGTTTCTTTGAGCGTTACAAGGCATTTTTTTGGTCCTGGAACGCATCCTTTAACTAAAATCATGTTTTGTTCAGCATCTACACGAACGATCTCAAGATTTTGGAT
The DNA here is from genome assembly GCA_964566025.1 of uncultured Lachnospiraceae bacterium. Lineage (GTDB taxonomy): Bacteria > Bacillota > Clostridia > Lachnospirales > Lachnospiraceae > RGIG8306. The sequence continues at coordinate 2,025 of CAZMHF010000011.1, read as the reverse complement.
TGTATGCTTTTTATTTCCCATGTGTCCAGGCATCTTCTTTCCTTTGAAAACACGTCCTGGTGATGTAGCGGCACCATTTGAACCAGCATGACGGTGGAACTTTGAACCGTGAGCCATAGGTCCTCTTGATTGTCCGTGACGCTTAATCGCACCTTGGAATCCTTTACCCTTTGAAAAAGCTGTTGCATCGATTTTCTCGCCTGCAGCGAAAATATCTGCTGTGATTTCTTGTTTTACTTCATAGTTTTCAGCATCTTCTAGTCTGAACTCTCTTACGTAACGTTTGTAAGAAACACCTGCTTTGTCAAAATGGTTCTTTTGTGGTTTGCTAATTAGTTTTTCTCTGCGATCAACAAATCCAACTTGTACTGCGCTGTAACCGTCATTCTCTACTGTCTTAACCTGTGTTACTACACATGGTCCAGCTTGAAGAACAGTTACCGGAATTAATTGTCCATCTTCATTGAAGATTTGTGTCATTCCGATTTTTGTAGCTAAAATCGCTTTCTTCATTATAATGCCTCCTGTGAATTTTCTACAGCGGATTGCCTTTTGGGCAATCATCCTAGAACAGTTACTAAAACCAATTCAGGATTTACTCTTGTTTTTTCTAACGAAATGATTATTTCGTTTTCATTTTGATATTAATGCTAACACCTACTGGCATCTCTAAACGTGATAATGCATCAACTGTTTTTTGATTTGGTGTAATAATATCGATAAGTCTTTTGTGCGTTCTTTGTTCGAACTGCTCTCTAGAGTCTTTGTACTTATGTACTGCTCTTAGAATTGTGATTACTTCCTTTTTAGTAGGAAGAGGTACCGGACCACTTACTTGTGAACCTGTTTTCTTAACAGTTTCAATGATCTTCTTCGCTGATTGATCAACTAATTGGTGATCATACGCTTTCAATGTGATTCTCATTACTTGACTTGCCATAAAAAAAGTCGCCTCCTTTTCGCACTTTCTTAAAGTACAACAAGCGGTGACTGTACACATTCCCGTGTGTGTCGTAATTTGTCGGACATAAATCCGTCTGTTTACTTCTACTACACGTCATTTCTGCACAAAGGCAGATGGTTAGTACAGTGACTTGTCGCCAGATTGTTAATCTCACTATCGAGATTTCTTGACATTCGCTCCACGGAAAACCTACTATTTTCAATAGTAACAACCTCTCGCTTCACTGCTATCATGTCACAGCACGTTAAATCATACTACATCTATTTTTGAAATGCAAGCACTTTTTTTATTTTTTTTATCTTTTGAGAATTGCAAGTTTAATTGCCCAACTTTCATAAAAACCAAGTCAATGCGGATACTCGAAATCCGCTTCGCTACTTTCTAGTGACCTCCATCCCAGCAGCTTCGCTGCTATTTCAGTGGGAGCTTGAACTCCCACTGAAACAAGGAAGTCCCCCGCCTAAGAGGCGGGGGACTTCCTTGGGAGATTAAAAATAAATTCAACACCTCTACTGCTAGTTTTCTCCCCTAGGGGAGAATTTTTTCATTGAAAATAGAGTTCGTTTGCTAATTTGTACCCTAAGATTTTTCTCGGGTAATTATTGACCCCATCCTCAATTTGCTGCACACGTCATAACGACAACTTCATCTTTCGTTATATATATCTCGACGAAGCTCTTATAAGTTCTATCCCCTTCACAAATAATTTCAATAGGCACTTCCCAGTACGCGTGAATGTCGTTCTCTTTTAGTGAAACCTCTCCCACTACAAGCTCAAACTCATCATCTATTTTTTTTTCATAAACCTCTCTAACTCGTTTTTTTGCAATAATAATTGATTCTTCCTTCGTATATACAATGATTGGTTTTTTTGTTGAAGGGGTAGACGATATTTCCAAACGCGAACTATCTTCTGGCACATCGGCTGTTGTTGAGGTTTTCAAATCATTTTTGCAGCCTGCAAATAAAATTAATATGAGCATCATAATTAGAATGCCTATTTTTCTCTTTAAACAAAGTATAAATTTCTAATTATCTTTTTATATTTTCTTAAATGCTCG
>CAZMHF010000010.1:37918-46860 GCA_964566025.1 uncultured Lachnospiraceae bacterium | reverse complement strand
TTATGTGATTTGCGTAACCCTAATGATCTGTGTACCAATTGGTGTGGGAGCAGCGATTTATCTAAATGAGTATGCAAAAAATAAACGCTTTGTGCGTATTCTTGAGTTTGCTACCGAAACACTTTCAGGAATTCCATCTATTTTGTTTGGTGTTTTTGGTTATATGGTATTTTGCCTATTATTCAAATTAGGTGTTTCATTGATAGCAGGTATATTGACGCTTAGTATTATGGTACTCCCCATTATGATACGAACAACGCAAGAGGCACTTCGTGTTGTTCCACAATCTTATCGTGAAGGCGCATTAGGAATGGGAGCAACGAAATGGCATATTGTACGAACGATTTTAATTCCTTCTTCATTAAAAGGAATATTAACAGGCATTATCCTATCAATTGGTCGAATGGTTAGCGAGAGCGCCGCACTTCTATTAACAGCAGGTGGTCTTTCACAATATATGCCACGAGGAAATATGGTGGAACAATTATCAGGATCAGGCTCCACACTTTCAGTCGCTTTATATACATACGCTTATTCGCGTGGCGACACAGAAACGGCATTTGGCATTGCCGCCGTATTAATGCTAATTGTCATTATCCTAAATTTATTAACGCATGTAATTGCAAGGAGATTTGCACGATGAAAATACAAACGAATAATCTAAATTTATATTATGGCACCGTTCATGCTTTGAAAAATATCAATATGGAAATTGGACAAAATAAAGTGACTGCTCTAATTGGACCGTCAGGATGCGGAAAGTCAACCTATTTGAAAACGCTTAATCGAATGAATGATACCGTAGAGGGCGTTCGTATTTTAGGAGATGTGTTATTAGATGGTGAAAATATTTATGATAAAAATGTAGATGTGACGATATTGCGAAAAAAGGTAGGTATGGTGTTTCAATCACCAAACCCATTTCCAATGAGCATTTATGATAATATCGCTTATGGGCCACGCATTCATGGTGTAAAGAAGAAAAGCGTTCTTGATGAAATCGTTGAGAAAAGTTTAACGGATGCAGCTATCTGGAATGAGGTAAAGGATCGTTTGAAAAAATCTGCATTAAGTCTTTCTGGTGGACAACAACAACGTTTATGTATTGCAAGAGCATTGGCTACGCAACCCGAAGTGCTTTTAATGGATGAACCAACGTCAGCACTTGATCCGATTTCTACAACCAAAATAGAAGATTTAATAAGCGAATTAAAAAAAGATTATAGCATCGTCATTGTTACACATAATATGCAACAGGCGGCACGAATTTCAGATGTTACGGCATTTTTTTTGCTAGGTGAATTAATTGAAAATAATGCTACAGAAATGATATTTTCTAATCCGAGAGATAAAAAAACAGAGGATTATATTACAGGACGATTTGGATAAATGGATAGGAGGATGCGTGTATGGGACGTATGAATTTTGAAAAGGAATTAAAGGAACTACATCTTGAAATGATTGAGATGGGGAATTGCTCAACAAAGGCCATAAAAAAGGCGATCAAAGCATTTAAGACAAATGATGCAGCGCTTTGTCAATCAATTATTGAAAATGACAAAGAGGTAAATGCCATGGAAAAGCGAATTGAATCAAGATGCTTGTGGTTAATCGCACGCGAGCAACCTGTCGCATCAGATTTGCGATTAATCACAACGGCACTTAAAATGATTACAGATATGGAACGCATTTGTGACCATGCTGTGGATATTGCAGAGATTACGCTGCGCATCAAGACGAAAAATTGTTTTGCAGATTCAAGTCATATTTTGCAAATGTCAGAGACGGCAGTAGATATGGTCAAACAGGCGATTGTTGCCTATGTAAAGAATGATTTAGTATTAGCAAAGGAAATAGAAAAACAAGATGATATTGTTGATGATTATTTTAATTTAATTAAAAAAGAATTGGTAGAGATTTTCAAAACACAACCAGAAAATATGGATAATGCGATTGACTTTCTACTGATTGCAAAATATCTTGAACGAGTGGCAGACCATGCGGTTAATATTTGTGAGTGGATTACCTTTTCGCAAACAGGGGAACACAAAAATACATTGATCTTTTAACCTCCCACTGAAATAGCAGCGAAGCTGCTAGGAGGGAGGGGGTACCAGCGCATTGTTACACAATGTGAGAAAGTAGCAAAGCAAATTTCGAGTATCCGAATTGACATGGCTACTTTCTTATGTTGGTGGACAAATTGCTATGAACGAGGGCGGATTCCTGAAGAATAAAGAAATTAATTTTTTCAAAAACATTGATTCAAGGCTTCGGAAATTATACGATTTTTCTGTAAGTCTATATGATCTTAGTAGCCAATTGATTAGCAATTATGATAGTAATATCGCTATGAAAACAAATGACGTTGTAACAAAACTAACCGCCTTAACGGTGATTTTTGGCCCATTAACAACGATAACAGGCATTTATGGCATGAACTTTAAACATATGCCTGAATTAGCGTGGGAATATGGCTATCCATTGGCATTGCTGTCAATGGCCATTGTATCTGGCGTAACGTATTGGATAATGAAGAAGAAAAAATGGTTCTAACGATTTCTAAAGTTTTATTTAGGACAAGAAAAAAAGTATAAAGAAGTATAACTTTTTTGACATTGCCTTGGTGATTATCTTTTTTTGTGGTATGATGAAGCTAATAAAGAAGAAGAGGAGAGTGACCAAATGAAAAAGAAAATAGCATTTTTTGATACGAAACCATACGATAGAATTTGGTTTGAAAAATTAGAACATAAGGAATTTGAATTTCGTTATTTTGAAAATAAGTTAAATGAGGATACAGCAAGTTTAGCCAAAGGTTGTAAGGGCGTTGTCGCATTTGTCAATGATGATATCAATACAAAAGCAATTGAAATTCTCGTAGAAAATGGCATAGAAGTATTGGCGATGCGAAGCTCGGGGTATAACAATATTGATTTCAAAACGGCATTTGAGCAAAAATTAACGGTTCTTCGAGTACCTAGTTATTCGCCAAGCGCCATTGCCGAGTTTACAATGGGTGTTTTATTGACACTAAATCGCAAGATTCATAAGGCGCATAATAGAACGCGTGATTACAATTTCACCTTGACAGGACTTATCGGATTTGATTTGAATGGTAAGACAATTGGCGTAATTGGAACAGGGCAAATAGGGCGATTATTTATTGACATTTGTAAAGGGTTTAAGATGAATGTATTGGCATATGATCCATATCCAGCAAAGGATAGCGATCTAAATTATGTCGATTTAGATACTATATTTCGCGAAAGCGATGTGATTTCACTACATTGTCCGTTGACAAAAGAAACACATCATTTGATTAATGCAGAAACAATCGCAAAAATGAAAGATGGTGTTTATATTTTAAATACATCAAGAGGTGCGATTATCGAGAGCATGGCCTTGCTAGAAGCCCTTAAAAGCAAGAAAATTGGTGGTGCATGCTTAGATGTTTATGAGGAAGAATCAGAATTTTTCTTTGATGATTTTTCAGAAGAAATTATTGATGATGAAGTGCTGGCATTCCTTGTTTCATTACCAAATGTGATTGTAACATCTCATCAAGCGTTTTTTACGCAAGAGGCACTTGAAAACATTGCAGATACGACAATAAAAAATTTGGAAGCGTATTTTGATGGAAGTGAACTTCCTAATGAAATTTGTTACCAATGTAATGGAGAAGCGGTTGGATCAAATTGTCCGAAACGAAAAAATGGTCGCTGTTTCTAAAAATAAATAACGCTAATGTTGATAATTTGTATCAGCATTAGCGTGTTTTTTATTCAAACAAATTTGTATAATCTTCAATGGCTTTGCATATGATTTGGATAGCTTCCTTGCGTCCTTTTACTTCATTTACAGCGGTATCTTTATTTTCAAGTTCCTTATAAACTCTAAAGAAATGCTGCATTTCATTAAAAATATGACCAGGTAATGCATCAATATTTCGATAGGCATTATACATAGGGTCTTCAAAAGGGATGGCAATGATTTTTTCATCGTTTCGCCCATTGTCGATCATAGTGATTACACCAATTGGGTATACTCGAATCAGCACAAGTGGGTCAATTGGTTCAGAACAAAGAACCAATACATCTAAAGGGTCTCCATCGTCTGCATAGGTACGAGGAATAAAACCGTAATTAGCAGGGTAATGTGTGGAAGTATACAGAATTCGATCGAGAATAATAAGGCCTGTTTCTTTATCCAATTCGTATTTCTTTTTTGAACCCTTTTCGATTTCGATAACAGCAAGAAAATCTTCTGGAGTTATACGTTCGGGGGCTATATCGTGCCATACATTCATAAAAATTGCTCCTTGTTAAGTAGATTAGAGAACCTTTGAGAGAAACTCTTGAAGTCTTGGGTGTTTTGGATGGTCAAAAAACTCTGATGGAGGTGCCTCTTCAAGAATCATACCATCATCCATAAAGATAACTTTTGTAGCAACCTCACGTGCAAAACCCATTTCATGACTGACAACTGCCATCGTCATGCCTTGATTGGCTAGTTCTTTCATTACTTCGAGAACCTCACCTACCATCTCAGGATCTAAGGCACTTGTCGGCTCATCGAAAAGTAGTACCTCTGGTTTCATTGCTAATGCTCGAACAATAGCAACACGTTGCTTCTGACCACCAGAAAGCTTTTCTGGGTATTCATTTGCTTTATCAGCAAGACCGATACGAGTGAGTAGTTCAATCGCTTCTTGTTTTGCTTCAGACTCTTTCATCATTCCATGATAAATAGGCGCCATTATAATATTTTCAAGCACCGTCTTATGTGGGAAAAGGTTAAATTGTTGAAAAACCATACCCATTTTCGTGCGATGTTTATTGATATCGCATTTTTTGCTATTGATCAATGTGTCATGAAACCAAACCTCACCTGAGGTAGGAACCTCAAGTAAATTTAGGCAACGAAGAAAGGTGCTTTTTCCGGAGCCCGAAGGACCGACAATAACGATTTTTTCACCAGCGTTAATCGTGTAATTGATGTTTTTTAAGACATTTAGTTTTCCAAATGATTTGTTTAGATTTTTAACGGTTATCACTTTTGCCTAACCTCCTCTCAAGTAATCCAACAAGGTAAGTGGCAATAAGAACTAAAACAAGGTAAACCATCGCAAGCACAATATAGGGTACGAAGGCATCATAGGTTTGAGAAACAATCGCTCTTCCTGCTCTTGTAAGATCAAAAACAGTAATAAAACCTGCTACGGATGTTTCTTTAATTAAAACAATAAATTCATTTCCCAAGGCAGGTAAAATATTTTTAATCGCCTGTGGAAGAACAATTTTAAGCATAGAGGCACGATAGGAGAGACCTAACGAACGACCAGCTTCCATTTGTCCTTTGTCAACAGCTTGAATACCGCTTCGGACAATTTCGGCAACATAAGCGCTACTATTGATACCAAAAATGATGATACCAACAGCTAGGGCATTTGCTCCCATAGGGCCGAAGATACCGTAGTAGCCAAGCAATAATAAAACAACAAGTGGAATGCCACGAATAATTGTAATATAAATAATCGCGATGAAATTGCATAATTTGCCGAAAAAATTGGTTCGTGGTATAACGCGCATAATTGCGAAGACGATACCCAAGAAGACACCAATGATTAGGCCAAGTAATGCAATTAATAAAGTGTTTTTCAGACCAGATAGCAGCTGGTCAAAACCATTTCCTGCTATAAACTGGTCATAAATGCGCTGAAAAAAGTTATCAAACATTATTTAGTTTCCCAATCGATTTCCCATTTTTTATAGAGTTCTTCTACTTTTCCGCTATCAATAAGCTCTCCAAGTGCTTTGTCAATTTTCGCTTTTAGTTCTTTGTCGTCTTTGTTAATAACAATCGCATATTCTTCGGTTGTTAATGTAATGTCTTTTACAACAATATCACTATTTTCGCTTGCTGCTGCAGCATTTTGAGCAACGATTTTGTCCATAACGATAGCGTCAATGTTTCCATTTTTCAAATCGGTAACAGCAAGAGAGATGTTGTCATACGTAACAGCTTTGGCATCTTTAATCGCTTCAAGCCCCATATCTTCGTCGCCATTTACATAAGCTTCACCTGTAAAGCCACTGCATACACCGAGTTTTTTGCCAACGAGTTGAGCGTCAATCTCTTTTTTTGTAGTACCTGTAAAAACGGTATCATCTTTTTTTGTAATTAGCACCTGTGTTGTACTGTAATAAGGAATTGAAAATAGTACGCTTTTTTCACGTTTTGGTGTGATCGTCATACCAGAGATAGCAGCTTTGTATGTTTTTGATTGAATTGCCGCAACAATACCGTCAAATTCCATATTGTTTAGTTCCACTTCCATATTGAGTTTTTTAGCGATTTCATTGATCAAATCGATATCAAAACCAACAATTTCGCCATCCTTTTGCATCTCAAATGGTTCAAATTCTGCGTTAGTAGCAATGGTAAGCTTATTGCTCTTTTTTGCATTGCAGCCAGAAGCTACAACAGGAACAGTGATTAGTAGGGCACATAGTAAAATTAATAATTTCTTTTTCATAATAGACTCCTTCTTTCTTTGTTAAATGTAAGAGAATTATATAGTATTAAACGCCGAAAAGCAAGTGGTTCACGAATGAAGTAGCCAGTTTTCTGCTTCAATAATGGATGTATAAGTATGAAATGCCGTTCCACGATTGCTTTCTCTTAGAAAGTCTTTTAAGCTTCCAGAAGTTGGGAGGTTAAATCAATTGCATCTTGCTCCTGTTGAAGTGATTTGTGATTTCCAGAAAGAAGAATATAGCTTCCAGAGGCTTTTGTCACAACTTCAAATGGAATACGGTGTGTATCCTCTAGGAAAGTAGGTTCATTATCGCTTGATTGTTCATTTTCAAATTCCTCAATCGCCTTTTTCGTTTCCAAAATCCATTCCAATTCGTGCCGATAGCTAGATAACACATTTTCATATATGGAATCCCAAATGATTTTTTCGCGGTTTATTTGAGTAGATACGAAAGTAGAGTTGGATAATTTATTTTCTTCAATAAGTAAACAACCTCTTATTTCTTCTTCGTATTGTGATAGCAAGGTGAATAATTCTGTTTGGTTTGCTTGCCACGCATAGGCAAGTTGAATTAAGAAAGAATTCTTTCGTTCAGGGATACTAGGGTGCGTAAGTGTCCAACGCTTTAGTTCGGATAAGCCAAGCGTAGTGATGGTATATACTTTTTTTGAAGGTGCACCGTCTTGATGGAGTGTTTCACTGGTAACCCCTTGTTGCAGCTTCGCTGCATATCAGTAGGTGCTTGAACACCTACTGATACAAAGATGTTACCCCCACTTTCGCTTTGCTTAGAAGTGGGGGACATCTTTATCAAGGTTATATACAGGCGTTGGTATACCATGCTTAAGACATTTTCCCGTGGAGTATATGAGGACATTATCATTTTTGATTCATAATATTCTCTATATCCCGGCATAAGTTCTTGCTTTTTTAGGGAACAATATGATATAATGGACTCAAAATTGTTCCCTAAAGGAGATGCGATTATGGAAAACACACTTATGAAAATACAGGAATTAATACGGCAAAAATCAGATTTTCAAAGTAGATTGAACTTGATACCTTATGATGGAACTCCAGAAATTAAAGAAAATTCCAGTGGTAAGTATTTATATGTACGCAAGCGCGTAGGTGGAAAGTTGACGTCAACCTATGTAGGTATTTATTCGGAAGATCTATATCAGCTGCTTTTAAGGAATTCTCGGGATTCTAGAGAATTAAGAAAAAGTATTCGAAAAATTGAAAAGCAACTTTTAAATCTTGGCCACACGGATGATGCATTGTCCGAAAAGGTGCTACAAAATATTGATTTTGCCAGAGCTAACATGAAGGCTAATATTTATGACCAGGCGGTTCTGGAAGGCGTTGCAACCTCGTTCCCTCAAACTGAAGAGATTATTGAAAATGGAAAAGTCAATGGCGTTGCTGCGACTGATGTTCAGAAGATACTCAATCTAAAACATGCATGGGAGTTTATCTTGGACAGAGATGTGATTGCCAGTAAAACGGATTATTACATGCTAAGTCATATTGCCCGATTGGTCAATGAAGGCTTCTTTGCAGAAGGAGGCCGGATTCGCGGAGTTCCTGTAACAATCGGCGGTTCAAGTTACGTTCCGCCTCTTCCTATAGAAATGGACGTAAAAGACCGTATTGCCGAAATTGCAACAAGAAGTGAAGCGCCTATAGACAATACAATTGCTCTGTGTTTATACGTAATGAAAACTCAGGTGTTTTTGGACGGAAACAAGCGTGCCGCTATAATTTTTGCCAATCAGTTTTTAATCGCACACGGCGAAGGTTTTTTGGTTATTCCCGAAAAGGAAGTACCTGAGTTCAAGCACCTTTTAGTCGGTTATTATGAGGGGAAGGAGTCAAACACCATCAGCGATTTTATGAAGAAACATTGCTGGAAAAAATTTTGATGAAATAATGAATACCATGAAGAGGTCTTGAGACATGCATAGAAGTATACCCTCTGTCAGCGTATGGAAAACTGATATGCTAAATAAAAGTTGTAAAAGACACATTGACATGTCAAATAGGATACTCGTAATCCACACTGCTAATAGCAGTGTTACTTACTCGCATTGTGAAACAATGCGCTGGTAACCCTTTGTTGCAGCTTCGCTGCATATCAGTAGGTGCTTGAACACCTACTGATACAAAGATGTTACCCCCACTTTCACTTTGCTTAGAAGTGGGGGACATCTTTATCAAGGTTATAATAAGGAGTTTGGTATACGATGGTTGTTATCTAAATCCAAGATAAAATTAAATGCTTCTTATAATTACAAAAAGAACAGAAAATATAGTAAAACAAAATTTTCAGTAGCTACTCCAAATAAGGTGTGGATTCCAACGACGTTCATCGTCGCGCGCTCCTTAGCGCATTGTTGCA
>CAZMHF010000010.1:0-37818 GCA_964566025.1 uncultured Lachnospiraceae bacterium | reverse complement strand
CTAAATAAAAAAAGATCCCAACAGTCGTTGGGAAACTTTTTTTACGGAGAAGGTGTGGATTCCAACGACGTTCATCGTCGCGCGCTCCTTAGCGCATTGTTGCACAATGCGAGAAAGTCGTGAACCTGGTTCGAATCCTTCCTAAATAAAAAAAGATCCCAACAGTCGTTGGGAAACTTTTTTTACGGAGAAGGTGGGATTCGAACCCACGTGCCCTTGCGGACAACTTGATTTCGAGTCAAGCTCGTTATGACCACTTCGATACTTCTCCAAAAGTTGAACACTATTTATTATAGCAAAGGAAAATCAAATTGCAAGAAAATCTTTCAAAAATGAAGAAATGGAGAAAAGTCGCTTTACGATGAGTGTTTTCGTCGTTATAATCGTATAATGAGCGAGAACAGAAATGCTTCATAACAAAACAGGAGGTTCATATGGACAACGGCGCAAGTAGCTACCGTCGTTTCCTTGATGGGGATGAGAGTGGATTTGAGGAAATTATAGATGCGTATCAAGCCAATCTAATTTTCTTTATAAATCGCTATGTACATAATTTAACGGTTGCAGAAGATTTGGCTGCAGATGTGTTTGCCATGCTTATCGTACATCCTAAGCGATATAATTTTTCGGTATCATTAAAAACCTATTTATTTATGATTGGAAAAAGTCGCGCAATTGATTGGTTAAGACGAGAATCGAAATTTGCGAAAGTATCTGAAAGTTTTATGGATGAGAAAAAAGAATATCGATCATTAGAAGATATGGTTATTGCTAATGAGGAAAAGAAAAAAATAAACGCTGTGATGGATACATTAAAAGATGAATATAAAATGGTGCTGCATCTTATTTATTTTGAACAATTTTCGTATATAGAAGCGGGAAAAGTTATGAGAAAGACAAAAAAACAAGTTGAGAATTTGATATATCGCGCAAAAAAAGCATTGCGTAGTAAATTAGAAATGGAGGAATTGACTCGTGAGAAATAAAGATGAATTCAAGGAAATCGTTTATAAAAAAGCGGAAAAATTAATGCTCGAAAAAAAGCAAAAACAAATACTTCATTTCAAAATTGGCACAGTGGTTGCAATAAGTATGCTTGTCATCTTCTTTAGCAGCCAATATGCTTTGCAAAAAAGAAGGAATATTTCAAATGAAAAAGGCATGGAGCTTTCACAAGGGAATCATATTGCATCAATTGATATCGAAAATATGTTTCATATACCTACTAAAAATCATTTTGAAGACGAAGAAACTATTTTAAAGATAATAAATTCCTTAGAACTCGAAAAAGAAAATGAGATAGAGATGAATTCACCAATAGAGATGAATACGCAAACAGAGAAACAGGTGCAGAATGAAAATGAGGAAAAAGTGGAGCATAAAAATGAAGAAAAAAATGAATCGCATAATGAGAAGAAGGGATATGCCATTACAATTCACTATATAGACGGAACGCACAAAACGATCATTCAATACGATTATGAAAGGATAAATGAATTATTAGAGGAGTTAAAGAAATAAATGATTCGCTTGGTTGTAGGAAATGTTCATATTGTTATAATGGATGAATATCTTTTGATGGTTTAAAATTGACATTAGCGTGTGAAATGATATAATATCCATAAGGAAACTGCGAAAAATAATGAAGCAGAAAAGGAGAGAGTAGATATGAATATTTTATTAATCGGTGGAACAGGAATTATTAGCATGGCGATATCGAAAAAACTAATCGAAAATAAAGAAAATACACTTTATTTATTGAATAGAGGTACGAGAAATGCAGAATTAACAACCGAATATGATAATATCCGTTATATTTTTGCGGACATTAATCAAGAAGAACAAGTAAGCGAGGCGATCAAGGACTTAAAATTTGATGTTGTAGCAGATTTTATCGCATTTGTACCATCACAATTGGAGAGGGATTATCGCTTGTTTAAGGATAAAACAAATCAATTTATTTTTATAAGCTCGGCTTCAGCTTACCATAAGCCTTGTAGAGACTATCGCATTAATGAAGGAACAACACTAGCCAATCCATACTGGGAATACTCACGCAATAAAATCGCATGCGAAGAATATTTGATGAAAATGTATCGTGAAAATGGTTTTCCAGTGACAATTGTACGTCCTAGCCATACTTATGACGAGCGTAGTATTCCATTGGGTGTTCATGGTGATAAGGGAAGTTGGCAAGTTGTAAAACGCATGATGCAGGAAAAACCCGTTATTATTCATGGTGATGGAACTTCATTATGGACAATGACACATAATTCGGATTTTGCAAACGGATTTATCGGTTTGCTAGGGAATGTTCATGCCATTGGCGAGGCGGTTCAAATTACATCGGATGAGACATTAACGTGGAATCAAATTTATGAGAGCATTGCAAGAGTTTTGGGTGTTTCATGTAAGCCATATTATGTAGCTTCTGATTTCTTAGATGCCGTAAGCCATTATGATTTTGAGGGTAGCTTAATTGGTGATAAGAGCAATTCGGTCGTATTTGACAATACGAAGCTAAAAACATTGGTGCCCGATTTTGTGGCAAAAGTTCGTTTTGATGAAGGTGTGGCAAATACTATTCGCTATGTATTGGCTCATCCAGAGCTTCAAGAAGATGATGATGAATTTGATAACTGGTGCGATACACTTATCGAAAAATTAGAAGATGTTAAGAAAATGATGACGAAATAAAAGGAGTTACTAACGACAATGTATCAATACGTATTATTTGACCTTGACGGCACATTAACAGATCCAAAAGAAGGAATTACAAAATCCATTCGATATGCACTAAAACAATATGGAATTGAAGCGACGATGGAAGAGTTGATTCCGTTTATTGGCCCTCCATTAGGCGAAAGTTTTAAACATTATTATGGATTTAGTGAAGAGAAGGCAAAAGAAGCAATCGAGAAGTACCGTGAATATTATTCTGAAAAAGGCATTTACGAGAATACCTTATATGAAGGGATTGATTTATTGCTTAAGGAGTTGTATGAAAAGGGCGTGCGTATTATATTGGCAACCTCTAAGCCACTCTTTTTTGCCAAAAAAGTATTAGAGTATTTTAAAATTGATCAATATTTTTATTTTGTGGCGGGAAGCGAGCTGAATGGTGTAAGAGGTGAAAAACATGAAGTAATTGAGTATGCCATTAAACATGCATCGATTGATATAACGAAGGCGATTATGGTGGGGGATCGAAAATTTGACATCAACGGAGCGCGGATGCATCACATTGATACAATTGCATTAACATTTGGTTATGGTTCAATAGAAGAATTACAAGAAGCTGGTGCCTATAAAATAGTAGATTCAGTAGCACAACTAAAAAAGGAGTTGTTATAACCTAATTGACTTACACAAAAAAAATATCACCATGCGGTGATATTTTTTTGTGTATTAATTGGATAAATAACGCTCTAAAAATTGTTTTGTGCGCTCTGCTTTTGGATGATCAAATACCTCAGAAGGTGTTCCATATTCGACAACATTTCCATCGTCCATAAATAGAATTTTATCGGCTACTTCACGAGCAAATTGCATTTCATGTGTAACGATAATCATCGTTGTATTGCGATCTGCTAAGCTACGAATAACTTTTAACACTTCGCCAGTTAATTCAGGATCAAGTGCAGAAGTTGGTTCGTCAAAACAAAGAATATCAGGTTCTAGGGCTAAGGCACGTGCAATTGCCACACGTTGCTGTTGACCACCAGAGAGTTGATGTGGATACAAATCAACTTTTTGAGACAAGCCAACTTGGTCTAATAAAGATAACCCTAATGTATTAATAGAATCGTAAATAGCTTTTTTATTTGCCTTGAAATCAGCTTTCTCCTTTGCCAATAGCTTACGTGCTAATACGACATTTTCAAGAGCCGTATACTGTGGGAAAAGATTGAACGATTGAAAAGCAAGGCCAAAGTGAAGGCGTTTTTTTCGGATTAAATGTTCGTCATAAGTATTTGGATCATTTGAATCGTATAGTGTTTCGCCTTTTACCGTGATGCTACCAGAGTCCATTTTTTCAAGAAAGTTTAGCCCACGCAAAAGAGTCGTTTTTCC
Organism: uncultured Lachnospiraceae bacterium; assembly: GCA_964566025.1. Classification (GTDB taxonomy): domain Bacteria; phylum Bacillota; class Clostridia; order Lachnospirales; family Lachnospiraceae; genus RGIG8306. The sequence goes on along the minus strand of CAZMHF010000010.1, from coordinate 33,744 downwards.
ACTACCCGATGAACCAATAATAGCAATGGATTCGCCATCTTCTAATGAAAAAGAAATATGTTTTAAAACTTCCGTTTTTCCAAAGCATTTCGCTAGATTATTTACTTCAAGTATTGCCATAAGCTGCTCCTTCTCTTAGCATATTGTTAAACGCGGAAATAACTCATTTTCTTTTCAAAATGGTTAAAAAGTAATGTTAGCATACCAATGAAAACTAAATAGAAAGCGCCAGTATAGAAGAGGGGCCAAATAAGTGCCTTGCTACCCATAAGTTCTTCGGAAACTTTTATAATTTCCATTACCATAATCACACGTGCTAGTGCGGTATCTTTTACTAGCGTAATTACCTCATTAGAAATCGGTGGAATGATGCGCTTGACCACTTGTAATAATATAATGCGCGTAAAAATTTGATACTTTGTCATACCAAGCACTTCACCTGCCTCATATTGTCCACGTGGAATGCTTTCAATACCACCACGATATATTTCGCTAAAATAGCAAGCATAATTGATAACAAAGGCTATCAACACAGCAGCAAAGCGAGAAGTAATCGGTGCATGAAATACAAAACCAGGTACATAAAAAACAATAAAAATTTGTAACATAAGAGGGACTCCTCTTATAATCCATACGAGTATCTTGGTTAGATAGCGCAGTGGATTGAATTTCGACATAGAGCCAAAGGAAATAATAAGTCCTAGAGGCAAGGAAAATGCCAATGTCAAAATAAATATAAGAAGAGTCGTCTTAAAGCCCTGAAATAAATAAAGTGTAACATCTAAAAAACTCATAAAATCTCTTTCGTTGTACTAGTATTATTAGCCAGCAAAGTCAGTGTCAAGAACAAGTGAATTTTCAAGCTTATATTTTTCTGCTAATTTTGTCATTTCGCCACTTTCAAAAAGCTCTTTCATGGCTTGGTTGACTTTGTCTTTTAAGTCGCTACCTTTTTTGAAACCAATTGCATATACTTCTGATGGTAATTCGATTTCAGCAATGACAAGGTCTTCGTAATTTCCTTTTCCTACTGTTTTTTCAGCAAGAAGAATATCCATAACAGCAAAATCTACAGCGCCCGATTTTACTTCGATAAGTGTGTTTGTTTGAGCAGGTGCATCAATCAGAGAGCCATCATCGCCTATAAGATCTTTTGCAACTGATTCGCCAGCAGAACCTTTTTCAGCAGCAGCTTTTTTTCCTTTTAATGAATCAGCCGTTGCATAGGTTTCTTGATCTGATTTTTTAACAACAACGCATTGTTGATTTAACATGTAGCTATAACTAAAATCAACATACTCGCTACGTGGTTTTCCTTCATCAGAAGAGTTAGCAGTGAAACCATTCCAAATACAATTGATTGCGCCAGATTCTAATTCTGCATATTTTGATTCCCATTTGATTTCTTGGAATGTTACTTTCATATCTAATTTTTCGCCAACAAGACGAGCAAATTCTGTATCAAATCCTGTCCAATCACCATTTTCTTGAAAATTCATTGGTTCATAAATCGTAACACCACATACTAATGTTTTTTCTTCTTTTTTCTTACATGCAGTTAGCGAAAAGGAAGTGCAAAGTAATGCACCAACTAATAAAAGTGATAGTAAACGCTTTTTCATAAATAAATCCTCCATTTGATTAAGTATATATGTGCAAAAGCACTTGATTATTATAGCATGATAGTACGATAAAGCAATAGATAAAAGATAGAATCATTTCCTTTTTGCAAGAAACGATTTCTGAATTGTTTATTAAATTTCAGACTTTAATGTGATAAAGTGCGTATTTTGTGTTATAATTAAGTACAAATGCGAAAGGAGAAATGAAATTGAATGTATTATTAGATAAAATTAAAGAGGTATTATACTCGATTTTACCAATAACCATTATTGTGTTATTGCTTCATTTTACACTCACACCATTATCAACACTTGTTCTTGTGCGATTTTTAATTGGTGCAATGATGATCGTTCTTGGTTTATCCATTTTTCTATTCGGTATCGAAATCGGTATTACACCACTTGGAAACAATATCGGAAAGGCCATTTCAAAAACAAATAAAATTCGTGTCATTGTTATCGTCGGTTTTATATTAGGTTTTTTTATTTCGATTGCCGAACCAGATTTGCAAATATTAGCGAATCAAGTATCAACAGTTACGGCAAATGCTGTGACGTCCATGCAGTTATTAATTATCGTATCAATCGGTATTGCGGCGATGTTAGTATTAGGTTTATTGCGAATCGTGTATAATGCGCCATTGCATATTATATTGATTATCATATATGGTATTATTCTTATTCTATCCTTTTTTGTTTCACCGGGGTTTTTAGCAATTTCGTTTGATGCTTCAGGTGCGACAACGGGAGCGTTGACAGTCCCATTTGTACTATCCTTGTCGATGGGTATTTCAGCTATGAAAAAAGATAGTGTTGCGTCTGAAAAGGACAGCTTCGGACTTGTAGCAATCGCATCAACAGGAGCGATTTTAGCAGTGTTATTGCAAGGTGTCTTTATGGATATGTCAGGTCTAAATGAGTTGCCAGCCAATGAAGCAGCAAAAAGCACTTCTTTATTAGGGCCATTTATTAGTGATTTCAAACATGTGGCATGGGAATCGTTTGTAGCGATCTTGCCAATCATTATTATTTTTTTGTTTTTCCAACTAAAGTTTTTCCATTTAAAATTCAAAAAATTCAAAAAAATTTTAAAAGGTCTTTTATATACGTTAATTGGTTTAATCCTATTCCTTGCTGGCGTAAATGCTGGTTTTATGGATGTTGGTGTGGCCATTGGAGAGCAAATTGCAAATTATCCATTATATGTGATAGCTTTGATTGCTTTTTCGCTTGGGTTTGTTACAATATTAGCAGAACCAGCCGTACATGTTTTGACTGACCAGATTGAAACGGTAACGAGTGGTTTCGTTAAAAAACGAATTGTTTTGGCGGCATTGACTATTGGTGTTGGAAGTGCAGTAGCATTATCGATGGTTAGAATTTGTATTCCGGCGATACAATTGTGGCATATTTTGCTACCAGGTTATATTATTTCTGTTGTTCTAAGCTTTATCGTTCCAAAGTTATATGTGGGTATCGCATTTGATTCAGGCGGAGTGGCGTCAGGTCCGATGACAGCTACTTTTATATTAGCTTTTTCACAAGGCGTTGCAAATGCAACCCAAGGAGCCGATCTTCTAAATGATGCATTTGGAATGATTGCGCTAGTTGCCATGACACCGATTATTACTTTGCAATTATTAGGCTTAATTGTCAAAGTGAAATCACGGAAAAAGGAGGCGAAGTGATGTTGGATTTTGTGATGTTATTTTGCGTAGTTAATCATTCTTATGGATCGAAGGTATTACGCTATGCAAAAGCAAATCAAGTAAAAGGCGGAACAATTTTCTATGGATATGGGACCGTGAAAAATAAAATATTAGATTTTCTTGATTTGAATGATGTCAAAAAAGAAATTGTGATTATGATTGCAGAACGCGAATGTGGCTATACGGCAATGGAGACAATTGCTAAGCAACTTAAATTCCATAAAGCCAATCATGGAATCGGATTTATTTCGAAAGTTACGAATTTTATTGGCTCAAAGCATTATGAATATGAGCGTGTTACAAATAACAGCAAAAGGAGTGATACTATGTATCAAGCGATATTTACCGTTGTGAATAAAGGGATGGGCGAGGAAGTTGTCACAGCTGCGCGAGAAGCAGGCGCAAGAGGTGGTACTATTATCAATGCAAGAGGTTCGGGCATTCACGAAACCGAAATGCTATTTGCTATGCCAATCGAGCCAGAAAAAGAAGTGGTCATGATTATCGTTCCAAATGAAAATGAAGAAGCCATTACGACATCTATTCGTAGTGCATTAAATATTGATGAAGAAGGAACGGGCATTATTTTTTCGTTAGGCGTTGAGAATCTATATGGTATCAATGAAATATAGGAGCCAGAATGAAGCATATGTGGAAGTCGATTAAGAGAATACTCTTAATCAATCTTAAGAGCATTATTATTTTTGAATTGCTTCTTAAGGTGACGATTTATATCGGGCTATGGCCAGTATTATTAAAGGGATATCAGTTTGCTTTTAAAGCAATGGGGCATTCCTTTATTAATGATAAAAATTTTTTAAAAATTTTAGCAAATCCCTTTACGATTATTATGACACTTGTCTTTTTAGTGGCATTATTGGTGTTGGCCTTTTTTGAATATGCTTCCTTGTTATCATGCTTTGAATACTCTTATCACTATATGAAAATATCTGTTGCCGAGATGATTTTACTCGGCATAGAAAAAACGAAGCAAATGTTAAAAAAGAATATTGTACGCAACTTATTTGTATGCGTTACCTTATTTCCAATTATCAATATTCATTTTATTGTGAGCATAGTCAACCAAGCCAATTTTATATCCTCTTCATTAGGTATGCTTATGAAAGACGAGCGAAGAGTACAAATTATCGAAATGATTATTGTGATTAGCTTTTTATTGGCGATGCTTGCTATTTTTGTTATGCCGAATATGCTAGTAGAGGCAAAACAAAAAAAACAGTCAAAAATAAAAGAAGGGATTTTGCTCATTAGGGGAAATTTATTGCGCTCAAGTCTGTTTGTGATTTGGTACAATGTACTAATTGCTGTGGGTATGTTTCTTCTTCGAGTAGTCGCGATGTTGCTTTTGACGATTTGGCTGAAAGTGACGAACGCAGACCTTGCCTTTCTTAAAATGATGCATTATAGTGAGCGAATCAATCTAGTTCTCGCCTTTTTATCAACGATTGTAGGTGTTGTCATCAATATAGCAGGCGCGTTTGTTTTATTTATTCAAATTCAAGAAAAAAGAACGGGCGAAAATGTCGTGCGAAACCATTTTCGCAATCAAAAAGAATATATCGGGCGAGCGAAAAAACGTTTTTTGAGTTTCTTAATTGCTATTTTCTTAGTGGGAGAAGGGATTTTTGTATTCAATACGGCATATAACGGTTCGCATCTAGTGCAAGATATTTTCTTGTACTCTGGAATTACGGCGCATCGTGGCGATAGTTCAAGAGCGCCTGAAAACACAATGGCGGCGATTGAAAAGGCGGTTGAAGCATTTTCAGATTATGTGGAGATTGATATTCGCCTAACGGCTGATGGCGAAATTATATTGGCGCATGACAATTCATTTTCACGCACAGCCAATTATAATGGACAAGTCGATAAAATGACGTTAGAAGAAATCAAAAAAGTCGATGTAGGGAAAATGTTTTCGGAAGAATTTGAGGGAGAAGTGCCACCGACATTATCGGAAGTACTTGAGTATTGCAAGGGAAAGGTGTATTTAAATATCGAGATTAAAAAGGTTTCCCGTTATGAAGAGTTGATTGAAAAATTGTATGAACACTTGGAAGAATATAATTTTACAGAGCAATGTGTGATTACTTCTACGGAAAGCAATTATTTAAAAAAACTAAAAGAGTATGATGAACAATTACGAACGGGTATTATTTTGCATTTTGTAGCAGGAGAATATGCACCAGTGGATTACATTGATTTTGTTAGTCTAAATTATCAATTTGCGACAGAGGCATTCGTAAGCAGTGTACATGAAAAGGGAAAGGAAGTTCATGTGTGGACAGTCAATTCGCGAGAAGACATGAAGCGAATGAAAAATATAGGCGTTGATAATATGATTACGGATGTTCCAGTAGCAGCGCGAGAGGTGGTTTACAAAGAATCAAATAAATTAGGATTGTTTGAATTTTTAAAGAGATATAAAAAATAAATAGCGACACAACAAAAAGCATGTACCGAAAGTGGTACATGCTTTTTGTATGGTTGTTTTTATGCAGAAGCATCTTCAAATTGACTATTGTACAATTCGTAATAAAATCCATGTTGTGCAATGAGTGTTTCATGATTTCCTTGCTCAATAATATCACCGTCTTTCATAACAAGAATGTTATCAGCGTTTTTAATTGTGCTAAGGCGATGGGCAATTACAAAGCTTGTGCGTCCTTTCATAAGGTTATTCATAGCCCTTTGAATACGTACTTCCGTTCGTGTATCAACACTAGAGGTTGCTTCATCAAGAATGAGAATAGGGCTGTTTGCTAAAATAGCACGTGCAATCGTAAGAAGCTGTTTTTGTCCTTGCGAAATATTTGTCGCATCTTCATTGAGAATCATTTGATAACCGCCAGGTAATGTTTTGATAAAGCGATCCGCGTGGGCGGCTTTTGCAGCAGCAATGACCTCGTCATCTGTTGCGCTAAGTTTTCCATAACGAAGATTTTCCATAATCGTGCCATTAAATAGCCATGTATCTTGCAATACCATTGAAAAACAATTACGAAGATCGCTACGGTTAAAGTCTTGTATATTATGTCCATCAATTTTAATAGCGCCACTTGTTACATCATAGAAACGCATCAATAGTTTTACCATCGTAGTTTTTCCAGCACCAGTCGGGCCGACAATAGCCGTCATTTGACCAGGATGAGCAATGCTACTAAAATCATTAATAATGATTTGTTCAGGATCATAGCCGAATTGAACATGCTCAAAAGAAACTTCGCCATGAATCGTATCCGTTGAAATAGAGTTTAAAATGGTTTGAACTTCTTCTTCCTCATCTAGCAATTCATATACACGCTCAGCGGCTGCTGCCATACTTTGTAGCATATTTGAAATTTGCGCTAACTGTCCGATTGGTTGCGTAAAGCTTCGTAAATATTGCGTAAACGCAGGGATATCACCAATCATAATAACATTTCTAAACGCAAGAATACCTCCAAGAATCGTAACGCCAACATAGCCTAAGTTGCTGACGAAATTCATAATAGGTTGCATAATGCCTGAAAAGAACAAGCTTCGCCAAGCGGAGTCATAAAGCTTTTTATTTGTTTCGTTAAACTCACTAATCGAGTCATCTTCGTAGTTAAACAATTTTATAACATTGTGACCGCTAATATGTTCTTCGATTTGTCCGTTTAGTTCACCAAGATAGCGTTGTTGTGACTTAAAATACTTTTGACTGATTTTTATGATTCCCATAATGATAAGCATGGATATGGGCAAAATCACAAGCGCGATCAAAGTCATCAGTGGACTAATCGTAAGCATCATAATAAAGACACCAATAATCGTAACAATACTTGAAATAAATTGTGTAATGCTTTGGTTGAGGCTATGTCCAAGGGTATCAATATCATTGGTGATTCGTGATAAAACTTCACCAACGGTTCGGCTTTCAAAATACTTCATCGGCATACGATGGATTTTTTCACTGATTTGTCTTCGCAAATCAAAGGTGATTTTTTGACTAATACCAGCCATGGTATAGCCTTGTATAAAATTGAAGAGAGAGCTTAATCCGTATAAGCCTAACAGTGTAAGAAGATAACCACCAATCTTAGCAAAATCAATGGAACCATTGAGCTGGTATTTCGCGAGCATCCCTTCACCTAGCACCGTAATGGCACGACTTAGTATTTTGGGGCCAGCAATGGTAAAAATCGTGCTAAGAATCGCAAATAATATAACAACGATAAAAGCAACTTTATAGTCAGCTAGAAGCTTAAGAATTTTTTTCATAGTCGCTTTAAAGTTTTTAGGTTTTTCGCCATGGATTCGCCCGCCACCACCACCTGGTGCAAAGGGAGGTCTTTTTGGTGGAGTAGGAGTTGTTTTATTGGTTGATTCACTCATGAGAAATGCCCTCCTTTTCTAAATACGATGATAACTCCGTCTCAGATAATTGACTTTTTGCAATTTCTAAATATGTTTCACAAGAAGATAATAATTCTTTATGTGTGCCAACACCTTTGATTTCACCCTGATCTAATACAAGTATTTGATCGGCATGTAAGATGGTTGAAATTCTCTGCGCAACAATAATAATTGTGGAGTCTTTTAAGTTGTCATGAAGTGCACGACGAAGTGCAACATCTGTTTTAAAATCAAGTGCTGAAAAGCTATCATCAAACACGCATATTTTAGGGGATTTTGCAAGTGCTCTAGCGATTGAGAGACGTTGCTTTTGTCCGCCAGAAACATTACTTCCGCCTTGTGAAATAACCGAGTCAAACCCATCCTCTTTTTCGGAAATAAAGGAAGTCGCTTGCGCAATGGTTGCGGCTTTTTCAAGCACAGCCCTGTCTAATTGCTGTCCAAATGAAATGTTGGATTCAATCGTACCAGAAAATAAATTGCCTTTTTGAGGTACAAAGCCGATCATATTACGCAATTTCGATTGGCTTAGTTCGCGTATATCGATATTGTCAATTAACACTTGTCCGCCCGTTACATCATACAAACGAGGAAGAAGATTGATTATAGTTGATTTTCCACTACCTGTACTACCAATGATGGCGGTCGTTTGTCCAGGCTTGGCAATAAAGTTAATATGGCTTATGACATCCTCGTCGGCTCCAGCATAATGGAAAGAAACATTGCGGTACTCAACAATTCCTTTGAAATCATCTTTATCTTCGTGTAGTAACTCTAGTGGATCTTCAACAAGAACTTCGGTATTTAAGATTTCTTCAACACGTTCTGTTGAAACGTTTGCACGAGGAAGCATTACAGCTACCATGCTTATAAGCATAAAGGACATAATAACGTGCATGGAATAATTAATAAATGCAGTTAGCTCACCAAGTTGTAATGTGCCTGCATCAATTCCTTTAGCGCCAAACCAAACAATGGCAACCGATACGCAGTTCATTAGTAAGGACATCAAAGGCATCATAAGCGCCAACGCACGATTGGTAAATAACTGTGTTTCCATCAAATCACGACTCGCCTTATCAAAACGTTTTTTCTCATGTTTCTCTCGGCTAAACGCACGAATAACAGGAAGTCCAGTTAATATTTCACGACTAACAAGATTGAGCTTATCAATTAGTTTTTGCATTTTCTTAAAGCGTGGTAATGTAAGCTTTAAGAGTGTAATAATAATCAAAAAAACAAGAACGATAGATAGTGCAATAATCCAAGACATATTTGCTTTTGAATTTGCTACCCTTATAATGCTTCCGAATGCCATAATTGGAGAGAACAAAATCATTCGAAAAACAAGACCACAAGTCATTTGAATTTGCTGAATATCATTTGTGCTTCGAGTAATTAATGAGGCAGAGGTAAGCTGATCAATTTCTGTATTAGAGAAGGACAAAATCTTTTTGAAAACAGTCGTACGAAGCTTGTAACTTACCTTGCTGGCGTTTCGCGTGGAAATGAAACTTACGATAATCGCACTGATGGCAGCAATAAAGGTGATAAGTAGCATCTTCCAACCAATCGATAGCATATAATTGATTTGGATTTTTGAAGAGCTAATACCAATGGTTTCGTATTCATTTTGCAAGAAGATTTTTGAAGATTGCAAAGCAATATTGTCATACGTATCGCGCAATGTCTCAGTAAGCTGCTTGCGATTTTCTATTATGATGGAATCATGGTTAATACCATCCGTTTTTAACTGTGAAGAAAATTCAGCTAGTTTATCCTCCGAAAGAGAGGCTTGTAAGAGAAAAATGTAACCAAAAGAATCATTTATTGTATCAAAGCTTGATAATTTAGACTTTTTTTGTTTAAGCTTATAGGTGTTTTTGGAAGTTAGTTCGTAAGAATCGTTTATGAGATGTTTTTCATCATCTGTCATAAAGATTTGGAAGGAGTCGTAGCTTGTTTGGGATAATTCAAGAGGGATTGAATCCGCAAAGCCACCATTTGTGACACCTACATTGACAATATCGCTTGTATAGCTAGGTAGCGCAAGCTCACAAGTTGCTTGAATAACTAAGAAAATAATAATAAGTAAAATAGCACGTTTTCGATCTTTTAAATATCTAAATGCTTTCATCCAATGTTCCTTTCTGACTAATCTGACTAATATCTATGATTTTATTTAAAATGCGGATATACTCTAAGGTATCTTTTTCGCCAAGTGCACGAAGCTCATTGGCAATCTCGCTATGAAGCTCATGGCGACGATTTGTAATGAGCTCTCTACCAGCGTCAGTAAGGTAGACGAGTGTCTTTCGTTTATCCAAAAGGCAATCCTTTCTGATAACACAATGTTTTTCTTCGAGCTTATTTAGAATAACGGCAATTCGTGCGGACGTAATGGGGCTATGTTCGCATAGCATTCCCGGTGTGATGTCCACGTCATTTTCATGGTCAAGGAGAAAATTCAACACACCAAACTCACCTTTTGAATATTCGCTTAGTTTTGAAAAATGATGTCGATGAAAAAACTGCCCATGAAGACATAAAAGTTCACTAGCTGTTTCCATATAATCAATCATAATCAACCTCCTTTTCTAGATTGCTAACAATGTTAGTGATTATACGCCAAAAGAATTTTGTGTCAAGGTCTTTAAAAAGATTTTCATAGAAATTCAACAAAAGGGCGCTGGAAATTTGCAATTGCTTATAGAGACTAATTATTGTATAATAAGAAGACTAAGATTATGAAAGAGTAGGGGTGGCATGGTAGTAGAGATCGTTTTATTCGTTATCATTATATTGATATGCATGCTCCTAGTTAGATCCTATTATGAGATAGGACAGCTAGAGGTTTCTACATACGAAATTCCGATAAATAAAGAGAATCATGATTTTAAGAACAGTACATCGTTTGTTTTTTTATCCGATTTACATAACAACCAATACAACGATAAAAAAGATTATTTGATAAAGCATATTATCGCATTGAATCCAGATTTCATTATAATCGGTGGTGATATGATGATTGTAAAGTCATGGCAAGAGAAAAATTTTGAACCTTGCTTTGCTTTGTTGCGGCAATTAGTGGAGCATTTTCCCGTTTATTATGCAAACGGAAATCATGAAAACCGCATGAAATACCATGAAAACAGTTTCCCTGGCTGGTACAAAGAATTTGTAGCAGAATTAAAAAAACTAAACATTACACATTTGATTGATGAATCCATAAAACTTGAAAATGGTATACGCATATCGGCCATTGATTTAGATGAATCCTATTACGGAAAGTTCAAAAATCATAAAGCGACAATTTCTCCAGAAGAAATTCGCGAAAAGGTTACCATTGATGATCAAACAGAAGAATTTCATATTGTTTTATGTCACAAACCATTGAACACAGATGGATTTGCTAAGAATCGTATCGATTTGGTTTTATCTGGACATTATCATGGAGGGATGATTCGGCTTCCGAAAATCGGAGCTGTTTTTTCGCCAGAGCTTTCTGTATTTCCGAAGTACTCAGGCGGATTGTATCGTGAAAATAATACAACGTTGATTTCAAGTCGTGGTTTGGGAAACCATACGATTAATTTACGATTCTTAAATAAACCTGAGATTGTATTTTGTAAACTTGTAAAGGAAAAAGACAATGAGCCTATCGTATAAATTAGAGGTCTTTGAAGGTCCATGGGATTTATTATTGCACCTTATTGAAAAAAACAAAGTGAATATTTACGATATACCAATCGCCCAAATTTCTGACCAATATCTCGAATATATGTCAAGTATAGAAGATAAAGATTTGGAAGTAGTGAGTGAATTTATGGTGATGGCGGCGACGTTGCTTGATATTAAGTCAAGAATGCTTCTACCAGTTGAGGTTGACGAAAGTGGCGAAGAAATTGATCCACGTGAAGAATTGGTAGCGCGTCTACTAGAATACAAAATGTACAAATGCTTAGCAGATGATTTAAGAGTCAAGTTCGAAGATTCGCAATATTATTTTTATAAAGAACCAACGATTCCACCTGAAGTTGCAAAGTACGAGATTCCTGTTAATATCGAGGAATTGGTAGAGGATTTAACGCTTAGTCGCTTACAAGAAATATTCCAAATGGTGATGCGAAGACAGGTAGATAAAATCGATCCTATCCGAAGCAAATTTGGAACAATTCAAAGAGAATCGATTCGACTAGCAGATCGATTGGCGTATATACAGCAATTTGCAAGCCATGATAAGCGGTTTTCATTTAAACAATTATTACAAGCACAAACGACCCGTACAGAAGTGGTTGTGACATTTTTAGCTGTGTTAGAATTGATGAAAATTGGTGTTGTATCAACATCGCAGCATGAAACATTTGGAGACATCAATATGGAATGGAATTCAAATGCCGTAATGGAGTGGACACAAGAGCAATTAGCACAATATGATTAATGTGAGGATTTATCAAATGGATGAAAAGGAATTACACTATAGGGGGAGTATCGAAGCGATTTTATTTGCAATGGGAAAGGCCGTAGAGATTTCACATATTGCAAATGCAATTGATTTGCCTGCCTCTGAGACGAAAGAAATCATTGAACAAATGCAAGAAGAATATGAGCATCAAAATAGAGGGATTCAAATTATTTTTCTTGAGAGCAAAGTGCAGTTGTGCACGAGAAAAGATTACTATGATTGTTTAATCAAAATTGCAACACAACCAAAAAAACAAGTATTGACCGAGGTGTTGCTAGAGACATTATCGATTATCGCCTATAAGCAGCCAGTTACCAAAGCAGATATTGAGCGTATTCGAGGTGTGAAAAGTGATTTTTCAGTCAACAAGCTTCTTGAGTACGGATTGATTGAAGAAATCGGCCGTCTTGATACACCAGGTAGACCAATGCTTTTTGCTACTTCAGAAGAGTTTTTGAGACAGTTTGGTTTAAGTGAGTCTACTGATTTGCCTGTGCTTGATGAAACAACCATTGAAACATTTAAAGAAGAAGCAGAAGAAGAAATTATCGTATAACATATAAAAGGGGGAGAGAGAACATTGAATCCTAAAATAAAAAAGATTAAGGACGAAATCAAAAAAATCATAGCTGGTAAGGATGATATTATTGAAAAGGTATTGTGTGCATTATTAGCAGATGGGCATATTCTACTTGAAGATATTCCAGGAGTAGGAAAAACAACATTGGCATTAGCCTTGTCACGTGCATTATCACTTGATTTTAATCGTGTGCAGTTTACTCCAGATGTTTTGCCAAGCGATATTGTAGGATTTACGATGTTCAATCCCGCAACAAAGGAATTTGAGTACCGAAAGGGAACAGTCTTATGCAATTTATTTTTGGCAGATGAAATCAACCGTACTTCGCCAAAAACGCAATCGGCATTGCTTGAAGTAATGGAAGAAGGAAGTGTTACAGTTGAGGGGGTATCGTACAAAGCGCCTTCGCCATTTATTGTCATTGCAACACAAAATCCATTTGGCTCCTCAGGAACGCAACGATTGCCAGAGTCACAATTGGATCGATTTATGATTCGTCTAACTATTGGTTACCCAGAACATGATGATGCAATCGAGGTTTTAAAGGGTACATCATTTGCTTCCATCGATACCGTTAACCAAGTTGTTTCGCTTGATGAAGTTCAACAGATGAAAGATAGTGTTAAAAATATTTTTGTGGACGACAGTATATATGAATATATTATCACGCTGACAGAGGCGACAAGAAATCCTAATCAATATGATTTAGGATTAAGTCCCCGTGGTAGTTTGGCATTGTTGGCGATGGCGAAAGCAGCGGCATTTATTGCTGGGTATGATTATGTGCTTCCAGAGCATGTCGTATATGCTTTTTTTGAAACGGCAATTCACCGCGTTCATATTAATGCGAGAGCGAAAGCGCAAGGTATGAATGAAAGAGACGTATTAGCGAAAACCTTGCAAGCTGTTCATGTGCCTAAAACAACACATAATTAGGAGGAAACTATGAGACATGTACTAAGTATTATCGGTCATATTGCACTTTGCTTAGTGATGCTTTTATTGTTTGTTTTCTATGGAAATTATTATTTGTTCTTAGGGTTGATGGTTATGATTTTCTTGCCCGCAATTGCGTTGATAGCAAATGCTTATGCGACCTCAAAATTGCGTGTTGAATTTGTAACGAAAAATGCAAATTACGGAACAAAAACGAAGCCTGTTAGCTTGACAATGATTGTTTATAACCCAACGATTATACCACTTTTGAACGTCAACGTTTCATTAGTGTATAAGCATTTATATTATGATAAAACAGAGAATACACGATGGAATATTCCAATTGGGGCGCGAGGAAAAACAGAAATTGTATTAGATTTTACGCCACTAGCTAATGGACTAATTCATATTGAAACAAATGAGATTTCAAGTATTGACTTCTTATATTTAAAAAAGAAAATTCAAAAATCCTCTTACGAGATTAATATTCCCATATATCCTTTGCAGACAGAAGGGTTTCAAATGTCTTATTCTAATAAAGTTAAAGGGCATGAAGGGGAAGAAGAGGGAGAAGGCGATTTCCTTAATTCATCAAGTGTTAAGGATTTGCGCGAATATCGTCCTGGTGATCGCTTGCAAACGGTTCACTGGAAGCTCTCTGGGAAAAAGGAGCAATTTATCGTAAAAGAGTTTGATACGATTGCCTCAAATGAAATAGATGTGTATATTTCATTGGTTCATCACGAAGCGATGGATGAGTTAATTGAAACAGCCAATGTATTTGCATTACAATTAATAAAAGAACAGATTCCATTTTGTATATTCTATTATAGCGAAACACGTAGCGAGGTATTGTCTCTTCGTGTGGATTCTCGTGAAGATTGGGATCAATTTTTGTTGCAAATTTACTACGAAACTCCAAGCCGGTCTTATGAAAAGGCATTGGCGAATTTTTGCCATTTTATCGATCGAGAAAATAATTTTTATATGATTTCATTTAAGGAACACCTAAATGAAACATGGGAAGAGGCATTGTCTATAAATGAAAACACCTGTGTTTGCCTAAAGAACGGAGGATGAGTATGCAGTTTATTGAAATGCAAGAAAATCAAACCAACTTAAAAGATAATCGAATCATTATGTGTTTGTTCCGCGGTCTAATTGTGTGGATGTATACATATAGTTTGTTAAGTTGCTTTACAAAAGCATTTGAACTAGCCTTTAATAGCGCGATTGTATATAGCGTTATATTGGTGCTTTCGATTGCTTTTTCGCTATTTTACTACAATAACTGGACACGAAATTTAGGTTGGATTGCGATGTTTTTTATTTTCCTTTTCGTAACAATGAATTTTGCTACGTATGCGGGAAGTGGATTCAATGCTATCTTAAATGATGTGATGAAGAAATTTTCCGATGTATTTGATTTATCAGGAACAAGACAATTTAATGAGATATTTTCAGATCGCTATGCTACCATCACTATTTGTTTAATAGTGATATCTGCCGCAAGTGTTTTCTTCGTAACCTATTCAGTAAACACCGCGATGCATTATGGAAGATTATTATTTGCTGCGATTATTATTGTGTCGTTTGGCTTATATATAGAAGTAACACCAAATGGAATCGATATAATGATGCTATTTGTATCAATCTTGTGTATGGTTGTTATGAGAAGAAGTAAGCATTATGCGTTTGATAGAAGATTGGAATCATACCAAGAAAAAGAAAAAAAAGAGTATGTTCAATATAGTTTCTTTACAAATGCAAAAGCAAGTTTCCAAACGGCAGGAATTGTGACAGGGAGCGTGTTGTTATTAGTATTGATGTCGAGTATAATTATGCCTAAAAATAATTTAGTTCTTCCAAAAGATTTTACGATTTTAAAAGATTCGGCAGACGTTGTTGTAAAAGAAGTCGTGCAAAACGGACTGTTTTCACTTTTTGCAAAGGCAACGAATATAGGCGGTATTGAAAATGGACAACTAGGTAATGTGGGGGCAGTATACCCACAAGGTATAGATTGCATTCAATTTCAATATCCAGTTCTAAATATGGACCCGATGTATTTTAAACAATTTGTAGGAGGAGATTATGAAGGAAGAGAATGGACTAGCAATTTTTCGATGGAAAAAGATCATGCACCCCAAGCGGATTATTTGCGCTATTTTTACGAAAATGGCAGTGAAAATGTTGAAAAAATCAAAATATCCATGCAAGGTCTAATTCCAGCCATTAATGCGGATGCGCTTTATCCATACATAAGAGGGATGGAGATAGATGCGAATTCTCGTTATGATGTATATTTATTAGACAACAATTTATATTCTTCACAAAATAATTTTTCGGATTTGATGCTTCGATACAATTTTTTAATAAGTACGGATGGAAAGACTTATATCGAAAATGAAATGATAGGTCAAACGTATTATCACGTGCCTAGCCAAACAGTTAGGGAATTGAATGAATTATTTAGGGAAATCGATATCGATCCTTTAAGTGAAGTAGATGAAAAAATTGAAAAGATTATTGATTATTTAACAAATCATTATCAGTATTCTTTAAATCCAGGGAAAACACCTAGGAATAAGGACTTTGTTAGTTACTTTTTATTAGAGCAGAAAAAAGGCTACTGTGTTCACTTTGCATCTGCTGCAACCATACTTTTTCGTATGGCAGGTGTTCGAGCTCGTTATTGTGAAGGATTTGTTTCTAATTATGATGACATGGTGGAAGCTGATACCATTGCGGATGCAAATCTAGCAGATTGGATAGATAACTATGACGATACAACACAAGCGATTGTATTAGATATTACACTCACAGATACCTCAGCACATGCGTGGGTAGAGGTGTATGATTCGATTTATGGATGGAAGCCAGTGGAAGTGACATTGGCGAATTGGGAAAATGAAGAAAGGGAATCAAACTTAATTGATTTCCTTGAATTGTTTCAATTTAATTCAAATCTTACTTTAGGGACGAATGATGCCGTCAATAAAACAATTAATGCAACAATGTCTATCATGCGCACAACGGCATTCACAGGCGCCGTATTGGCGATTGTTATCGTGGTCATCATGTTGGTGTTTTTCTTTGTGCATTATATGGCAATGCCATATGGAAAATCGATTTACACGTATTATAAAGCTGACTACAACGATAAAATTATTATTCAATATCAGCAATTAAATCGACGGATTGGAAATATACCATTGCACGAAGAGATGGAAAACGCATTGGTTACTCGATATTATGTTGTGCGGGAAAAGGCAGAAGCGTATATAGCATTAATGCGTCAAATATCCTATTCAAATAAACAACTCGAAAAGGCAGAGTATGAAAAGGCAAAAGTTCTATCAAAAGAAATCAAACAAACGGTTCAAAAAAACAAAAGAAAGGTTGCCAAAGAGTGCAAAGAGTTAAATAAACATGAGAAAGATTAGTTTAGCTGGTGAATGGGGCGTATTTATGGATGCAAGTAAATGTGAGAGCATCCCGAAACAATTTCATGAAACGATTGAGTTGCCAAATACTACATCCAATGCACGATTAGGTGAGCAAAATAGCGCTAGAGAAATAGGGTTTATGACGGATTTATATTCCTTTGAAGGCTATGCTTGGTTTTATAAGACGGTAGAAATTGACGAAGACTTTGCCAATCAAAAAGCGATTTTTCACATAGAACGCACAAGAAAAAGCGCACTATATATCAATGGCGAATATATTGGCGAACAAGATAGTCTTACGACATCGCATAACTATGAAATAAACGCACTTAAAAAAGGTGAAAATACAATTTTAGTGCGTATTGATAATACGAATTACAAAACACGTGGAGGTCATATGACATCTCCAGATACGCAAACAAATTGGAATGGAATGACGGGCGAAATTTCGATAACAAGTTGTGAAAATGCCATAATCAAAAATGTGCAAATATACTCCACGAAAAATTGTGTAAGAGTAACAGGGCAAATGTCAAAATCATATGCAGGAAATGTGCGTATATCAGTGTATGACATAAATCAATCGTATTATGAAGAGACGCATAAGATGGACGGTATACATATAGACGCCGAATTGAACATGAAAAACGATTTGCCGTTGTGGGATGAGCATGCACCTAATTTGCTGACATTGGCGTTGTTCTATGAAGATCAAACCGACTGCATTAAATTTGGTGTGAGAAATATCCATCATGATGGATTGCAGCTAACGATCAATGGTCATCCGACGTTTTTAAGAGGAAAGCATGATGGCTTAGTATTTCCGTTGACAGGCTTTGCGCCAACAAATAAAGAGGCGTGGTTAGAGGTTTTTGAAATCGCAAAAGATTATGGAATCAATCATTACCGCTTTCATACATGTTGTCCGCCCAAAGCAGCATTTGAAGCCGCCGATGAAATAGGAATGTATCTAGAACCAGAGCTACCATTTTGGGGAACAATTACGACAAAGGATGATGAAAATCACAACGAAATAGAACAAGCGTATTTAATTGAAGAGGGCAGACGCATTTTGCGCGAATTCGGAAATCATCCCTCTTTTATGTTTATGTCTTTGGGAAATGAATTGTGGGGAAGTCAAGAGAAGCTTAATGACATATTAAAAGAATATAAAACGCAAGACAATCGTCATTTTTATACATCAGGATCTAATAATTTTCAATTCTTCCCAGCGATTTTGGAGCAAGAAGACTTTTTTACAGGTGTTCGATTTGCGAAGGAACGTTTATTTCGTGGTTCATATGCTATGTGTGATGCCCCTCAAGGTCATATTCAGCTAAAACCGCCTTCTTCAAATTATGATTATGATGAAATGATCCTTCCTAGCCATATTAAGTCACAAAGTTCAAGTGGGAAAATTCTCATTCAATACGAAACGGGTGTAAAAGAAGTTTCCGTTGAAACATCAAATGAAATGATACCAACACTGCCAGTTGTTTCGCATGAGATTGGTCAATATTATATATATCCAGATTATGATGAAAAAGCGCAATACACAGGTGCTATCCAACCGTTATATTTGGATTTCTATAAAGAAAAAGCAATGAACAATCATATGCTTGCGTTTGCAAAAGATTTTTTTAAGGCATCGGGAATGTTGGCAGTTTCTTGCTACAAAGCTGAATTAGAAAGTGCTATTGCAACAGAGAACCTTTCGGGTTTTCAATTGCTTGATTTGCAGGACTTTCCGGGACAAGGAGTTGCTAGTGTAGGTGTTTTAAATAGTTTAATGCAATCAAAGGGTTTAATTACTCCAATGAAATGGCGAGGATTTTGCGACAAGACGGTTTTACTGGCTAGGTTTGAGAAGTTTGTTTATCAAGCTGGGGAAGCTATCAAGGGAACAATCCTTGTGTCTAATATTGATCCAAAGCTAGTAAATGGAGAGATTTCATATGTATTTAGTAAACATGATGGAACATTAGAGTCGGGTAAGCAAGTATTTGAGCAAGGAAGCAAGCGAATTTCATTGGTTGGAGAAATTGAATTTGATACAAGTTGTATCAAAGAGCCAACAAACATTTGTTTCACCATACGCTTGGATAATACCTTAATCGAAAACACCTATGAGTTTTTTGTGTTCCCTGAGGTGGCGATCAATATAACAAAAGAGAAAATCACCTATTTAGACAATGAAATTATGATTGCTCAAACAAAAGAGCAGGTGATAGAGTTTAGCAAACAACATAAAAAGATTCTATATATTCCACTTCAAAAGGAGTCGCTCAATGCAACGTATTGTACGGATTTTTGGTGCTATTCAATGTTTAGTTCGATTTCGAAAAGTATGAATAAGCCATTGCCAATAGGGACGCTAGGGTTGTTGGTCGATGACGAGCATGATAGCCTACGTGGTTTTGAAACAAAGTCATATACAACACCACAATGGTATTCGATTATTGAGCATAGTCATTGTGAGAATTTGACTGAAACACTCATTGAGCCTATTGTCTGGATGATTGATAATCCAGAGCGTTGTCAAAAATTCGGCATCCTTTTTGAAGAAGAGATTAACAAAGAAAAAATCCTTGTCTGTACATGTCGTCTGTGGGAAGCGGCACAAACGGCAGAAGTTTTACAATTTGCAAAAGGGTTATGTGAATACATCATAAACGGTTAAATGCGGATACTCGAAATCCGCTTCGCTACTTTCTAGTGACCTCCATCCCAGCAGCTTCGCTGCTATTTCAGTGGGAGCTTGAACTCCCACTGAAACAAGGAAGTTCCACCCACCGCCTAAGAGGCGGGGGACTTCCTTGGGAGGTTAAATAGGAGTTATCTTTTGTAAAAAAAGGTGTATATCGGTGTGAAAAAAAATAATAAAAAGTCTTTTATTTTTTAAATCAAGCTCTGATTGATTAGAAGTAAGAGATTTTTTTGTTTTCCTTAAAAAAAACTGAATAAGTGTTTGCATATTGACGCGTTTTGTGTATAATTATAAGTGGTGTAAGTTGGTTTTCATCTTGAAACTAAATATAAAATAACGGAGGGCTGATTATGGATAATACAGCGAACTCATCAGCAATGAATCGCATTAAACAATTGTTAGATGAAAAAAGCTTTGTTGAAATCGGAGCGAAGATTACGTCACGTAATACGGATTTCAATCTACAAAGTGAAGAAACTCCTGCAGACGGGGTTGTAACGGGATATGGTACAGTATTTGGACGTTTGGTGTATGTGTATAGTCAAGATTCAGCGGTACTTGGTGGATCTGTAGGCGAGATGCATGCAAAGAAAATTGTGAATCTGTATAAGATGGCGCGTAAAGTAGGCGCACCAATCGTAGGATTAATTGATTGTGCAGGGCTTCGTTTACAAGA
The DNA here is from genome assembly GCA_964566025.1 of uncultured Lachnospiraceae bacterium. GTDB lineage: Bacteria > Bacillota > Clostridia > Lachnospirales > Lachnospiraceae > RGIG8306. The sequence continues at coordinate 13,199 of CAZMHF010000010.1, read as the reverse complement.
GGCAACTGATGCACTTCATGCATTCGGTACATTGTATATGAATCAAACATTGACATCTGGCATCGTGCCTCAAATCAGTGCGTTGTTTGGTGTTTGTGGTGGTGGAATGGCAATCGTTCCTGCGCTAAGCGATTTTTCATTTATGGAATCAAAAAGTGCAAAACTATTCGTGAATTCTCCAAATGCACTTGAGAATAATAGTGCTGATAAGAACAATACAGCGACAGCAGCTTATCAATCAGCGCAAACAGGATTAGTTGATCGCATCGGTGACGAAGCGACAATTCTTTCAGAAATTCAAACATTACTTTCGATTTTACCAGACCATTATAAAGACGGTACCATTGTTGAAGAATGTAACGACGACTTAAATCGTTTATGTGATACATTAGCTGGTGCTTTGAAGGATCCAGCAATTGCCTTATCATTAATTTCTGATCAAAATTTCTTCTTCGAAGTTAAAAAAGAATATGCAAAAGAAATGGTAGCAGGATTTATTAAGTTAAATGGCATGACGATTGGTGCGGTTGCAAATCGCAGCGCATTATACAGTGCTGAGGGCGAGATGGCAGAGCAATTTAACACAGCGCTTACGACAAAAGGATGTGAAAAAGCAGCCGATTTCGTTCGTTTCTGTGATGCGTTTGATATTCCAGTATTGTCCTTAACAGATGTTTCTGGTTATGAAGCTACTATAGAAAGCGAAAATGGCATTGCAAAGGCAAGCGCAAAATTAGTGTATGCATTCGCAAATGCAACCATTCCAAAAGTAAACATCATTACAGGAGAAGCAATTGGGACAGCAGCATTGGCAATGAATTCAAAAGCCATTGGCGCAGATTTAACATTTGCTTACGAAACTAGCAAGTTCGGAATGATGGATGGCAATTTAGCTGCTCGTATTATGTACGAAAAAGAGCTTCAAGAAAATGAAAATCCAGCAACACTTCTAAATGAAAAAGCAAATGCATATAACGAACTTCAGCTTAGTGCTGCCTCAGCAGCAAGAAGAGGTTATGTGGATGAAATCATTGAGATTATGGATACAAGAAAAAAAGCAATCGCAGCATTTGAGATGTTATATACAAAGCAAGAAAAGCATCCGAATAAAAAACACGGAACGGTTTAAGAGGTGACGATATGACAGCGATTAAAGATGTGTTAGGAAAAATTTTCGTGTTTGATCCAGCGATCCTTCGTAATGCAGGTTTCAATATATTAATTGGTTTGATTGTTGTATTTGCCGTATTGATATTTATGATTTTTATTATATCTATGTTCAAATACATTAATCTTTTTGAAAAGAAAATAGCTCAAAAAAAATTGGATAAGCAAAACAAACCAGTAGAACCTAAAAAAGAGGTTGTGGAAGTAGTACAAACACCAGTTGTTGGCGAGGTGAAGCAGGAAGACGATTTGGCATTGGTAGCTGTTATTACAGCAGCGGTTGCAATGATGCTAGATACGACACCCGAAAATTTCATTGTTCGTTCGATTAATAGAGTACATACTAAGAAAAGATCATAATTGTCGATCATACATTTTATCAGGAGGATATTAAAAAATGAAAACATTTACTATTACCGTTAATGGTCAAGCATACAATGTTACTGTAGAGGAAGGCGCACAAACCAGTGCCCCTATTAGCGCACCAGTTGCACAAGCGCCGGTAGCGCCAGCACCAGTTGCACCATCAGCACCAGCACCTTCAGCAGGAGCGACAGGAGCAAATGCTGTAAAAGCTCCTATGCCAGGAAAGGTGCTTGCTGTGAAAGTACAACCAGGTCAAACTGTAAAAAGTGGCGATGTAGTTATCGTTATGGAAGCTATGAAAATGGAACATGAAATTGTAACAACATTTGATGGTGTTGTAGCGACAACTGTTAGTGTAGGTCAGTCGGTAGAGCCAGATGAAGTATTAGTTTCATTAAACTAAACGAATTAACAGACTGAAATTTGCATTTATAACAGGAGGCTTACATGGATTATATTTTAGATATTATGAAAGGTCTTTGGGAAGGAACGGTTTTTTGCTCATTAGGTTGGGGAAATTTAGCTATGATTATTGTTGCTTGTATATTTTTATACCTAGCAATTGCAAAGCAATATGAGCCATTACTATTAGTACCAATTGCATTTGGTATGCTTCTAGTAAATTTATACCCACCAATTATGGAAAAGGGCGGACTACTATATTATTTCTTCTTACTAGACGAATGGGCGATACTCCCTTGTTTGATTTTCATGGGCGTAGGATCGTTAACAGACTTTGGACCATTGATTGCAAACCCCAAGAGCTTCTTATTAGGGGCGGCAGCACAGGCTGGTATTTTCTGCGCATATTTAGGAGCGATATTCCTAGGGTTTAATGATCAAGCGGCAGCAGCCATTTCGATTATTGGTGGTGCAGATGGCCCTACATCAATTTTCTTGGCGAATAAATTAGGTCAAAAAGATATTCTTGGACCAATTGCCGTAGCGGCATATTCGTATATGTCATTGGTTCCAATTATTCAACCGCCAATTATGCGTTTGTTGACAACAAAAAAAGAACGCTCTATCAAGATGCAGCAACTTCGTTCTGTATCAAAATTAGAGAAAATTTTATTCCCAATTGTTGTTACAATTGTTTGCGTATCGATTTTACCAGACACAGCACCACTTATTGGTATGTTAATGCTTGGTAACCTTTTTAAAGAATCAGGCGTTGTAAAGAATCTTGCAGAAGTAGCAGGCAATAACCTTATGTATATCGTAGTTATTTTGCTTGGTACTAGTGTAGGTGCTACAACAAGTGCCGAAGCGTTTTTAAACTGGGCAACAATCAAAATTGTTGTATTAGGACTCGTTGCCTTTGCAATAGGAACAGCAAGTGGTGTATTATTAGGAAAATTGATGTGTAAACTAAGTGGCGGCAAGGTAAATCCTCTAATTGGTTCAGCAGGTGTTTCAGCCGTTCCAATGGCAGCACGTGTGTCACAAAAAGTTGGAGCAGAAGAAGATCCTACAAATTTCTTGCTTATGCATGCAATGGGACCAAATGTAGCAGGCGTTATAGGAACAGCGGTAGCAGCCGGTGTATTCATGGCAATATTCTTATAAAAATTTTTGAGGAGGCATTTACATGAGCGAACAAATTAAAAAGCCGGTTAAAATTACCGAGACGATATTAAGAGATGCGCATCAATCACTAATTGCAACACGAATGACAACAGAGCAGATGTTGCCAGTTATAGAGATGATGGATAAAGTGGGTTATCATTCCGTAGAATGCTGGGGTGGAGCAACATTTGACGCCTCACTTCGTTTCTTAAAAGAAGATCCATGGGATAGACTTCGCCAATTGCGTGAAGGTTTTAAAAATACAAAATTACAAATGCTTTTTAGAGGACAAAACATATTAGGCTATAATCATTATGCAGATGATGTTGTTGAATACTTCGTTCAAAAATCGATTGCAAATGGTATTGATATTATTCGTATTTTCGATTGTCTAAATGATTTAAGAAATCTTAAAACAGCTGTAACAGCAACCAATAAAGAAGGTGGACATGCACAAGTGGCACTAGCGTATACATTAGGTGATGCGTATACACTTGATTATTGGACAACAATGGCGAAACAAGTTGAAGAAATGGGAGCAAATTCTATTTGTATTAAGGATATGGCAGGTTTATTAGTTCCTTATGAAGCTACACGTTTAGTTTCAGCAATTAAAGAAGTATCTTCATTGCCAATTCAACTTCATACACATTATACATCAGGTGTGGCTTCAATGACGTATTTGAAGGCTGTGGAGGCAGGTTGTGATATCATTGATACAGCAATGAGTCCATTTTCCATGGGAACAAGTCAACCAGCAACAGAAGTTATGGTTGAAACATTTAAAGGCACAGAATATGATTGTGGTTATGACCAAAATCTACTAGCGCAAATTGCTGACTATTTTAGACCGCTTCGTGATGAGGCGCTAGAATCTGGATTGTTAAATCCAAAAGTAATGGGCGTTGATATTAAGACATTGCTTTATCAAGTACCAGGTGGTATGCTTTCAAATCTTGTATCTCAATTAAAAGAGGCAAGAGCAGAAGATAAATACTATGAAGTGCTTAAAGAAATTCCACGTGTGCGCCAAGATTTAGGTGAGTGTCCATTAGTAACACCATCTTCACAAATTGTTGGTTCGCAAGCGGTTCTTAATGTATTGACAGGCGAAAGATACAAATCTGTTACAAAAGAAACAAAGAAAATGTTGCTTGGTGAGTTTGGTCAAACAGTAAAGCCATTCAACAAAGAAGTACAGAAAAAGGTATGTGGCGACTTAGAGCCAATTACATGCCGTCCAGCAGATTTGATTGAGCCTCAATTAGATAAAATGCGAAAAGAAATCGAAGTGTACATGCAGCAAGATGAGGATGTTCTTTCTTATGCATTGTTCCCAACAGTAGCAATGGATTTCTTTAAATATCGTGCTGCGCAAAAAACAAAAGTTGATGCAAGTGTAGCGGATGTAGAAAATAAAGCGTATCCGCTTTAAAATCAGGAGATGCTCTTTGGTCATTTGTGACCAAAGAGCATTTTGAGCAAATATACAGATTGGGCTAGAATGTTTATGAAAAAGATCGGAATAATTGGTGGCGGAGCCGCTGGAATGATGGCAGGTATTGCTGCTGCAGAAAATGGAGCAAGCGTTTTTTTGATTGAAAAAAATGAAAAGCTAGGAAAGAAATTATTTATTACGGGCAAAGGCAGATGTAATCTAACAAACGCTTGCGATTATGAGGACTTTTTCAAAAATATCATAACCAATGAAAAATTTTTGTATAGTAGTTATTATGAGTTTTCAAATTATTTTATTATGGATCGCTTTGAAGAGTGGGGGTTACCATTAAAAACCGAACGAGGAGAAAGAGTGTTTCCTTCGTCTGATAAATCCTCAGATGTGATTAGTGTGCTAAAGAAAAAGCTAGAGCAATTAGGTGTTACAATTTTATTGAATACGACCGTAAAAAAGATAAATCTTGATACGCAAAATCAAGCACGAAGCATTCAATTTAAAAACGGCAAAGCAATTGAAGTAGATAGCGTTATTATTGCGACAGGTGGATTATCGTATCAAACGACTGGTTCTACAGGAGATGGATATCGTTTTGCAAAGGAGATAGGACATCAAATAACACCTTTGCGACCATCCTTAGTTGCGTTAGAAACGAAAGAAGATATTACACCAGTTATGGGTATCTCACTAAAAAATGTGGAGGCGACAATTGGTGAATTCGGAGCAAACAAACCACTGTATAGAGGATTTGGCGAAATGTTATTTACGCATTTTGGTGTTTCGGGGCCATTGATGCTTTCAGCTTCGGCAAACATTGCTAAATATCTTCCCCAAAAAACATTGCAACTAAAAATTGATTTTAAACCAGCCCTTTCAACAGATCAGCTTGATAAAAAGCTACAAAGAATATTTGATGAAAATAAAAATAAGCAACTAAAAAATGTATTAGGGCCGTTATTGCCAATGAAACTATTGGACTTTGTTTTATCACGTTTGACGGTGAATTTCGAAAAAAAAGTTAATGAAGTTTCAAAAGAGGATCGATACCAAATTGTAATGGCACTAAAAGAATGTGACCTAACCATTGTGAATACAAGAAGCTTCAATGAAGCAATTATTACACAAGGCGGGATTAACGTAAAAGAAATTAATCCTTCAACCATGCAATCAAAGCGATGCGAGAATGTATATTTTGCAGGTGAGGTATTAGATTGTGATGCTTTAACAGGTGGATTTAATCTGCAAATTGCGTGGTCGACAGGATATTTGGCAGGTATGTCGGCTAGTCAAGGTAGTTAAGCTAGTTAAGCTAGTCAAGCTAGTCAAGTTAGTCAATCATAGAAAATAACGAATGAAATAAATGAAGGCAAGGAGAATAGTCATGAGAAAAAATATTGCGATTGATGGTCCTTCGGGAGCTGGAAAAAGCACAATTGCTAAGTATTTGGCGAAGGAATTAGGAATTATTTATGTCGATACGGGTGCTATGTATCGCGCGTTAGCCTATTTTTGCATTGAAGAGAATTTAGAGGATGAAGCAGCAATTGTTGAGGCGTGTAATCATGTTGAAATCACGCTAACAAATGAAAAAAATGAGCAGCAAGTGTGGCTTAATAAAAAAAATATTACCCCATACATTCGCACACAAAAAGTTAGCGATATGGCTAGTAAAATTTCTGTACTAGGAGCAGTTAGAGAAAAGCTAGTGCAGTTGCAACAAAATATGGCTAAACATGTGGATGTTGTGATGGATGGTAGAGATATTGGCACCGTTGTCCTTAAGGATGCTTATGTTAAAATCTATTTGACAGCCGATACAAGCGTTCGTGCTAAAAGACGTTTTGATGAATTGATTGCAAGAGGAGAAGAGGCTAATCTAGCACAGATTGAAAAAGAGGTAGAAGAAAGAGATTATCGTGATATGAATCGTGAAAATTCGCCTCTTCGAAAAGCAGAAGATGCTGTTGAGGTAGATTGCACAAAGCTTAGCATAGAAGAGGTTGTTGGAGTAATTGAAAATATTATTAAAGAAAAACAATAAAATTGTTTGAGGTGTTGTGTGGAAATTGTAATGGCAAAGACAGCTGGATTTTGCTTCGGTGTTCAGCGTGCAATTGATAAAGTGTATGAAGCAATCAAAACGGGCGATAAAAAGGTATATACCTTAGGGCCAATTATTCACAACGAAGAAGTGACGAATGATTTGATTAAAAAAGATGTAAAAATCATATCTGAAGATGAATTAGAGAGGGTTGGCGATGGAGTTGTTGTGATTCGTTCACATGGTGTAGCAAAAAGTGTGTATGATTTTGCCGATGCGCATCAAATTACATTGCTTGATGCAACCTGTCCATATGTAAAGAAAATTCATAATGAAGTATGGAAACATCATGAATCACCGATTATAATAATAGGGGATAAAACCCATCCAGAGGTACAAGGTATCATTGGATGGTGTCAATCACCAAGCTTTATCGTGAATTTAGAAGAAGATATTGACAAAATACCCTTTGATTTCAACGAAAAATGCGTAATTGTCGGCCAAACTACATTTAATCGAAGTAAATTTCAAATTTTTGTTGAAAATATATCGAAAAGGTTCTATAATAGTATTATTATCGACACAATATGCACAGCGACCCATGAACGCCAGCAAGAAGCAGACCAAATCGCTAGTGATGTAGAGGTTATGTTGGTCATAGGGGGAAAAAACAGTTCTAATACACAGAAGTTGTTTGAAATATGTAAAGGTAAATGCGAAAAAACCTATTATATACAAACCAAAGACGATATCAAAGAGACTTGGTTGTCATTTGCAAGGAAAGTCGGTATTACCGCAGGGGCTTCGACCCCAAGCAAAATTATTGAGGAGGTTCAATTACATGTCAGAGATGAGTTTTGAACAAATGTTAGAAGAAACATTAACTACTATTAGAAGAGGAGATATTGTAAAAGGAACTGTCATTGCGGTTAAACCAGATGAAATTGTTCTTAATATTGGTTACAAGGCCGATGGAATTATTCTTAGAAAAGAATATACACATGTGCCAAATGCTGATTTGACAACTATGGTGAATGTCGGCGATGTAATGGATGTTAAGGTACTTAAGTTAAATGATGGCGAAGGTGCTGTATCACTTTCTTATCGCAAAATACTTGCTGATAAGAACAACAAAGTTCTTGAAGAAGCATTCGAAAACAAAACAGTTCTTACGGGAAATGTTGAGCGTATTCAAAAGGGCGGATTAATCGCAAATTACGAAGGAACGTCTGTATTTATTCCTGTAAGTCTTGTGAGCGAGTCATTCGAAAAAGATTTGTCTATTTATTTAAATAAAGATATCGAATTTGTTATTATAGAATTTGATCCTAAAAAGCGTCGTATTATCGGTGACCGTAAGAGATTATTAGTTGCTAAGAAAGCAGAAGCTAGAAAAGCACTATATGAGAAGATCAAAAAAGGCGATGTCGTAGAAGGCGTTGTAAAAAATATTACAGAGTTTGGTTGCTTTATTGATATCGGTGGAGCAGACGGCTTATTACACATTTCAGAAATGTCATGGAAAAAATTCGCGAACCCTAAGAAATTATTTAAGGTAGGCGATATCGTTCATCCATTTATTAAGGATATTTTAGAAGATAGAATCGCATTGTCGATGAAATTCCCAAATGAGAATCCTTGGAATGACGCAGCAGAACTATTTGCAGTTGGAAATGTTGTAACAGGAAAAGTTGTTCGTATGACTGATTTCGGTGCATTCGTTGAATTAAAAGAAGGAATTGATGCATTATTGCATGTTTCACAAATTTGCAAAGAGCGAATCGAAAAACCTTCAGATGTTTTAAAAGTTGGCCAAGAAATTGAAGCAGCTGTTATCGAGCTAAATGAAGAAACAAAGAAAATCAGCTTAAGCATGAAAGTGCTAATTGGTGAAGATGTTATTGTTGAAGAAGTTTCTGTAGATACACTCAAAAAAGAAGCAGCTCAAAAAGAAGCTGAAGCCAAAGAAGCAATTGCTAAAGAAGAAGAAGTTGCTAAAGAGGCTGTTGCCGAAGAAGTAGTTGCTAAAGAGGCTGTTGCCGAAGAAGTAGTTGCTGAAGAAGCGGTTGCTGAAGAAGTAGTTGCTGAAGAAGCAGTTAGTGAAGAAGCTACAACAGAAGAATAAAATTATCAAAGAGATAGATAAGATACATCAATAGTATGGCTGATTTTTAGTTATTACTATTGATGTTTTTTAGGAGAAGATGTGAAGGATTTTAGCAGGTACTTTAGATTTGTCAATACATTTGTAGGGATTCTATTGCTAGGGCTTTTTTTGTTTGGAAATTTGACGATATTTATACTTGCCTATGTGTGTCTTGCAATTGTTTTCATCATTCGAGCAGTCAAATATAATACGAAAAAGAGAGCTATTTTCAGTTTGATATTATGTTATCTATCGATTATGTCGGTTCAAATTGTCTATGTTATATTGGTTGTGTTTAATTCATCGAATAATTTTCATCGCATTACGTATCTTGCGAGTAAATTATTTGGAACAATATTAGTATTGTTACCATATATGATCGAACCGTTTTTACAAGTCAATCGTTATGTCGATTTTTATTTGCCATCGACTCATGAGATAGGTGTTATAAGCTTTAATCAATTTTTGCGTTATAAGAATTCAATTGTCGATACCTTGCATACATTTTCTGATGTGAAAAAAGCAATGACGATAACGAATTTGAAATTTATCTTTGAAGAATTTAGGCGCCATTCATCAACAAAATATATTAATGATGGAACAATTGATAAAGGATACTTTGAAAATACAAAACAATATTTTGATGATCCATATTTATATATTGTGATATCAAATACTGGTAGCCAGGCAAGTGAATTGATAAAAATCGTTACTAAAAAACAATTTAATCATGCTTCTATTTCGTTTGATCGAGACCTAAAAACTATTGTAAGCTACAATGGTGGAGCAAAAATATATCCACCTGGTTTAAACCCTGAAACGATTGAGTTTTTTTATCAAAAAGAAGACTCCTCAGTAATGGTCTATCGGTTAAAGGCAACAAGAGAACAACAAGAAATTATCCTCAATAAAATCAAAGAAATTAATGAAAATGGCAGTGCGTACAATTTTATTGGCCTTTTATTGAAACGCTCGCATAAGCCGAATATTATGTTTTGCTCGCAATTTGTCTATACAATGTTGACGATTGCTGGATTGGCTTATTTCGAACAAAAAAGTGCGTACGTTAGGCCGTTTGATTTAGTCGAATTGGATTATAAACGAAAACTTGAATTTTGTTATGAGGTTAAAGTAAAAAAAGATTACGAAAATGAAAGTGGAACAACGTAGCGTACGAATGCGTTCCAAAAGGAAACATCCTCTAAAAGAGAGGGCGTTATTAGAAGAAAAGAAGTTCGTGCGTTGTACGAATCTTTGAAAAGCACTTTATTTTCGGTATGAGAGATATATTGTAGCAAGGATGTATTAGGAAGGGGCAGAAATGCTCCTTCTTTTTGTTGATAAGCAGTTAACTTAGAAGCTTTTTGGCGGCGTGAATGGTCCATAAATTCGGCAATGGTTTTATAAACAGCATAACCTTCATCTGGTAAAAAATAATAGTCACGATAATTCTCAAAAAATGTTTTTTTGGATCCTGTTTCGCAAGGAATCCTTATGGATAAGTGAGTATTGGAAATAGATAAATCAAATTTCGTATCAAGTATTTCAAAACCCCAACATAATGTCGATATGGCTGCTGGGTACGATAATTCGCATTGAAGAATTATGGTTGATGATTCATGAGTAAGCGTTGTAGTGCGTATTAAATTGGCTTGAAAAAGTGGTAGGCATAAAAGATTGCATAATGAAACAAGGCCATGTAAATCCTCTTGATTGTGTAAAAATAAGCGATTAGAAAGCGAAGTAGAGGCTTGTTTTTCATATTGCTTATATAACAATAATAAATCCGTTGAAGAGGAGATTTCCGTTCGTTGAAAATGTATCAGTGCTTCATAAGTTATTTGCTTTGTATTAGGCAATGAAAACAGCGACTTGAATTTTTTAAGATAAGTAGATATGTCAATACTGTTCATTGCAAAAAAGGGACTCGTAAGATGATATTGCTCAAAACAGTGGTTTAGAAATGGTAAATCAAAACGGTTTCCACCTAAATGAATGATAGTGGAAAACGAAGAGCAAAATGAAATGAAGGAAGATAAAAGCGCCTGTTCATCTAAAAATGAGGAAGTAAGCCATTGGTGTAATACAAAAGAAGTTCCGTCATAATAGATGGCACCGATTAAATACACATACGACTGAAAAGCAGTTAGTCCCGTTGTTTCGATATCAAAAAAACACAATTCTTCTACAGGGGCTTGAAAAATTGATTGTATATAGTGTGGTGATATTTCGATAGGTAAATTTGTTTGATTAATTAATAGGCTCATAACATCATTATACTTATATTTTCTGGTTTCGCAATCATAAAAAATCATGTATAATAAAGAGGATTGTTTTTTCGGAAAGAGAGGTAAATCAATGATTGCATTTTTACGTGGTGAATTACTAGAAAAAAATCAAGATACCATAATTGTTGAGTGTGGTGGCGTTGGGTATGAATTGCTTGTTAAACCTTCGATGAGTTATTCCTTGGCTCCTATTGGTCATGAAGTGAGGGTGCATACTTTTCTACAAGTAAAAGACGATGGATTTACATTGTTCGGTTTTCAAAAAAAAGAAGAATTAGCGATATTCAAAATGCTAATAAAGGTAAGTGGACTTGGCCCGAAAGGAGCTTTGGCGATATTATCTGTTTTATCAGTGAAGGAATTGAAGTTTGCCATTTTATCATCAGATGCAAAAAGCATTAGCAAGGCACCTGGTGTCGGCTTAAAAACAGCACAAAAATTGATTTTAGAGTTAAAAGATAAATTTGATTTACAAACCGTCTATGATGAAGCGATGGAATCCAACGACAAGATGATAATGGGCGACGGTGAAACCGAAAATCAAAGTGCAAAAACAGAGGCTATTTTGGCACTTGTCGCACTAGGGTATTCAAACCAAGAAGCATTACGAGCAGTTTCTGGCGTTGAAATAAAAGAAACAACGAGCGTTGAGGAGCTATTGAAATTGGCATTGAAGAGGATTGGACTATGACAAATAAAAGAATTATTACAACGGATATATCAACAGAGGATAAAGAAATTGAGCTATCGCTTCGTCCACTTTTTTTAAAAGATTATATTGGTCAAAAAAAAATAAAAGAAACATTGGATATTTATATGAAGGCGGCAAAGGGCAGAGATGAGGCACTTGATCATGTCTTGTTTTATGGGCCTCCTGGACTTGGAAAGACAACACTTGCAGGAATTATCGCCAATGAGATGGGGAAAAATATCAAAATAACGAGTGGTCCTGCTATTGAAAAACCAGGTGAGATGGCGGCGATTTTAAATAACTTAGAAGAGGGCGATGTTTTATTTATTGATGAAATTCATCGTTTGAATCGTCAAGTTGAAGAAGTATTATATCCAGCAATGGAGGACTATGTAATTGATATTATGCTAGGAAAAGGTGCAGCAGCAAGATCGATACGACTTGATTTGCCAGCGTTTACGTTAGTAGGAGCGACAACAAGAGCGGGCTTATTGACAGCACCACTTCGTGACCGTTTTGGTGTGGTTCAAAAACTAGAGTACTATACCATTGATGAATTGCAAACGATTATCGAACAATCGGCAAATGTCTTATCGGTTGGAATTGATTCAGAGGGGGCAATTGAGTTGGCAAGGCGTTCGAGGGGGACACCACGTCTAGCAAATCGTTTGCTAAAAAGAGTGCGTGATTTTGCGCAAGTTCGCTTTGATGGAGTGATTACATTAGAGGTTGCTAGCCATGCATTAGATTTACTTGAAGTGGATCGCTTAGGTCTTGACACAGGCGATCGCGCTATTTTACAAATTATTATCGAAAAATTTGATGGCGGGCCTGTGGGACTTGATACATTGGCTGCCGCATTAGGTGAAGATGTAGGAACGCTAGAGGATGTATATGAACCGTATTTAATTCAAAATGGACTACTAAATCGCACGCCTAGAGGACGTATGGCAACCAATAATGCGTATAAACACTTAGGTTTGAAAATGAACGGATAGACTTGTTTATTCATTGCGTATGGTGTAAAATAACAAGGAATCTGTTTGGTAGAGATCATATATGTAGAGCAGATAATGTAGGAGAATAAAATGGACGATCAGAAATTTACGGATGTAATGATAAATGGTAAGGTATATAAATTGCGAGGGCATGAGGATGAAGCGTATTTACAGAAAGTAGCCTCTTACTTAAATGGAAAAATAGGCGAGCTAAAGCAAGTGAGTGGTTATTACAAGATTACACCAGAAATGCAAGCGATCTTATTGCAAATTAATATTGCAAATGATTATTTCTCATTAAAGGAACGAGCAAAAAAAGCTGAATTATCAAATTCTGAAATGTCAAAAAATTTATATACAATCAAACACGAATTGATATCAACAAAATTGCAACTTGATGAGCTAAAACGAAAATATGATTCATTAAAAGAAAGTAACAAAAAGTAGGAGTACGTCCTCCTGCTTTTTGTATTTAGA
>CAZMHF010000009.1:38433-47875 GCA_964566025.1 uncultured Lachnospiraceae bacterium | reverse complement strand
TGCCCATAACTCATAAGCCATCGCTGCTGAACCAAGTGGTAATCCTGGATGTCCAGAATTCGCCTTTTGGATTGCATCTGCCGATAAAACACGTATTGCATTTACTGATTTGTTGTCAATTTGACTCATATAAATTTACCTCCTAATTTATAGCTACTAACACTATATACTATATTTTTAAAAATAACTTATCACTTTTTGCTTGATTACTCTTATAAAATGCTTACTTATAAGGTCGTTCCTTCTTTGGTTTTTTTCGGATTCAACATCAAATTGATTTTAAGATTGCCGTTTAATGTGCGTAGTTCATCAATCATATCTTTTGTATTTGTATCTTCTTTTAAACTAATCACATAGGTTAATTGATAAACCGTTCCTAGTTCTGCTGTTTTTACTTGTTGTAGGGATGCTTTTTGCGTATATTTTGCCAAGACTTCGTCAAACATCGCATTAAAATCAATATTTTCTGGCAAGAAAATCTTTAGCTGCATATCCGTTATTTTTGGGGGATTGCCGTATGGTGAAAGGCATAGTGCGATAAAAATACAAGCCACTAGAATGGATACAATGAGGGCAACGGTAAAAAATCCGACACCACATGCAAGTCCCATCGTCATAGCGAAAAATACATTGACAATGTCCTTCGAATCGCCCGGAATACTTCTAAAGCGAATCAATGCAAAAATACCACCCATCGAAAATGCTCTCGCTAAATCACTACCGATGATTTGTATAATGATACTGACAAGTGGTGGCAAAATCACTAGCATCACCGCAAAGTTTTTTGATTGCTTTTTCTTAGAAGCAATAATATAGCTAAAGCTGATGATAAATCCGATCAACAAAGCAAATGATACGCGTATAATTGCTTGTTGTACCGAAAAGGTAGTTTCAATATTGCCTAACAATAGTTCCTCTAATTTCGTCATGTTAGAACGCTCCTTTTTTGTTTTTGACGTATTTTCTATATTCTGTCCCGTATTTTGAAAATGAAACACGGTAAATTTTATATTCACTAAGCAATCTAGTCAACCACAACGGCATCGCTTGGCTAATTTTGATTTCCATCAACCAATATCCCTCTGGCAAAACACGATCACCATACGCACCTTTTCGCAAATCCAAATCATATCTCCGTGCCAAAATATTTTGGTCAAACGTAACACGAAGTTTGGAGTCTTCTCTTCCTGCCAATGCTTTTCTTTCGTAAGAAAGGTATACCTTAGGCATCAAATCATATCGTTTCATAAAGACATCTAGTTCATTCATCACGTATGGATTGATATAGTCTTTTTTCCCTGGATGAATTCCGCGAAGAGTATAGTCATACGCTTCTTTAAGAGGCAAGGTAATGCGTCGTTTTGTCACAATGGGATTAATCTTTTTTTTAATTTCTAAAAATACAGTATCCTCATCGTTCTTTGGTCCATAGCTTCTCATGCGAAGTTTTTCTTTATAGGCTGGCTTATTGATCGAGGTTTGAATTAAATCGTCATCAACCGTATCAAAATAAATGTTATTAATCGGATAGAAACCATTCTTACGTGTATAAGAATCCTCTTTCATATATTCTAATAACAATGGGTATATAATTTGAAATTGTTGTTCATCTACGATATATTTTTGTTCATATCTTTTAAATGATTCAATTGCCACGATACTACCAATCCTTTATATTTTTTTGCCAAACAAAATAGCAGTCCGTCTTTACGAACTGCTATATTGTAGCATGATTCCATTATAATATCAATAGAATTTACGGTGTATATTTCGTGAATCTATTGTGTTATGTGTGTTAACAACGAAACAACCATTTGCTCCATTTTTTCTTTTTCACATTTATAATCGTGTAAAATTGGAGCCGTTCGAATATCCTCAATCGCCTTTGGAATTTCCACTTGTGAAATCGCATGTAAATCGTCGACTAATTCAAAGTCGCTTTTTGTTGTCTTTTGGTTCTTAATCGCCTCAATAACACTACTTAAAAACTTATACGGACTAGCTGTTGATACTACCACACTTGTTGTTGTATCATTTGTCATATCATTATATTTTTGATATGCCACCGATGCAACGGCCGTATGTGTATCCATCACATAACCTGTATCATCATAGATAGCGCCAATTCTCTTTGCTGTTTCTCCTTCAGTAGCAAAAAATCCAACAAAATCAGCAATTCTATCACGCATATCCTCTGTAATGGTATACGTTCCTTTTTGCGCCAAATCAGCCATAAGCTTTGCTGTTTTATCCGCATCATCACCTGCCATATAATATAACAATCTCTCTAAGTTACTAGAAATCAAAATATCCATTGATGGAGAAGACGTTAGCATAAATTCGCGGTTCTTGTTATATATATTTGTTTGAAAGAAATCAAACAATACTTTGTTATCATTTGAAGCACAAATCAGTTTTTGAATTGGTGTCCCTAGTTTTTTTGCATAAAAACCAGCTAGAATATTTCCGAAATTTCCTGTTGGAACAACAAAATTGATCGCTTCATCTGCTTGAATAACGCCGTCTTTTAGTAGCTTTGCATACGTATATACATAGTAAGCGACTTGCGGAATCAAACGTCCAATATTAATAGAGTTTGCTGAGGAGAATACAAAATCTTTTTCTTCTAACTCTTTTGCCAATTCTTTATTATTGAAAATGTTTTTAACACCTGTTTGTGCATCATCAAAGTTTCCTGTCACACCAACTACTGCGGTGTTTTTTCCAACGGTCGTTAGCATTTGACGCTCTTGAATAGCACTTACACCGTTTTGTGGATAAAAAACGATAATGCTTGTGCCCTCTACATCAGAAAATCCCTCTAATGCCGCTTTTCCTGTATCACCAGAAGTCGCTGTCAAAATGACAATGTTTTTGTTCATATGATTCTTCTTCGCTGCCGTTACCATTAAATGTGGCAAAATCGATAACGCCATATCCTTAAAGGCAATCGTTGGCCCATGAAACAACTCTAAATGATATGCATCTCCTACTTTTACGATAGGCGCAATCTCTGGTGTATCAAACTTTTCGTCATATGCTTTGTTAATACAATCTAGTAACTCGTCTTTCGTATAATCCGTAAAAAAAAGTTTCATCACTTCATAAGCAATTTCTTGATAGGACATTTCTTTTAATTGCTCAAAGCTTTTATCTAATGTAGGCATTTCGCTTGGAACAAAAAGCCCTCCGTCATCTGCTAACCCTTTTAATATCGCTTGTGATGCTGTTAATTGTTCTTTATCTCCTCGTGTACTTGAATAAAATAAACCCATGTTCACTTCACCTATCTTTCTTCTCTATAGTAGTTCACACCGCATGATGCTGGTTGCGATTTCTCGCGCGCCAAACGGATTGATGTAATAATCAAAACGATGATAGTAATAAGATACGGCAACATATCATAAAATGCAATAGGAATTTGTATAGATTTCGGTACATAATACTTTAATTGACGAAGTGCACCAAATACAAATGATCCTAAAATCGCCTTTGTTGGACTCCATGTTGCGAAAATAACCAACGCCACAGCAATCCATCCTAGTCCACCAACACAATCACTAATCCATACACCTTTATTGGTAATCATAATGGTATATGCACCACCAATCCCTGAAATACCACCGCTAATGGCAAGATTAATGTATTTCATTTTGGAAACACTAATGCCTGCTGCATCTGCTGCTGCTGGATTCTCGCCAATTGCTCGAAGTTTTAAGCCTGTTTTTGTTTTATTTAAATAGTATGCCATTGCAATGGCAATGAAAATAGCAATATAAACAAATGGTGTATACGAAAACAATAATTCTCCTACAATCGGTAAATCACTTAAAATAGGAATATCAATATTTCTCATTTGCGCTGTAATCGCTGATGGCAATTTAAGTGAACCTGTTGCACTCTTTGATAATGCAAAGAATCCAACAAAATTCGCAAGACCAACGCCAAAAATCGTCAAGGTCAAACCGGTTACGTTTTGATTGGCGAAAAACGTTACCGTTAGCACCGCATACAATAATGCTGCCAATGCTCCTGCGATAAATGCTGCCAAGAGAGCAATCGCAAAATTGTCCGTTTGATACCCTACCATAAAGCCTGCACAAGCACCAATAGACATCATGCCTTCTACACCAAGATTTAAATGTCCTGATTTTTGCCCTAAAATTTCTCCAAGCGTTCCAAGAAGGATCGGCGTTCCGCTTGCAATTGAAACAGCAATAAATTTAATAAACAGTTCCATTTATGCTTCCTCCGTTTCTTGTTTTGGAGATCGTTTTTGACGAAGAACAAAACGATATTTGATAAAAAACTCGCTTCCAATAATCATAAATAAGATAATCCCCTGCAACACCGCTGATACGGCACTTGATACATGGAAAGTGGATTGCACTAAGCTACTGCCCTTATCCATAATACTAAAGAAGGCCGCTACAATCATAATAACAATCGGGTTTAATTGTGATAGCCACGCTACAATAATTGCTGTAAAGCCAACACCACCTGCAATCCCTGTTGTTAGAGTTCTTGATGTTCCAGTTGCTTCGATCATTCCTGCTAAGCCACAAATCGCTCCACTAATAAACATGGTACGAAGAATAATTTTCTTTACATTCATGCCTGCATATTTTGCTGTTGCTTGGCTTTCACCGACAACACTAATTTCGTAGCCATGTTTTGTATATTTCATATAGATAAAAACAAGTACCACCAAAATGAGTGCGACAATCCAGCCAAATTGAACACCTAGCACTTTATCAAGCTGTGCATTTGTTGAAAAGCGTGGGAATTTTGCAAAACCCAATGAGGAAGGATCACGCCAAGGCCCATCTTGCAAATAAACAACCAAGTATAATGCAACGTAGTTTAGCATCAATGTAAATAACGTTTCATTGACATTGAACTTCGCTTTGAAGATAGCTGGAATAAGAGCAAATAAGCCTCCACCAACCATGCCTGCTAAAAACATCACAAGGATTAATACCCAATGATTAAGTCCATCATGATAAATCGCAAAATAGGAAGCGAATACACCGCCCATAATCATTTGACCTTCGGCTCCAATGTTCCAAAACTTCATCTTAAAGGCAAGTGTTACACCAAGTGCATTAATCGTTAATGGAATAAATAATTTGATTGTCGCCTCACGTGCCATTTTACTTCTCGTAGCACCTTGCCACATCGTTTCATAAATCTTAAACGGATTTTGTCCGATTAATGTTAAGAACACACCGCCACAAATTAGTGCAATTAGTATTACGCTAATACGCAAAATCAAAACCTTCATTCTGGCAAGCTCTTCACGTTTTGTTACACGAATCAGAGGCTCATTTTCATGTATTTTCTTCATTGTCGCCTCCTTTTCTCATACCCGTCATCATAGCGCCAATTTCTTCTTTTGTCACACTTCTTGCATCTACAATACCTGTAATCTCGCCATGGCAAAGAACCATAATACGATCCGCTATTTCAAGGAGAACATCTAAATCCTCGCCTACAAATAAAATAGCAACGCCTTTTTGCTTTTGTTCATTTAACAAATTGTAAATCGTCATGGAAGAGTTAATATCAAGACCACGAACGGGATACGCTGTAATTAGTACATTCGGCGCTGATTCAATTTCTCTACCCAATAAAACCTTTTGAACATTTCCACCTGATAATAAACGCACTGGCACATGAACATTTGGCGTAACAATGCTTAGTTTTTCTACCAGTTTTTTTGCCAATAATCTTGACTCAGTTTTTTTGACAAATGGTCCTTTGGTTGCTTTGTATGATTTCAATAATACATTATCCACAATTCCCATTGAAGCAACAAGCCCCATACCAAGTCTATCTTCAGGCACAAAACTCATGCTAATACCCAATTTTATAATCTCATCAGGCGTTTTTCCTACGATATTTTCTTTTTTATATAAGATCGCCCCTTTTTGAACTGGCAAAAGACCGGCAATACCTTCGCATAATTCTTTTTGTCCACTTCCTGAAACACCTGCTACACCTAGTATCTCACCAGATTTAAGCGAAAAATTCAAGTCCAAAACACCATGCGTTTTATCTGGTTTTTCAATGCTCAAATCAACAACTTTTAAGGTTGTCTTTTTCTCTTTCACAATTGGTCGATCTATTTTCAAGCTAACTGCATGTCCCACCATTAGCTCCGTCAATAGCTTCGCATCACACTCGTTTGTGTTTACTGTATCTATCGATTTTCCTTTTCGTAAAATCGTCACGCGATCACTAATACTTAGCACTTCATTTAACTTATGCGTAATGATGATGATGGCTTTTCCTTCTTCTTTCATCTTACGCAAAATCACAAATAACTTTTCGATTTCCTGAGGCGTTAAAACCGCTGTTGGCTCATCCAAAATCAAAATTTTGGCGCCTCTATATAAAACCTTTAGGATTTCTACTGTCTGCTTTTCACCAACAGACATATTGTATACTTTCTTATCAGGATCAATCACTAATCCAAATTTCTCTGATATATCTTGAATTTCTTTTCGTAAAATATTCTTTTTGGGCAATTTCTCATTCGTACCAAGCACGATATTTTCCATCGCCGTAAACACTTCCACCAACTTGAAATGTTGATGAATCATGCCGATACCATAATTGGCCGCGTCTAATGGTGAATTAATTGTTACATCTTCACCACTTAATGCGATTTTCCCCTCATCTGGGTGATAAATCCCAGATATCATGTTCATAAGTGTTGTTTTTCCCGATCCATTTTCACCTAAGATTGCTAGGATTTCGCCGTATTGAACAGACAAATCCACGCCTTCATTGGCGATTACCGTTCCAAAGCGCTTATAAATACCTTTACACTCAATTGCTGCCTTGTTTGATTCTTGACGCGTTGCCATAAATCCTCCTATGCAAGTTATGTTTATAAGAAGTTTCGTTATAAGGAGAAAAGGGCGTATGCAACGTTTTGCTGCAACGCCCTAACCTACTTATGAACGCGAGCCATCTTGCGACTGTTTTCGTTCAATATATGAATTATTTTAATTCGATTGTTTTGAAGTACCAGTTGATTCCACCAGTGATCGTTGCATCATCCAATGTTTTTCCTTCTTCTCCAACTGTTTTTCCATCATTTGTTTCAATTACGCCTGTGAATACATCCCACTCGCCTGAAACCATTTTGTCTTTTGCTTCTTTGATTTTCTCAGCAGTACCTTCTGCGCATAAATCGCTTAGATCTGATAAATCTACTAGACCTTCTGCCATTCCGCCGAAATAGTTTTTGCCATCCCATGTACCGTCAATTACGCTTTTTACAGCATGTGTATAGTAGCTTCCCCAATGCCAGATAACAGATGTTAATACAGCATCTTTTGCATCTTTAGACATGTCTGAGTTGTAACCTACGCCGAATGCTTTGTTTTCTTCTGCAACCGTCATTGGATTTGGTGTATCACAATGTTGGCTAAGTACATCACAGCCTAAATTAATAAGTGCTTCTGCTGCTGCTGTTTCGCCTTCTGGATCATACCAGCTACCAGTAACTTTTACATAAACAGTTGCATCTGGATTAACAGAATGAACGCCCATAGCAAAGGCATTTGCTCCACCTGTTACTTCAGCATTATCTACGTTTTGAGCTGCTACATAACCAATTTTATTTGATTCTGTTTTAAGACCAGCTGCAATACCACTTAGGTAACGAGCTTGATAAATTCTTCCGAAATAGTTGTTGAAGTTCTTGCCATTTCCTTTGTAACCTGTACCATGAGAGAAAATAACTTCTGGATATTCTTCAGCCATTTGCTCGCACACGTCCATATAACCCCAGCTTGTAGCGAAGATGATATTTGCACCGTCTTCAATACACTCTTCAATCGCTGCTTGAATCGCTGCTGGATCTTGATCGTTTACGTTGTTTTTGCGAACGATTTGGTTATCATTTAGACCTAGTTCTTTTTGCATAGCAACGATACCTGTATCATGTGTGTATGTATATCCTGAACCCTCTGCTGGGTTTGTGATATGAATAACACCAACCTTGATATCTTCTTTTGCAATTGGATCATAAAGTCCTTTTACGTTTTCTGTTGTTGGCTCATCAGTACCTTCTGTTTTGCCTTCTGTTTTGTCTTCTGTTTTACCTTCAGTTTTGCTTTCTGTTTTTTCAGCTGGTTTTTCAGTTGACTTTTTGTCATCTTCCTTTTTCGCGCATGCAAACATTGATGTCATACACAAAATAACCACTAATAGTAAACATAGTTTCTTTTTCATCATTTCTTCCTCCTATTGAATAATATGAAATTGTACATAGGTTTCAATTATAACTACAAACAAATAAAAATGCAATACAATATGCGCATTTTTTATTGCAGTTTCTTCAATTAGAGTATGTAGTTCATTCGAGCAAGATGTAATATTTTATCATCATATGGAATTTCTTCAATTCTCTCTTCCTTATTAAATCCAAGCGACTCATAACAGTGCAATGCCGCTTCATTGTTAAGGAATACATTTAGTGTAACACGTTCTAAAGCCAAGCAATCCTTCGCATACACTAACATTGACGAAACAAGCTTCTTTCCGTAGCCTTGCCCCCTTTTCGTTGGATCAATAATGATAAAGCCCAAATGAGCACTGTTTGTTTTGTAATCAATATTACGAATGGTAATATGCCCAATCACCTCGCCATCATCATCAAGTGCGGCAAAAATAAACGCATCTTTTCGGTTTTCGAATATCTCTATATGACTTAACACTTGTTCCATGGTTAAAGGATATTGAAAAAACCCTAAACCAAATAGAAACATTGACTCTTCATCTTCAATCCAATTTAAAAGACAAGAGGCATCTGTTTTTTTAAAAGGGCATAATCTCATAGTTATTAAATCTCCTCTGTTTGTTTCTCTTCATTTGCGTATTGTTTTCGTTTTTTAGCAAAACGCATTTGTGTGATAAATTTTAAAAATGAATTGATCATATAAACCAAGACAGCCATGCATAAAATTCCACACATAAATGATTTAAATGGTGTTTCAAATAGATAATACAAATATAAATAAATCATCAAACTCATCAAAATAATGCCGAAGAAAAAATGAATAATGGGTGGTACTTTTATTTGCTTTTTTGTTTTTTTCATTTGCGAAGCAACCATCATTTTTTCTTCCTTTTCTTTTTCTTCTTTTTTTCGATTTTTTCAAGATTCTTTGCTCCAATACAAATAGCGATAAAGCAAGCAGCTATTTGTAGTGTAATTGCCACGTTGTTCAAAAAAGGTGTCAAATCCTCTTTCTTTTCTGGTTCATTCACATAAATACTTTTCATATTTGTCCTTTCTTGGCGTTTATTCTACCTCACCTGATGGTTTATTATCTTCTGTGGGGAGAGTCTCCTTTGGAGGCTCTGGTTTTTCAGTCTCTTTCTCAGTCGGTTTTTCGGTCGGCTTTTCAGTCGGCTTTTCGATTGG
>CAZMHF010000009.1:448-38333 GCA_964566025.1 uncultured Lachnospiraceae bacterium | reverse complement strand
CTTTTCGGTTGGCTTTTCGGTTGGCTTTTCGGTTGGCTTTTCGGTTGGCTTTTCGGTTGGCTTTTCGATTGGCTTTTCAGTTGGCTTTTCGATTGGTTTTTCGGTTGGTTTTTCGGTTGGTTTTTCCGTTGGCTTTTCACTCTCAAGAGATTTAGTTGAAGTCTCTGATTCTTCAGTCGATTGTTCGGTTGTTTCTGTTTCGGGATTATTGATTTTTTTTCCGGTTTCCTTATCGTACATATCAGGAATTTTCCCTTGATTTAATACGCGATTTAAAAAATCATAACGGTATTGCAAAATCGTCATAATGTATTCAATTGATTCTTCTAGCGTATAGTTTGTTGTGAATTCCCACTCCCAACCTAAGCGTTTTCCATTTCTCTTCCAGATATCCTCATCAAGCTGTGCCGATTTTTCAAGTGCAAGGTAGCTTTCATCACATAGCAATCTTGCTTTTTTCATCAATGAATCCTTTACTTCATTCCAACGCTCCTTGAATTTTTTCACAAACTCCTTATCTTCAAAAAGATAGGTTGTCCATGTTTTTTCAATGTATCCATTCATAGAGGTTGCCCATGAATTATATTTTGCATCATTAATCGCAAGATTTGCGAACGCTAAATCAAAGTCCCATTGAATACCAAACTCAATTTTTCCATTGGCATTTTTAACGATATGACAGCTTCTAAAAAATCCTGAGTCAGCGTTGTACGTTAATTCCGTAATAATCAGCCAGTCAATTAGGGAATCTACATCAATGTATTCTTCATAGCCCTTTTTTGCAATAACAGCCTCTTCAGCTTTTTTGAAAAAATTGATCATCTCCGTAATTTTTTCTTTTGGAATTAAGGACGCATCAGGATAATTGACCTTAACGGCTTTAAGTAGTGTTGTTGAAAATGCTTCTACTCCCCATACTTCTCCGCCTTTTGTACCATTTGTTTCTACCCAAAAGCTAAATTCGTCATTGTTATGTTCATCTATATCAATGCGGTTTTCCTTTGCTTCTAGCTGCTCTCCCAAGCTATAAACGCCCATATATTGACCATTTAAAAATACATCGACAGGGTAGGAGCTCGCTACAAACATATCTTCTATTTCTTTTGCTAATTCTAATCCTATATAATTACGAATATAAGACCGATCCAAATAATTCGACAATAACACCCATTGCTTTGCCTTGCCTAATCCCAATACATCTTGCTTTGACGTAAACTTGATTTTATATGGCTTCTTTGGTAATTTCCATGTCGAATTACCTCTCCCACGAATTTCGATTGACTTTTCTTCTATTGACTCGAAGTCCGTATTCCCCGCATCTAGTGCAAAGGTACCGTTTTTATAAATCGTTTTTGATGATACATCTTTTCCATCTTCCGTTGTCAAATAGACAACTGGTAAGTTATATGTCATTTTTTTAATAACAACGATCACTCGATATTCGTTTCCTTCATCATCAACAATCGTTATAACATGCTCGTCTAATAAATTTCCTCTTCCGTCAACCAATGTTTCTGGAAATCGAATGGTACCATCTACAAAACCGATACTAAGAATGACATCTCGAAACAACTCCGTTGAACCTAAAAATGGAACGTACCCTGTATAGACATTTCCCTTCTTCACGAATACGCAATCTTGCTCAAGACCTGCGACATTTTTCTTTTCAACGACCACTTGTTGAATCACACCTTTACTACTGCCGCCTATTCCGTATACGGCAAACAAATCAATTTCATTATAATGGTGCAAATGAATATCTCGTGCAATCAATGCTGCATCTGGCGCATCACCCGTCCAAAGCATATCACCATATGGCAAGTCTGAAATGTATTCAACATATTCTTCGTAATCACCCTCCATACAATACTTATAAGAATAAGGTATCCCTTCTTCTAAGTTTGATTGAAAATGATAAAACGCATATAACCCCTCCATCGAATGGATATAGCTACTAACCGTTTCATTTTCCACGAAAAATACGGAGGTATATAGGACAACCTCTTCCGAAACCGTACATAAAGCAACGGTTTCTTTTTCTTCTAATTGAAATATAATATAGTCGCCATTTTCTTTTTGATACGTTTTTTTATCTAATGTCATATACGTATCGTTTTTATTTAAGGATATTTCAATTTGCGAAAAATCAACCACCATCGCAATTTGTGTTTCTTTAGAGAAATTAATCCATGTCAAGGTATATTTCACACCTTTTTTGTAGTGCATATCATATAGTTTTTCCTCTGCGGAAGAAAACAATAGTCGATAATAGGTTGTGTTCTCTTTTTCATAACTTATAATGCCATAAACACCTTCTTCTTTTAAAATCAAATCCTCTCGATTAGTAGATTCTAGCGTCTCTACGGTAGGAAAGGCGGTCGAAGGCTCTTCGGATGATTCTTCTGTTGAATCTTCCGCTTGTGAATTCGTTGACTCTGATGATTTTGTTGAAGAATTCGTCGAAGAAGTTAAAAGCGTATCTACTTGTTCGTCCATTTTATTAAAAAGAAATTTCAAACCCAAAGTCAGCAATGTAACAAATACGATACTGCCTAATGCGATTGATATTCCCGTAATGATTTTTCGTTTCTTAGTCATTTAAAATGTCCTCCAAAATGTATTCTTCGCGTTTTTATAAGCTCTCGTTCTTTCACAATCGCTATCACGCACAAATACGCTTCAATGCTCTTTTTATTATAACGCACTTTGCATTATATGTAAAATGAAATATATGTGAAGACCTCTTAAAGATTTGCCGTTACATTTACAATGCTTCTTTCATTGACTTAACATATGTAAAGATGGCCTCGTCTGCTGCATCACGATATGTTTCAACCAAACAAACAATGGCGCTTCCGACTATAACACCATCTGCCTTTTTTGCCATTTCCTTTGCTTGCTCTGGCGTACTAATGCCAAAGCCAATTGCTACGGGAACATCTGTTACCTTGCGAATTTCCGCAATAATCTCATCAAGGTTTGTTTTGATTTCACTCCTTACACCAGTAACGCCAAGCGATGAAATCAAATAAATAAATCCCCTTGCTTCCTTTGCAATCATCTTTATACGCTCTGTTGATGTCGGTGCAATAAATGAAACAACCTCTATTCCATACTCACTTGCGATACCGCTTAGCTCTTCTCTTTCTTCAAATGGCAAATCAGGAATCATTAATCCTTCTACATTTAGCTCTTGACAGCGTTTACAAAAACGCTCATACCCATAGTGAAACAACACATTTGCGTATGTCATAAATGCCAATGCCACATCACTTTTTTGGCGTATTTTCGCAACAGCATCAAACACTTTATCGGTTGTTGCCCCATTTTTCAAGGCACGTATATTTGCTTCTTGAATAACTACCCCTTCTGCAGTTGGATCTGAAAATGGTATACCGATTTCAATTAGGTCGGCCCCCGCCTCGGCAATCTTTAAAACATAATCGATTGTTTTTTCAATCGTTGGATCTCCTGCCGTAATAAAGGCAATAAATGCTTTTTGGTTTTTAAAAATCGTTTCTAATTTATTCATTGATATCTTCTCCTCTATATCTTGCAATTGCCGCAACATCTTTATCGCCACGCCCTGACAAACATACAATAATGCAATCATCCTTGTCATACTTTTTTGCATCTTTTATTACCTGCGCCACAGCATGAGCACTTTCAATGGCACAAATAATTCCCTCTGTTCTTGCTAAATACTCAAATGCTTCTACGGCCTCATCATCTGTAATTGGCACATAATTTGCTCGTTTTTTATCGTGCAAATTTGCATGTTCTGGCCCAATACCTGGATAATCGAGTCCTGCCGAAATTGAATACACGGGTGCAATTTGACCATATTCATCTTGGCAAAAATACGATTTCATTCCGTGGAAAATGCCAATGCTTCCCGTTGCAATCGTTGCTGCCGTTTCTTTTGTTTTTACGCCACGCCCTGCTGCTTCACAGCCAATTAAGGAAACCTCTTTATCGTCAATAAAATGATAAAACATGCCCATTGCATTGCTTCCGCCACCTACGCAAGCATAAATTGCTTTTGGAAGCTTTCCCTCTTCAAATAAAATTTGCTCTCTTGCTTCTCTACTAATAACGCTTTGAAAATCACGTACAATTTGTGGAAATGGATGTGGTCCCATAACAGAACCCAATACATAATGTGTATCACTAATTCGGTTTGACCATTCACGCATTGTCTCATTTACGGCATCCTTTAAGGTTTGTGTTCCACTTGTTACGGCGTGTACTTTCGCACCAAGAAGCTTCATGCGATAAACATTTAAGGCCTGCCTATCGGTATCTTCTTTTCCCATATAAATTTCACATTCCAAACCAAGAAGCGCTGCCGCCGTTGCTGTTGCAACGCCATGTTGCCCTGCTCCCGTCTCTGCAATAACACGTGTTTTCCCCATTTTCTTTGCCATTAATACTTGACCAAGTACATTATTAATCTTATGCGAGCCTGTATGATTTAAATCCTCTCGTTTAAGATAAATTTTTGCTCCTCCAAGGTCTTGTGTCATCTTCTTAGCATAATACAATAGTGATGGCCTCCCCGCATAATTTTGAAGAAGCTCATTTAATTCTTTATTAAATTCTTCATCTTCCTTATAAAAATTATATTGCTTTTCCAAGTGAATAACCTCGCTCATCAGTGTTTCGCCAATATATTGTCCACCATGCATTCCAAATCTGCCTTGTTTTATTCCCATCATTTTTTTCTCTGCCTTTCTTGCTTTTTCAATAAATTCTTTTATTTTTGCTACATCCTTTTTACCATTTGTCTCAACTAATGTACTTACATCAACGCCATATGGTTCTAAATAAGCAATCGCTTCTTCGACATTTTCACTTGATAATCCACCAGCTAAAAAAAATTCTCTTTTGCAATTCTTTAAAAGTGACCAGTCAAATGTTTTTCCACTTCCCGCTTCCTTATAATCAAACAGTAATCGATCCGCAGGGTGTTTTTCCAGCTTTTCAAAATCCGTTTTCTTTGTTATCCCAATCGCTTTGACAATAGGGCAATTTATTTTTTCTTTTAATTGCCTAATATAGTCTTCATTTTCATTTCCATGCAATTGCACGACTTGTATAACTCCCTCTTCACAAAGCAAACTAATTCTTTCGATTGCCTCATCTACAAAAACCCCCACACAAGGGATGGTAGCATCCAATGCCTCTCGTAAGCCTTTTGCTTCATAATCACTCACTTGCCTTTTGCTATTAGCAAAGACAAAACCAACATAATCGGGTTTATATTGATTGCACGCTTCAATATCCTCATATCTTCTTACGCCACATAGTTTTATTTTCATATCATCCTCCACATCCCGATCGAAGTTCCCGTATTTTTTTCGATTTATCACCACTTCGCATTAATGTTTCGCCGATTAGCACTCCATCCACTCCACATTCATATAGTTTTGCGACATCTTCTGCCGTCTGAATACCACTTTCAGAAATAAATAGTTTTTCCTTAGGGACTAAGTGGCGAAGACGAAGGCTTGTATTTGTATCGACTTCAAAGGTTTGTAAATCTCGATTATTCACACCAATTATGCGCGCATCTATATTCAATGCTCTTTCAACTTCTCCCTCGCTATGACATTCGACCAAAGCCGACATCCCTAATTCATGCGCAATTTCCATATACCGTTTTAATTGATCATCCGTTAGAATGGCGCATATTAATAAAATGGCGGAGGCTTGCAAGGTCTTTGCTTCATAAATCATATACTCATCTACCGTAAAATCTTTGCGCAAGGTCGGAATTAACACTTGTCTGTTAATTTCGGCTAAATATGCATTGCTACCTTGAAAATACGTCGGCTCTGTCAAAACAGAAATGGCACTTGCAAAGGCTCTCTCATACTCCATAGCGATTTTACAATAATCAAAATCTTCTGCAATCACGTTTTTTGATGGAGATGCTTTTTTCACTTCGCATATAAAAGACATTTCCTCTGTGCGAAGTGCCTTTTCAAATGGAAAATACATGGTTCTTGGCATTGAAAGCGCCTTTCTCTTTATATCCTCAAGAGATACTATTTCTTTTTGCTTTTCAATTCTTTTTTTCGTTACAACGGCTATTTCATCTAAAATCATCTTCCTACCTCTTAACGATTGCTATATTCAATTAGTTTTTCTAATTGTTCTTTTGCTTTTTTGCTATCAATCAACTCTTGGGCGTAGCAAACGGCTTCCTCTAATGTCTCACATTTTCCTGCAATATACAGCGCTGCTGCCGAATTTAGTACAACGGCATCTCGCTTTGCGCCTTTTTCGCCGTTTAGTATAGCCAGCGTAATCTTGGCGTTTTCCTCTGGTGTTCCACCTGCCAATTCTTCTTTTTGGCATTTTTTAAAGCCAAATTGTTCAGGCTCAATCACATAACGTTTAAACCATCCATTTCTTACTTCACAAACAGTCGTTGGTGCGCTCATAGAAATTTCATCTAATGAATCTTGTCCATAGACAACCATGGCATTTTTTACACCAAGCTTTTGCAATACTTCAGCCAATGGTTCGACCAACCTTTCATCATACACGCCCATTACCTGCATATTTGCACCCGCTGGATTAACGAGTGGCCCTAAAATATTGAAAATTGTCCGAATCCCCAATTCTCTGCGTACAGGCGCTACATATTTCATTGCAATATGATAATTTTGTGCGAACAAGAAGCACAGTCCGATTTCTTTAATTAACTCAGCGCTTCTTTCTGGTGCAATCGCAATGTTGACACCTAACGCTTCTAGCACATCTGCTGCTCCGCATTTACTGGAGGCTGCACGATTTCCATGTTTTGCAACTGGCACACCACCAGCCGAAATCACAAACGAAGAGGTCGTTGAGATATTGAATGAATTGGCACCGTCTCCTCCCGTTCCTACGATTTCTAGCACTTCTTGATCGTGCAATAGACGAACGCAATGCTCACGCAATCCCGCTGCTGAACCTGTAATCTCATCAATCGTTTCACCCTTTAGGCTTAGTGCTGTCAAGTACGAGCTCATTTGTACGGCACTTGCTTCACCATCCATAATTTCGTTCATCACTTTTTTTGCTTCATCAAAACTCAAATTTTCTTTTTTTGCTACCTTTAATATCGCTTCCTTAATCATCATATTCTCCTTGTCCTAATATATTTAGCATCATCTCTCTTCCGTATTGCGTCAAAATCGATTCTGGATGAAATTGAACGCCATAGATTGGATATGCTGTATGTTCGACAGCCATAATTTCGCCATCCTCTGATGTAGCCACCACTCGCAAACAGCTTGGCATTGTTTCCGTCTTAGCTGATAATGAATGATATCTCGCTACATGTATTTCATTTGGAAGCCCTTTAAATATCTTGCTTCCCTTTTTTATATTGATAACGGATGTCTTTCCATGCATCAATTCTTTGGCATACGATATGTCTGCTCCAAACGCTTCGCAAATGGCTTGATGTCCTAAACAGATTCCGATAATCGGGATTTTGCCACCACATTCTCTAATCACTTCTAAACAAATTCCTGCATGAATTGGTCTTCCTGGCCCTGGCGACAAAATAATGGTTTCTGGTTGAAGGCGCTTTATTTCTTCCACTGTTATTTCATCATTTCGTTTAACGAGAACCTCAGGAGAAATCGCACCAATTAGTTGGTATACATTATAAGAAAAACTATCATAATTATCGATTAGCAAATGCATCGTCTTCACCTCCTGTTGAATGCGAGGCTTCATGAAGCGCGACCATCACTGCTTTCGCTTTATTTAGACATTCCTCATATTCTTTTTCTGGAATACTATCAGCTACAATGCCAGCCCCCGAGCGAATAAATACTTTTTGATTTTTCGCAAACATTAATCGAATGGCGATACAAACGTCCATATTCCCCGTAAAATCAAGATAACCAATGGCTCCACCATAAATCCCTCGCTTGTTATTCTCCAATTTGTTGATAATTTCAACGGCACGAAACTTTGGTGCTCCTGACAATGTTCCTGCTGGCAAAATGGAATCAATCGCATCAACGGCATCTTGATCATTTTTAAGTTTTCCTTTGACAAGTGAGCTAATATGCATAACGTGTGAAAACTTTACGACCTCCATATATTTTTCGACCGATACACTGCCTATGTCGCTAATTTTTCCGATATCATTTCTCCCTAAATCAACTAACATATTATGCTCTGCACATTCTTTTTCATCAGCCAATAGTTCTTTTTCTAATCGCTCATCTTCTTCTTTGTTCTCGCCACGCTTTCTTGTTCCAGCTAATGGATACGTATAAAGCTCTCCACTATCT
Source organism: uncultured Lachnospiraceae bacterium (assembly GCA_964566025.1). Taxonomy (GTDB): domain Bacteria; phylum Bacillota; class Clostridia; order Lachnospirales; family Lachnospiraceae; genus RGIG8306. The sequence continues at coordinate 30,030 of CAZMHF010000009.1, read as the reverse complement.
AGCTTCACCAATGTTTCTGGAGAGGCACCTGCAAGTTCGATATCATCACTTGCGAAATAAAACATATACGGTGACGGATTAATGATTCGCAACATTCGATATGCATCAAGGAGACTTCCCTTCATATTGGCTTCAATTCGATTCGATAAGACAACTTGAAAAATATCTCCCTCATAAATATACGCTTGTGCTTTTTGAACCATTTGGCAAAATTGCTCTTTCTCAAACAATTCCTTAAAAGGTGTTGTTATTTGAAGCGGTTGTACTTCTTCTTTTTTTCCATGCACTATCAGTTGTTCCATTTTTTCTAAATCAGCAAGCGCCCTCTGATAGTTAATTTCAAAATTTTCAGTTTTGGCATTTACAATGAAGATAATTTGTTGTTTTAAATTATCAAAGGCAATAACCTTGTCAAATAGCATCAAGTCAACATCATTGAAATTTTCTTCATCTAGTGCATCCAATGTCAAATGCGGTTGTGCGTATTTAATATAATCGTATGAAAAATATCCTACTAGACCACCCGTAAAAGAGGGCAACTCATATTCTTTCATAATAGGACTTTTATTTTCACGAATAATTTTTCGTATATATCGTCCAGGATTTTCATGATTTTTATAGCAGAATTCTTTGCTTTTTACGGTCAAATCATAGTCCTTACAAGTAATCTCTAATTTCGGATCGTATCCTAGAAATGTATAGCGTCCCCCATTCTTTGAATCCTCTACGCTTTCTAGGATAAAACAATGATGACTTGCTTTTTTGAGAATTTTTAATACTTCAATAGGTGTATATTCATCTGCCATAATGGACTTACTTATGGGTATGTTCTTATAAATCTCTTGATTGACATAATGCATTGCCTCGTCAAATGCTGGTACACATTGAAATGCTTTCATACTATAGTCTCCTTTCAACTAAAAAACCGCCCTCGACAGTTTTTCGACTGTCAAGGACGGGTTGAAATTCAACACGCGGTGCCACCTTGATTCGCATACTATAATAGATGCGCTCTTTTTAAGATACAAACATATCTCTCGCAACTGACGTATGCTCTCACGTCATAGAATACTCGGAAGCTCTCACTTCTTTTGACTATGCCCTCCGTGGTCCATTTAACAAGCTGCGTTCTATCTGGTTCTCATCCTCCCAGACTCTCTGTAAGTGCACGATTCGTTTTTATCTCCACTTCAACGGTTTGAATTATTTAATTACACATATCATACTTCTTTTAAAAAAGGTTGTCAAGTGTTTTTTTTTCTTGCCAATATACCACTTTTAGTGTACTATTATCGTATTACTGAGGAGGTGTTCGGAATGGAATTATTATGCTTATGTCTAATTGGTTGCACGATATATTTATTTGTGACCATCCAAAAACTCCAACAAAAAATCCAAGATCTTGAATGGCGATTTTCACTATTTAAGCAAACTATACAACGACACGAACGCACAAAAGAATCTCCAAATGACGCTGTTTCTTATGAGCAATCCGATTCAAAAGAGTCGCTCACTCCAGAGATTCCTTCTTCTGCAAGTATGGTTTCCCAACCATTTGCAAAAGGGATTCCATCGCGTCCTCTTCCACCACGCCCTCCTGCGCCTACTATGATGCCGCCAAATCGTCCACCACAAAAATCGTTGCCGATTCATACGCCAAATACGAAGGGCACATTGGAGCAATTAGTCGGAGGAAAAGTGATTGCCATTCTTGCATCACTTTTAGTTTTTATAGGACTATTATTTCTCGGCACACTTGCTTATCAAGGACTATCAAGCGAATTAAAAGGCCTATTTTTAATCACCATTAGCGTAGCCATTACTGGCGTTGGTGTATTCCTAGCTATAAAATACCCAAACCCTTTTTCCATTTCTCTAGCGGGGTGTGGAACTGGCTCACTGTTTATTACGATTTTCATTATTCATATATTTTTCGGACTACTAAATGATGCCGTTGCTATGTCATGTGTTCTTATTTGGGTGATTGCTTCCTTGTTTTTATCTAAGCTAATTAATCATCCTGCACTTAGTTATATAGCGCATTTTGGCGTTATTATCAATTGTATTTATGCGTTTGCAACCTTGACAGATTCGCATTTTGGCTTTGTTCTTTTATACCAATTAATTACGATTATTGTTCTTCTCGTGTCCAATCTCTTTTTTACCAAAAAGACCTACTTATTTGGACTATTATTAACGCAATTTTTATGCCTTATCGAAGGTTTTGTTATGATTGGCGCATTTTTCCCTTCGTTGCTAAGAACTAGCACGCCAGTCCTTCCACTTGCTGTCATTCTTGGCGCATTTATTTTGCAATTTCTTTTACTTAGCACGTTTAATTACATGGTTACTTCTGCAAATACACACCTTGAGCATTCAAGTGTTCTTTTGCAAATTTTCAACACGATCATTTGGGTAACGGCATTAACTACACAAATTATCATACCATTTTATTATCAGCTTCCTTCTACACAACGCATATCTCGATTAGGCTACATATTATTAATTGGAGTTTTCATTATTATTATTCATATGGTTCTTTCCTTAATGAAAGCAAAAATTTTAACATTTAAAAAGCCTCTATTGATGGCAAACACGCTGATCACCGTACCAACCGTATTGTTGTTCCTTTTCATCAAAACGATTATCGACATCGAAACAAATTCCTTACAAATGATTAAGATAGTTGTACCATTTTTCTTGTTATTTGGTTTCTTACTAATCATTTTTTATTACTTATATCACGCAAACGAATTTATCGTTTTTGCAAATATTTCGTTTGGTATCGAGGTTTTCATTGCACTGTTTTATAATCTTTTTGAAATTCAACGATTCCATGGTGTATTTCTTCCTGTCCTACTTACTGCCACCGTTTTATTTGGCCTTATGATCTTTTTATGGGTTCAGCAAAAGATAACACGTTTTCATTTTGCACCTTATGCTATTGCTGGTATAACGATATTACAATTTTGTTTCTTCCCTATTTTCAATGGTTTTAACACGCAAACGCTTATTGCACAGCTTCTTGTTAGTATTCTTGCCTATATTATTTGGTACGCTACTATTGAACAGTCGCTAAAAACTGTACTGTATATCAACGAAGGCTACGTTTTGTTGTTTGGATTAACGATTCTAAATCATTCAAATAACTCACCAATCATCAAACTTCTTATCGGAGTCCTTGTTATCATATTAGCCTTTATGCGTTTGTCACAACATATTCAAAACAGAACGATACGCAAAGAGCAATTGTTCACAGCGATTAAATTCACGCTCATTACCTTATCTGTTTTTCATGCCTTTGGTGTTCGTGAGAATTTCATTATTAGCATTATTTGTATGCTAACTGCTCTACTTTGTATTATCGGAGGCTTTATATTAAAGGGAAAGCATTTGCGCACATATGGCTTGATATTGACTATCCTATGTGTATTGAAGCTTGCACTTATTGACATTGCATTCGTTGATACGATTTTACGCTTCGTTGCTATGATTCTTGCTGGTATCATTTGCTTTATTATTAGTGCTATATATGCAAAGTTCGATAAAAAACTTAAAGAAGAAGAACAAGAAGAACATTCACACTAATGCTCTTCGATTCTACCCATCTTTTCTCTATCTTTCATAAATTTTTTCATTAAAAAGAGGCGTCGTAACGCCTCTTTTTAATATCAATTCGGATACTCGAAATCCGCTTCGCTGCTATCTCAGTAGGAGGTTAACCCATTTGAAATCCTATCGTTCCTACTATCGCTATAATGCCACCAACGACTCCGATACGTCCTAGTTGCGAGCGCTCTTCTTTGTTGCACAATCCAATAAAGAATAACAATCTTTTTATAGTTTCTCAACTGCTTCTAGCAATGCTTTAAGCTTGTCTTCGCTATCCTTTTGTGTTTTGCCTTTAATACCAACATAATATTTGATTTTAGGCTCTGTACCAGATGGTCTTGCGCAGAACCACGCATCATCTTCTAGCTCAAAATACAATACATTGGATTTTGGCAATCCTGTTTTTGTGACTTCACCACTCTTTGCGTTCACTACCTTGTCATATTCATAATCTCTAAATTCAACAAGTGGAATATTCGCTACTTCTTTTGGTGGATTTTGGCGAAGCGTATTTAGCATTTCTTGAATTTTTGCAGCGCCCTCAATACCTTTTAAGGTAATTGTCACTAATGCTTCTTTATAGTAACCGTATGTTTCGTAAATCGCATCCATTTGATCACATAAGGTTTTTCCTTGTGTCATATAATATGCTGCCGCTTCACAAAGTGCCATAACGGCTACAACCGCATCCTTATCTCTAGCATGTGTACCAATTAGACAACCATAGCTTTCTTCAAAACCAAATTGGTATTCATACGATTGTTGCTCTTTGAAGAATTTAATTTGTTCTCCAATATACTTAAATCCCGTCAAGGTTTCGATATACTTCATACCATACGCTTTTGCAACAGCTAACGCCATATTGCTTGATACGATGGTCGTTACAACGGCACCATTTGCTGGCAAAATACCAAGCTCTTTTTTCGTTGCTAAATTGTACTCGCAAATAAGCATACCAGACATATTTCCCGTAAATGGCATGTATTCATTTGTTTTTGAATCCTTTGCATATACACCAAGGCGATCGGCATCTGGATCCGTTGCCAAAATAATATCCGCATCTACTTCTTTTGCAAGTTTTAATGCCAATGCAAATGCTTTTGGATCTTCTGGATTTGGATAACTAACGGTAGGGAATGTGGCATCTGGAAGCTCTTGCTCCTTAACAACATACACATTTTCAAAACCAAGTTCTTTTAGGATTCGTTGAACAGGAACATTTCCTGTTCCGTATAATGGTGTATACACAATTTTGATATCTTTTGCAACTGCCTTGATGGCATCTGGTCTTAGCACAAGTTTTTTAAGCTCTGCCATATACTTATCGTCCATTTCTTGACCAATAATCGTATAAAGACCTTTTTCTTTTGCTTCTTGCGCAGACATTGTTTTTACCGTTGCATAATCATTTATGGAATTTACTTCGCTAATAATAATATCATCTTTAGGGTATGTAATTTGTGCGCCATCTTCCCAATACACTTTATAGCCATTGTATTCTGGTGGGTTGTGACTAGCCGTAATAACAATACCTGCCTTACAGCCTAATTCACGTACAGCAAACGATAGTTCTGGCGTTGGACGCAAGGATTCAAACACATACGCCTTAATGCCATTCGCTGCCAAACAACATGCTGCTTCATTTGCAAATTCAGGCGATTGATTTCTTGAATCAAAGGCAATGGCAACTCCCATATCCTGTCCATTTTCTTTTAGGATAACATTTGCCAAGCCTTGTGTCGCTTTACGAACGGTATAAAAATTCATACGGTTTGTTCCCGCACCAATAACACCACGAAGTCCACCTGTTCCAAACTCCAAACTCTTGTAAAAACGATCTTTAATTTCATCCTCTTGTTGTGCAATGCCCAACAATTCTTTTTTTGTTTCCTCATCAAAATAAGGATTTTCGCACCATTCTTTGTAATTTTCTAAATAACTCATTTTAAAAACTCCTATCTGTTATATTCATTAGTCAAAGAGAATACTCGTAATCCACACTGCTAATAGCAGTGTTACTTACTCGCATTGTGAAACAATGCGCTGGTAACCCTTTGTTGCAGCTTCGCTGCATATCAGTAGGTGCTTGAACACCTACTGATACAAAGATGTTGCTCCCACTTTCGCTTTGCTTAGAAGTGGGGACATCTTTATCAAGGTTATATTATCACAAATACTAATTATCGAAAAATGCTGGATCTTTTAGTGAACGATGATTGACACTTCCCTTTACGATTAATTGGCCTGTTACAAGTTGTAGGCCTTTATTGTATTCACGATGAATAACCTTGCGGATTAAATTACGAACACCAACCTTCGCCATTTTCTTCATGCTAACAGAGTAGGTTGTAATTTCTGGATTTGAGTCCACATTGATGTAATTATCAAATCCAACAATTGAAATATCCTCTGGACATCTAATCCCTTTTTCCTTCAGTCTATTAATTAACTCATACGCGCTATTATCGCAGTTTGCTGCAAATGCAGTTGGCAATTTTTCTGGTAGCTCGTCGATATTTAGCATCGCTACATTATCTCTATCAGGAATCACCCACTCGTCTCTTACTTCAAGCCCTGCTTCCATCATGGCTTTACAAAAGCCTAAATAACGATCCGTAATACTACTTGTCGCTAATATATTGCCCACAAATCCAATGTCTTTATGTCCATGTGCAATCAAATAATTTGTCATGGTGTACATTCCGTAGTAGCCATCTGAAATAACCGCATCATAATCCATATGTGCTTCATAGGCATCAATAAACATAATCGGAACACGTCCATCGTGCCACACAAATTTATTGTATTCCTTGTTTAAAGTACCAATAATAATCATACCATCAATTTTTCGTTCAACAATTGTCTTTGGCATCTCTAAATTCTTTTCCATTTCAGGAGTCACCAATTCTAAAATACTAAGATAACCTTTGTCCGACAACGCCGTAACAACATCTTGATACATTTCCCAATAAAACGAATTGTCTTGTTGGATAAATTGTTCGGCGATTAGCACGCCGATATTCCCTGTTTTCCCCCAAGGAACCACTTTTGAGCTAACGGATTTATACCCTAGCTGTTCGGAAATTTTAATGATTCTCTCTCGCAACTCATCACTCACGCCGTCTTTTCCTGATAGTGCTTTTGATACACTTACACTACTTACACCTGCGATTTTTGCAATGTCACATAGTCTTACTGTTTTCGCCATAATCATTTCATCCTTTCTACAAATATGTATCATACAAACTGCTAATTACTAAATCATTCATACAGTCTATACAACTTATATAACCACCTGCGATATCTTCTTTTTTTACGATAATGGATACCACTTCGTCGGATGTAATCATCACATAATTATCCGAAAATAGCGCATCCGTATTGGTAAAGCCAACTTTCACAAATGGAGCAAATGTTTCGCTTGCCAATTTCATTTCAAATTGGTCGCCTTGATCAATCACTTCCACTTCAATCAATGCCTCTTGCAAGTTTATGTGTTTGTATGGAACAAAGGTCTCCACTTCTTTTGAGAGAATTTCTTCTCCGTCCATAAATAGCACTTCAACAAAACAATCGGTTTTTAGTTGCTTAGTCAAGTCCCCGTAATCTTTTTTGATAGCCATTTTTGATGACAGTGGCTTAATGCATATCGTCTGTTCTACAACATCTAACACGTCAAAATCCAATGTTTTCAATGAAACGATAACACGTCTTTCAGCTGTTTTTCTTGTTTCATTGGCTACCCACGCACATACGGTGGTATTCTCCATCTCAACACTACCAGCTACTGGCGCAAAGAATTTTTTCGCCATATAGTGAAGTGCCTTGTAGCGACCATAATAATCAATGCTTGACCAAGATGCTACTGGCCAATTGTCATTTAGTTGCCAATAAAGAGCACCCATACAACGTCCACGATTTCTTCTCCAATGTTCTACACCACATTTTATCGCTAATCCTTGTAAGATTTGCGTTGCATCTAGTAATTGAGTGAAGCCTTTTGGATATTGGAAATTCTCCGATAAATAATATAAGAGCTTTCCATTGGCAGCATCATTTTTTTGATGCTCTTCCATAATTCTTGAAAAAATATTTTTGTCGCTCTCTAGTGCAAATGTATTAATTGTTTTTATATCAGGAAATGATTGAAAACCAAATTCTGAGCAAAAACGGAAATAATGCTTGCGATAATCTGAAAACGGCTTTTGGCCATGCCAAACATCCCAATAATGCGCATCGCCTCTTGTTTCGTCGTCTGGATTGTCAAAACCACCACCCGATGACGGAGAAGAAGGCCAATAAAATCGCTCTTCGTCATATGCATGAACGACTTGCGAAAGGATTTCCTCAAATTGCTTTGTATAATCCATTTTCAGCACGTTTGCATTCTTTTGAGAGACAAATCCTCCCCAGTGATGCCAAGCCGATTCCATTTCGTTGTTTCCGCACCAAAGACCTAATGAAGCATGATGGCGCAGTCTTTTAACATTGTCAATGGTCTCAAGGATAATATTTTCCTCGAAATTCTCGCTTAATTCGTACGCATTACAAGCAAACATCAAATCTTGCCAAACGACAATACCATTTAAGTCGCATAATTCATAAAATCGATCCGATGGATAATAACCGCCGCCCCAAATGCGAAGGCAATTGAAATTCGCCCACAAAGATGAAGCGATTAAATGGCAAATTTTATCTTCATCAATTCGCCCATAAACAACATCTTCAGGAATATAATTAGCTCCCATTGCAAAGATTTTGATTCCATTGACAATGAAGCAAAACTCGTTACCAAATTCATCTTCGTCTTGACTAATTGTCAATGTACGCAATCCTATTTGAAAACTTTTATCGTCTAGAATTTCGCCATTTTGTGCTTGTGCCAACACATGCACTTGATAAAGCGGATGCTCTCCATAGCCATTTGGCCACCATAACATCGGATTTTCAATGATTGTTGAGGCATAGAAGCTTGTACATGTTGAATCATTGATTTTGTGCGCTGAAATAGCATCTTCAATAAAAACATCTGTTACATTTCCATCTGGTGAAATAATAAGCAATCGAATACCTTCTATTTCTCCATTGAAATTCTCTATATCAATATACGTTTCTAATGTAACCGCATGTTCTTCATGAATTTGCGAAAAGTAAACATCACGAATGGCAGCGCTTTTATAAGCACACAACTCGATATCTCTCCAAATTCCTGCATCAGGTATATTCGGTCCCCAATCCCATCCAAACATACTGTGCGCTTTTCGGATATATTGATTGCCTTTCATGCAACCTGCGGGAATGACTTCGATTTCTTTTTCTTTGATTGGCGTATAATTTTCGATATATTTGATAGCACTCTTTATATCCACCCTAATTTGATTTTCTCCACACACGATACAAGGCTTCACATTGATTCTCCATGTGCGATGCATATTATTAGTTGTGGCAACAAGCGTATCATTGATAAAAATATCTGCCAATGTATCAATCCCATAGCACACAAGCTCGATGACATCTTCCTCTAAAAAATCCTCTGGAATATTGATTTGTCGTGTATACGAAAAATCATCCTTCATAAGCTCATGTGTTGCGTATTCATTATCACGATAAAACGGGTCACAAATTGCTTCGTTTTCAAGCAAGGCTTGCAATATGCTACCTGGCACTTTCGCTTTGTATGCTTGCTGTTTGGTTGTATTTGTTAGCGTATAGTCGCCATTCAAACTGATTTTTTCCATCATTACCTCTAGTCTACTTTTACAATATGAAAAAGCTGTCCTTTGAAATCTCCCCATACAGGGCCAATATTAATACCAGCATTCATCAAAGCCGAACCTGAATACACTTCGTTCGTTTCTTCGATTTTGTATTGATAATCTGGATGTAGGCCTTTTATCTTTAGTCTTCTGCTGTGATAATTTGGTCTTCCCATCACCTGAATAAAGGTAAGCAATGCTTCTTTTTTATCTTTTGCAATCACCATCCATGCATCAAATTCATGATTTTCATAATAAGAAGCAATACGATAATAATCGCCTAAGCGAACTAAATCATTATATTTATGGTATAAAGCAATTTGCTCTGGAATCATACGGCGATCTTCTTCTGGGATTTTCGTTACATCTAGCTCATAGCCAAAAGTTCCTGCCAATGCAACATACCCTCTTGTTTCAAATGGTGTCACACGTCCTACGGAATGATTCGGACAATCGCTAACATGTGCGCCCATTGCAGACAATGGATAAATCATTGCACTACCTTGTTGAATTTTAAGTCGCTCAATTGCATCTGTATCATCTGAGCACCAAATTTGTGGGCTATAATATAGCATACCTGGATCAAATCTAGCCCCGCCACCTGAACAATTTTCCAACAACAAGTTCGGGTATTCACTAATAAGCTTTTCTTGTAATGCATACATACCTAATGTAAAACGGTGAAACACTTCGCCTTGTTGATTGGCTGGTAGCTTACTGCTTCCTAGGTCTGTCAATTGACGGTTCATATCCCATTTTACATATTCAATATTGGCACTATCTAAAATGTTTTTTAGGCTTTGCCATACATAGTCACGAACATCTTCTCTTGAAATATCCAAGACAAATTGTTCTCGACTCATCCCTGGTTGTCTGCCTGGAATTTGAATTGCCCAATCTGGATGTGCTCGATACAAATCAGAATTTGGCGAAATCATTTCTGGCTCAAACCAAATACCAAACTTCATGCCAAGCGCATTCACGCCATCCACAAGTTTTTTAAGACCACCTGGTAATTTCTTTTCATTTACCACCCAATCGCCCAATGCACAATTGTCGCTATTTCTTTCGCCAAACCATCCATCATCCATTACTAGCATCTCAATGCCTAATTTTGACGCTTCTTCGGCAATCGAAAGCAATTTCTCTGTCGTAAATTCAAAGTAGGTTGCTTCCCAGTTATTAATTAAAATCGGACGTTTTGTATCTTTATATTTGCTTCTTATCAAATGATTACGGTACAAATCATGATATGTTCTCGTCATCCGCCCAATACCTTCATTTGAAAATACATGCACAACCTCTGGTGCAACAAAGGTTTCGCCCGCGTTTAAGTTCCAGCTAAATCCCTCATAGTTAATTCCCATAAGCGCACGAATGGTATCAAATTGAGATAGCTCAACCTGCGCCATAAAGTTGCCTGAATATACAAAATGGATACCGTACACCATACCGTATTCTTCATTTGCACCTTTTGATAAAATCCCCATAAATGGATGATCTTGATGACCAGATTCTCCTCGTATAGAGGATGTTTTTTGCTTGCCATGACTAATTTTTCGTCTATCAATATGACGTTCCCTTGCCCATGAACCATGCAAAGTCATCACATCAAATTCTTCTGTATTTTCCAATTGCAATGAAGAGGATAACACCTTTGTCAAGGTTATAGCCTCTGTTGCGCGATTGGTAACTTGAACACTCTTTGTAATTGCATCAATATTCTTAAACGCTGAATAAATCAGCGTTACTTCTAAATTCAAAACAGGATCGATACAAACAATTTCAAGTGTATCAACGTCCTCTTCATTCGCGAAAGTTGCCGGCATTCCCGTTAGTGCTGGTTTTCCTTTATAAATCGTATGTGACTTATAAAAAAATGCACTTGAACGATGTCCTGATTTTGTCAACACTTCAATGGCTGTATCACGATAATCTCCCACTCCATATGACGGGTATTCCATCGGGAAGGAATCGTAAAAGGACATTCTCTCTCTTGCTAAGCGTGATGGAACAAACGGACTTTCATCAATACGCATAAGGTGATTCAAATTGAAATCACTAACCTTTGGGCCATAATAAACATGCCCTAGAAATTGTTCCTCGTCAACAATCGCCATCATATAAGAAGTATTTGGTGTATCTAGTTTAAAGACTTTTTCATTGCTAAAATATTGTATACTCATACAATCCTCCATTCGCCTACGCCGTAATTATTGATAGTAAATAAAATGGCTTTTTGTTCTCTTTAGAAACTTCTTTTATGGTTATTTCAATTTTGTGCTTTTTATATGGTAAATCTGTTGCAATCGTATCTAACGCTAGGCTATCGCCCCATGTTTCCTCAAAATTCGCATCTAATATAATGGCGTTTTCCTCTTGATCGTCGATTACAACCATTGCAATTGGCGCTGGTTTGTCAATTGTCTTTCGATATTGAACAGCAATGTATGAGCACTCTGCTTCAATCACCAAAGAATCTCCTACTTTGCTTGCCTCATATCCTTTTTTGAAATGATCCCAACTTTCTTTTTTTGCATGGTCTTCTACAAATCCCTTTAGAATAGGACTGGCACTTTCTTGATGATGACGATACGATTTCTCAAAACGGTTTGCGGTCAATGGTTGTGGTAATTGATTGTTCCCTTCCATTTCCTTCGTTTGATTTTCGATTTCTAACAGCAAGGAACAAATTTCTTTTGAAATAAGTTCATGCCCCTTATCGTTTGGATGGAGCATATCGGCTGTTAACTCTTCTCTCTTAATGGTACCGTCTTCAATATGTGCATAAATAGATGATTTCATGCTCACAATCGGTAGTTCATAATGCTTTGCAATCGGAATATGATAGCTCTGCGCATTCCCACCATCATCATAACGTACATTCATCATGGCGATAATCGCTATTTTCGTTGAATAACCGATTAATGTTCGAAGTAAGCCTTCATACGTTTCTTCAAAAAAGGCCTTCTCATCGGGATCATTTACGGCAAATTCTACCAGAATAAAATCTGGGGCTTTATCTAGCAAATCGCTTTGGCATCTTGCAACACCAAATTGACTTGTCGTTCCACCAATTCCAGCGTTTACATAATGTAAATTTTCATTTTGATATTCTTGCTTCATCCACGCAAATGTCCGATAGGCATAACAATTTTCATGAATGCTTGCCGCCGAACCTTGTGTAATGGATCCACCCAAAAAACCAATCGTCAAGGCTTCGTTATTCCTTGCTCTTTTAATAAATTCACGAAGGCGTTTTGTGTTTCCTACGCTCACGATTCCATTAGAAATCATCTTATTTTTCCTTTTCTAAAATCTCTAAATTATGGTTGATTAACTCACAACGCTGTTTTACGCACAATACCGAACGAAGTGGATCTTCTGGTGTATTAAATGTGTAATCTACTAGCTTATCAATGGTTGTTGTCACCACATGCATTCTTGTGTCCGATGACGCATAGTAAATAAATACTTCGTTTTTGTCATTCACAATCGCACCATTTGTAAAGGTAACATTCGAAACATCACCTACACGCTCTTTCCCAATCGGTGAAATAAATAAACCTGATGGCTCTGCAATAACTTTTGTTGGCTCATTTAGGTCTGTTGCAAATACGTAAATAACATAACGAAGACCTGCTGCTGTGTTTCGAACACCATGTGCGATATGAATCCACCCTTTATCTGTCTTAATTGGTACAGCACCTGCACCATTTTTTGCTTCTGTCAATGTGTGATATTTGCGCTTGCTTGTCATGACTTCTTCATCAATCACAGCGTGTTCTATATCCTCACATAATCCAAATCCAATACCACCACCTGAACCAGTATCAATGAAATCATCCATTGGTCTTGTGTAAAATGCGTATTTCCCATTGACAAATTCAGGGTGCAACACCACATTTCTTTGTTGAGGACTTCGAAGTGTTTTTAAGTTTTCGAGGCGTTCCCATGTTTTCAAATCCTTTGTACGAACAATTCCTGCTGCCGCTACAGCTGCTGACAAATCATTTACACTTGTGTCCTTGCTTTCTGAACAAAATACGCCATAAATATAACCATCTTCATGTTGTGTCAAGCGCATATCGTATATATTGGTTTCATCCTGACATGTATCATCAAGTAATATCGGATAATCCCAAAAACGAAATCCATCAATACCATTGTCGCTTTCGGCAACAGCAAAGAACGATTTGCGATCATTTCCCTCTACACGAACAACCAAATGATATTTTCCGTTTAAGTAAATGGCACCTGAATTCATCGTCGCATTGACACCTAAGCGCTCCATAAAATACGGATTGCTTTTTACATCTAAATCATATTTCCAATGAAGCGGAATATGATTTCTTGTTAAAATTGGATATTGATATCGATCATAAATACCATTATAGATATCAGATTTTCTGTTTTTTAATGAAATGAGTTTTTCATATTTTTCATTCAAAACATAATATTGTGGATGTAGCATTATGAATTCCTCCTAATTATCTCGATGCACATTCTTCCATTGTGATATGGGCATTTCCATGGTTCAACAATTGGCTCCCCCTTCACTGGTTCGTGCTTATCATTTAGCTTTGCATGCCATTCACCACATTCTTTATGAATGACGTTTTTCTTTATATACTCCCAAACATCTTTTGCTGCTTCTAAATAAGCAACCTGTGTTGGATCTTTTTCATACGCATTGTAAAAACCAATTACCGCTTCTGCTTGAACCCACCAAATACGATTTGTATCGTCAATGCCTGCTTCACATTCATTTAGCACAGAAGATTCCACATAAGCACGCTTGTAAATATGCTTTGCTAATTCTTTGGTAACTGCTGTTACTTTTTCTTCATATTCCTTGTCCTTTAAGACTTCAAAACCTCTATCACACAACCAAGAGCTTTCAATATCATGCCCATACGAATGCAAGTCAATCAAGGTATTTAAGTTCTTGTCAAAGAATACTTCTTGTCTTTTCAAAATTGGATTGTAGATTTTCTCTACAAACATATCCATAATAAAATAAAGTCGTTTTGCTACGTTTTTATCGCCCGTTACGCGGTACAATTCTGTATAGGCCTCAAATACGTGTAGCAACGTATTCATCGTTTTTTCGGCAATAATGCCATTTTCAGAAAGTTTATCATTTGGTACAGGTTCAAAAAAGCGATTAAATCCCTCTAAAAAACCTACGGAATCTGTGCACTTTTGTTCAATTATATCATATAATTCATAGGATAAATCAAGTGCTTCTTTTTTCTTGCTTGCCTCATAAAAGGATGCCATCGCATATATGCAAAATGCTTGATTGTATGTATGCTTTGTATCATCAACCACCTTTCCATCATAAGAAACTGTCCAATAAATACCGCCATATTCACGATCAATACATTTTTCTTTTATGAAATTATACGCATGGTTTGCTTCATCTAATAACGTTTCGTCTTTTAATAATGTATACGCATTCGAAAAAAACCATAAAATACGGCTATGCAAAATACATCCCTTATCTGCTTTCTTATCAATATTTAGCTCATCATCGCAATAACCATAATAACCACCGAATTCATCATCACGCAAGCTCTTCCAAAAAGGAATGATATCTTCTGTTAAATGATTCTTCATTTCATTAATCCACATAACCATAACCTCATTATTTTTTAAGTTGTTTTCATGTAAGAAGGGTTGCCACAAAAATGACAACCCTTTCAATTTGTTACAAACTATCTTTTTCCTTCAGATGTATCGTCGTATGTTGTTGCACTATGGTCTTTGATATACTTTACAACATCTTCTAATTGTGTAAATGCTAATCCTACATAGCTATCTGCCGCTCCATAGTAAATGGCAATTCTTCCTGTATCGCTATCGCAAATAGTAGCACATGGGAATGTAACATTGTTTACGAAACCTCTTTCTTCATACCATTCTTCTGGTGTCAATAAGAAGTTCTCACAACGATATAATACTTTTGATGGTTCATTGATATCGAGAATAGCGCCACCAATACTATATACGTAACCGTTACATGTTCCAGCAACACCATGATAGAACATCAACCACCCTTCTGTTGTTTCAATTGGAGCAGCTCCACCACCAATTTTAAGTGATTCCCACCACTCATAACTACGTCCCATAACGTGACGGTGTTTTCCCCAATAAACTAAATCCTTGCTCTCGCTTAAGAAAATATCGCCAAATGGTGTATGTCCACTATCACTTGGACGGCTTAACATCACAAAGTTTCCATTGATCTTACGTGGGAACAATACCGCATTACGATTAAATGGTAAGAATGGATTTTCAACACGTGTGAACACTTTGAAATCTTGTGTTTTTGCCATACCAATCGCTGCACCATAGAAATCTTGGCACCAAATCACGTAATACGTATCTTCAACTTTTACAAGACGAGGATCATATGCGTAATTAGGCATAAATGAATTTCCTTCTTCGTCTACGAAGTTAATTCGGTCTTTTTCAAATGTCCAATGGATCGCATCATCACTCCATCCCAAATAAACAAATGAAACACCATTTGTCTGCTCGCCACGGAAAACACCTACAAAACGATCTTCATAAGGCATAACAGCACTATTGAAAATACGTGCAACACCTTCAAGTGGATTACGTCCAATAATTGGATTTTCTGGGTATCTCCATACTGGTGCATTAACAATCCCTTCTGGTTTTTCAACCCAAGGCATATTAGGAACAGCAGGACAAATCATCTTTAGTTCGCTCATAGTAAAACTCCTTAACTATATTATAATTGTATTCGTTTCGTTGAAACTTATGCTTATTATAACAAAGGTTTTTGGGGCTTGCAAGCACTTTTTAGCCTTTTTTAAGTTAATTTTATCGTATTAACTCAATTTATTAAGTTAAATCACTATTTAATTTGTCAATTTCGGCATTGTTTTCCTTGATCTCGTAACACCACTCGGCTACCTCATCTTCTAGCATTTCGCCTTCGATATATTTCTTGTAATAGAAGCTTCCTATTTTCTTTTGAAGTCGCGCAACTTCCTGCTCTTTTTTGTGAATTTGGTTGTTGATTTTTTGTGTTTCGATAAGATCACTTGTCTTATTTGTCACATTTTTTGCAATTTGATTAATTGAATTCATAATATCCATATCGACACCTCCGTTTTTCATATATTATAACACACTTTCTCTTTTTTATGCTATACTTCACATAATATTTTATGAAGATGTTGTACACAAACTGCAAGTATTGACAACATGATAGATAAGGAGTTTTCTTATGATTCTAGGTGCATTAGAAGCTGGTGGAACAAAAATGGTCTGCGCTATTGGCGATGAAGGGGGCCATATTTTCGACAAAAAAACCTTTCCCACTAACGATCCTTCTATAACCATGCCATCCCTTACAAAGTATTTTGCCTCTCATGCCATAAAAGCGCTTGGAATTGGCTGTTTTGGCCCTATTGATTTAGATGTTCACTCAACTACATACGGCACGATTACGTCAACGCCTAAGCAAGCATGGCGAAACTTTCCGATAGTAGATTCTTTTTATCACAGTCTATCCGTCCCAATTGGTTTTGATACCGATGTCAATGCTTCGTTATTAGGTGAAGCCTCTTTTGGGGCTTTACAAGGCATTTCAGATAGCCTATATATCACAATTGGAACTGGCATCGGTGCTGGAATTATGAGCAATAAAAAACTGCTTCATGGTATGTTGCACCCTGAAGCAGGTCATATACTTTTACAAAAACATCCTAGCGATTCTAGCGAAAGCGTTTGTCCTTTTCACTCGCATTGTTTTGAAGGTCTTGCCTCTGGCCCAGCCATTTTAAAACGTTACGGGATAGAAGCCTCTTTATTGCCCCCTTCTCACGAAGCATGGGAAATGGAAGCTTATTATATCGGACAAGCGCTAACTAATTATATTTTAATACTTAGCCCTAAGAAAATTGTATTAGGTGGCGGGGTAATGAACCAACGCCATCTCTTTCCACTTATTCATAAGGAAGTTAAATCCCAACTTGCAAATTATATTGCCACAAAGGAGTTATCTAATCTTGCTGATTATATCATTCCACCCACATGCAATGACAAC
Organism: uncultured Lachnospiraceae bacterium; assembly: GCA_964566025.1. GTDB lineage: Bacteria > Bacillota > Clostridia > Lachnospirales > Lachnospiraceae > RGIG8306. Next base: position 12,576 of record CAZMHF010000009.1, on the reverse strand, counting down.
CAAGGCATTTTAGGTGCGCTACAATTAGCTTATCTAGCCTTGACTCAAATGAAATAAATGATCCCTGTCACAAGAGCAACACTTATAAGCATAAAAATCGGAACAAGTATCTGAAATTGTAGATGCTTTGTTTTGTGTCGCAAAATTCGCATTCCTAAAAATGCTCCAATACCGCCACCAAGAAAAGCACTTAACAACAATGTTTTTTCTGGGATGCGCCATTTTCCGCGTTTCGCCTTGCTTTTATCAGCTCCATACATAGCAAACACCACCAGATTCCAAAGCGCAAAAATCGCCAAAACAATCAAAATACGTGTCGTCTCATTCATGTTGATTCACCATACCTTTTATTTTTTTAAATGTTTCATCACTAATATGGTGCTCAATTCGGCACGCATCCTTCTCTGCATTTTCCTCACTCACGCCCACAATATCAATTAAAAACTGCTTAATAATGCTGTGTCTTTCATAAATAGCATTCGCTTTTTGATAACCAACTTCCGTTAAGTCAATATAGCCATCCAAATTCACAATAATATAGCCTTCTTCTTTTAGAATCCCCACTGCACGACTCACACTTGGCTTGCTATAATTAAGCTCTCTTGCAATATCAATCGAGCGAACTGCCCCATTGCGTTTTTTAATTAGTAAAATTGTCTCTAAATAATCTTCGCCCGACTCGTACATAGCATTCCTTTCTTTCTTGATTCGTTTATTTATTCATTTCCATCCCAACAATATGTACATAACTTATTTCGCTCGATACCAACCGAATCTAACATATCGTCTAGACGATTAAATTGCAATGATGTGAATTTTAATTCTTTTCGAATTTCTTCTACCATTTGTTTGTATTTTTCTGAATCAGGATTGGTATATTCCTGTAAATCGTACGTTGTATTATCTCCCTCAAGTTTGGCAATCACTCGACGGGTCATCAAATCCATATCAGATGTCGAACGCGAGAAGCTAATGTACTTACATCCGAATAAAATAGGTGGGCAAGCTGGTCGTATATGCACTTCCCTTGCTCCACTACTATACAAAAAGTCTGTTGTCTCTCCTAATTGCGTTCCTCTAACAATCGAGTCATCAATCAAAAGAATTCGTTTGCCTTTAATTAAATCGTGCACTGGAATTAATTTCATTTTGGCAATCATATTTCGCTGACTTTGAATAATCGGCGTAAATGAACGCGGCCATGTTGGTGTATATTTGATAAATGGTCTTGAAAATGGAATCGATGATTCATTGGAATATCCAACAGCATGTGCCGTTCCTGAATCAGGAACACCTGCTACAATATCTGCATCGACATCATCTTTTTGTGCTAATTTCCTGCCACAATTATAACGCATTTGCTCTACGCTAACATTTTCATAGGAGGACGATGGATAACCATAATACACCCATAAAAATGTACATATCTTCATATCCTCACCTGGCTGTACAAGCGTTTTCACAGCATCTGATGTAACAACAACAATCTCTCCAGGGCCTAATTCTTTGTATTCTGTATATCCCAAATTAAGATATGCAAAGCTTTCAAACGAAATACAAAAGGAGTTTTCCTTTTTGCCAATAGAAATTGGTGTTCTACCAACTCGATCTCTCGCTGCATAAATCCCTTTTGCATTCATCAATAAAATCGTCATGGATCCTTCAATCAATTGTTGTGCATAGGTAATTCCGTCGATAAGATTTTCTTTTTGATTAATAATGGCTGCTACTAATTCTGTTGCATTAATATCTCCACCGCTCATTTCTAAAAAATGAGTATTTCCATTGTGAAATATTTTCGCAACAATTTCCTCTGTGTTATTGATTCTACCTACCGTTGTAATCGCATAGGTTCCATGATGTGAACGAACAATCAGTGGTTGTGGCTCATAATCCGAAATACATCCGATACCCATATAGCCTTTCATCGTAAGAACATCTTTCTCGAATTTTGTGCGGAATGGTGAATTTTCAATATTATGAATCGCTCTATCAAAACCTTTCTCTCCATATACTGCCATCCCACCTCGTCTTGTCCCTAAGTGCGAATGATAATCCGTTCCAAAAAACAAGTCAAATACACAATCTGTCTTTGATGCTACTCCAAAAAAGCCACCCATTGTTTCTCCTCCATCTAATATCTTTGTCAGTCTCTATAGTACCTTATTCAGAATTTGATTGCAAGGTCATCTACAAAAAATTCTGTTCAACCTTCAAAGTAAGTTCTCTATTTTTAAGTGAAGTAGATTCCGAGTGAGAATTGCAAAGATAAAAAAAATATTGTATACTACTAAGATATGAACAAATACGCCATTTTTATTTGGCAATTAGTGAAGGTGATATTATGGATAAGGTCGGATTTGACAATCAAAAATACTTAACATTACAATCAAAGCATATCAAAGATCGTATCAAACAATTTGGCGATAAGCTTTATCTTGAATTTGGTGGAAAGCTCTATGACGATTTCCATGCCGCTCGTGTTCTTCCAGGCTTTGCCGCAGACAGCAAGCTTCAAATGTTACTTTCTATGGCCGATCAAGCAGAGCTTGTTATTGCGATAAGTGCCATTGATATTGAGAAAGCCAAAGTTCATGGTGACATCGGTCTTACTTATGATTTAGATGTTTTACGCCTTATCAATATTTACAAAAGCAAAGGATTATATGTTGGTAGTGTTGTGATTACACAGTACAACGGCGAACGTTCCTCTAACTTATTCAAAGAAAAACTCGAAGCACTTGGTATTGTTGTCTATATTCACTACCCTATCGAAGGTTATCCACAAAATGTTTCATTGATTGTTAGTGACGAAGGTTACGGTAAAAACGATTACATCAAAACCACAAAACCACTTGTTATACTAACAGCTCCAGGACCTGGAAGCGGAAAAATGGCCGTTTGTCTTTCACAACTTTATCACGACCACAAACACGGTATCAAAGCTGGTTATGCAAAATTCGAGACATTTCCCATTTGGAATATCCCTTTAAAGCATCCGATTAATCTCGCCTATGAGGCAGCTACTGCGGATTTAGATGACATTAACTTAATTGATTCATTTCATCTAGAGGCGTATGGCGAAACAGCGGTTAATTACAATCGAGATATCGAGATTTTCCCTGTCCTAAATGCTACATTTGAAAAAATTTATCAATACAGCCCTTATAAATCTCCAACCGATATGGGTGTAAATATGGTTGGCCGTTGCATTATTGATGACGACATTTGTTGTGAAGCATCAAAACAAGAAATTATTCGCCGCTACTATAAGGCTGCAAATGCTCTTGTTTTTGACAAAGCTACTGACCAAGAAGTCTTTAAAATTCAAATGATTATGGAGCAATTAAAAATCACCAAAAGCGATCGCCCTGTCGTGGCACAAACTCTTTCTTATGCAAAAGAAATTGACAAATCTACAGCAGCATTGGAATTGCCTGACGGACATTTTGTCACAGGAAAGACAAGCGATTTACTTGGGCCACTTGCCGCTTTATTGCTAAACTGTGTGAAATATTTAGGAAATATCGACCCTTCTGTTGATCTGATTTCACCTGCCGCCTTAGAGCCAATTCAATTTCTAAAAACAGCTTATCTGGGCAGCAAAAATCCGCGTCTACATTCTGATGAAGTATTGATTGCTTTATCCGTTAGTGCCGCAACAGATGAAAACGCTCGCATTGCCCTTGAACAATTACCAAAGCTTCGTGCCTGTCCAGCACATACATCGGGAATCCCCTCTAGTGTTGATATAAAAACCTACAAAACACTTGGCATTGATTTAACAAACGAGCCAATTCATGAATTATTAAAGTAACATTGCTATTTAACCTCCCAGGGAAGTTCAAGCTCCCACTGAAATAGCAGCGAAGCTGCTGGGATGGGTTACTAGCACACAAAAACCGCTGAAGTTTTGCAACTTCAGCGGTTTTTATTTTTGAAGGACTTCTTACAATCCTTTTACTTATGACTAATGCTTTTTGCTTCGCTTTGTTTGAGAAGCGATTTCTAACGCTTCATGAACACTTCTTTCTTTTCCTTTTAGAAAATTGAATAGTCGCATCACACCATTGATATTTCCAAAACCTTCTCTTAAGAATGCTGATTTATAGAAATCTATATCAATACCGTTAATAATATTTTGCTTTGGTTCTTCAACCTTTTCTTTCTTCTTAAGGAAGAAGAAAAAACCTCTGCCTTTTACTTTTTCTTTTTTTGGTTCCTCAACTTGATCACCCAATGTAATTGCTGATTCTTTTTGACGAATATCATAATTAATTTTTTGATCCAATAATTTGCGAACAATTGGGTTTGAAATCAAGAAATCCGAAATTAGTGTTTCACTCAAAAGCGCTGGGTTTCTAAATTGATAACACAATGATTGCATTTTTAGGAATCCTTCAAACATGTCGCAAACTGCATGAATATTAATATCATATTGATTACAATAACGATTTACTGCATCTTCACGCAAACCACACATAATACAATATCTTTTTAGCAAGCTTTCATCTACATATCCTGAATCTTCTTGCTCTAGACTTCTTTTCAGTAGAATAAAGAGATTCTCGATGGAATTTTCTAATGTTCCTTCCACCTCAGCAATATTAATTGATTCAAAAATAAATGTTTGGTACATTTGCTTGATTGTTCCAAGCCCTTCTGTTGAATCAATGTCTTTTTTGATAATATCAATAAGATAACTGATTTTATCTTTTATTGCCGCCATCAAAGCCGCTCCATTATTGCCATTTAGCAACGATAGTCCCTGTGTTTGATTATCCTCTTGTGTTTCTACTTTTATTGGAGTGTACGTAAAACGATTTGCAATATGTGCAATATAATCTTTTATAAATCGATAATATTCGTGCATATCTACTACCGTTTGGAAATTTGAATTGATTGTATCAATATCGTATTTTTGAATTCTCTTTAATGTAAAGTATGCTATAATCTCACTTCTGAAAATATGACTATAAATTACCGCACGATATGGATCCGATGCATTTAAATTGTCTCCATCCACTTCGATTTTTGTTTGCATATACTTAATCAAGAATTCCACTTGAGATTGTGGAACATATCTTTCAAAAATATAGGTGATCATTGCTTCCTGAGCAGCAATTGCAGCGTGGAACAAATTACCGTGTTTTACGAAAAGCTCTGCTTGATCTAGTGATATTTTTGTGAAGCTATAAAGATCTTCTCTACCATCAATATCGATTGGTATCATTGCACTCGTATCCCCTGTATTAATAAAGGAATTTACGCTAACAGAAGCAATTGCTGTCACATTTGTCGCCATTGTTGGTTCTTCTTTTACAGCTTTTTCTTTAATATCTTCTACTTCTTCTATTTCAGTTTCTTGAGTTTCTTTCACTACTTCAGGCTCAATAGCCGTTTCTACTTCTACAACATCTTCGGTTTCTACCATTATTTCTGGTTCTTCTTCTACTTCAACACCACTCTCTTCAATAAGCACTTCTTCAAGAATTTCATCTGTCTCAAAATCCGTAACAGTCTCTTCTATTATTTCGGCATCATTTTGGCCAGCAATGCCATTTGCTTCGTTGAATTTTCGCATAAAATCTGATATCGGAATTTCTTTAACAATTTCCTCTATATCAATCTCTTCTTCAGCTACTTCTTCTTCAGCTACTTCTTCTTCAACAACTTCTTCTTCAGCAACCTCTTCTTCAGCCACTTCTTCTTCAGCAACCTCTTCTTCAGCGATTTCTTCTTCAGCGATTTCTTCTTCAGCGATTTCCTCTTCAGTGATTTCCTCTTCAATTATTTCTTCTTCAAATGCTTCTTCAGCTGCTTCTTCTATTTCTTCTGCCTCAAATAGCAATTCCGCTAAAGCAGCCCCTGCCAAATCTTCAAGCGATTCTTCACTTAATTCTTGTGAATCTGGGACCATCACATTCTCTACAACTGGTTGTACGGATGCAAAGCCTTCGCTTTGAGAAGAACGTGATCTAACAACTGCAAAACCTTCTGGCTTATATTCCGTTGGTCTTGGCGCAACTGGTGTTGAGTCACTTACTTCAACGTCTGCCTCATCTCCTAATTCCTCTTTAAATCTTTCGATTTCCAAGTCTAAGATTGGTTCTGGAGCACCAAATTGATAAATATCAAAACTCTTTTCTTCTTCAATATCATCAACTCTTCTTTTTGTGAAAAATAATGGAAGCTGTATTCCTTCTTTCAATGCATCTTCTTTTGTCTCATCAAATGCTTCTGGTGGTACTTCATGATCAATTTCACCAAAATTGGCCACGTATCTTTTCTCCATGGCTGCTTGTATTCTATTTAGTTCTTTATTGTATTCAGCTGATTTTTCAGAACGTTCCTGTGCAGTACGCGAATCTTCTTCAGCTTTTTCACTACGCTCTTGCTCTAAACGCAATGCCTCTTCTTTTTCTAAACGTTCTTTTTCACGTTTTTCTTCTTCAAGGCGTTCACGCTCAAGGCGTTCTTTACGACGGCGATCACGTTCTGCTTTTTCTCTTTCACGTTTTTCGCGCATCTCTTGGCGTTTTTGCTCAGCAATTTCTGGACTAACTATCTTCGCCTTCAATTCCTCGAGCCTCTTGATATAAATTTCTATATCCTTTAGCTCATTACTCATGGCATTTTTGCTCATGATATTTCGCATCTTTCCCTTAGGAGTTGCTAACTCTTGTGCCAATGCTTCATATTGCGCTTTGGCCTCCTCTAGCTTTTGTTCTGTATTTTCAAGTCGTAATTTATCTGCCATTTCATCCCTCTCCTCGGTCGATTGTACATTTGCGAATACATTTAATTTTACTATTCAAATGATTTTATGTCAATCAAATTGCCGTTCAAATCGTTTTTTTGTATCTTTAAAAAAATATAAAACCATAATAAAACCATTTTAGATGATATATAACCTGCTTTTATACGGTTTCGCCAGCTTTTCGTCCTTGTGCCATATGGTACATTGCTTCATAAATGGCTTTTCCCTTATAGTCACTATTCCACCGATTAACTCCGATATAATCAAAAATTTGAGAGCCTACATGTCGACAAAAGCGATCCATTTGCTCTAAACAAGTCAACAAACCATTCCCCGAACCACCTGGCGAGGCGATTAACAATATTGGTTTATTTGAAAAAGCACCTGTTTGTCCGAATTCACATCGTCTAACTCTATCAAGAAAGCTTTTTAGTGTTTCGCTTACTTCGCCCCAATAAACTGGTGTGATAAAACAAAATGCGTCGGCTTTGCGCACTTCTTCATGAAGCTTAGAAAACACATCATCCTTTTGAATACAGCGATGCTCTATCTTGCATATCCCCCATCCATCTTCACAGACTTGACAACCGTTTATACCGCTTGTAGAAAGCATCACAACATCTGCTTTGCCAGCACAAGCACCTTCCGTTGCTTTTTGTAGCATGGTAGCGCACAATCCGTCCATTTTAGGATTTCCATTAATGATTAAAAGCTTCATCTTGTTTCTCCTTCTGATATTTCTGGTACTTCCTTATAAGCGTCATCCATTCTTTTTTTGAATAGGTGGTATTGGCGAACTGCTACTAATAAGATTGTTGGGATATTGAAAAAGATCATACTTGAAATCATTCTGAGTACATAGGAGAATGTAGAATCTATATGGTTTGGATCAAATACATAAAGAGCACCTAAATTAAGTCCAACAAGCAAAACGATAATTGGTAAAATAAATGAGTACTTATTTTTTTTATTCATGCATATATACTCTTGTAAGCATATTAACAAAACGATGATAATACCAGCGCCAATTAATATTTTAATATCAACCGCTAAGATTTCTTTAATTGTTGGCATTCTTTTTCTCCTCTTAACAAGTACATTCTTTGTAAGCTATTAATAGTATACTACTTTATCGAGTTATCATCAAGATTATTCTTATATTTCTTCTCATATAATTGATTTCTTTTTCTTCTCTTGCTATACTACCTTTAAGAACTAGAACGTAGACATTGCCATTATATAAGGAGATATTATGATTATAAGAAAGATAACCCCCGAAGAGCTGATGGAATATCGCAATATTAGTGCCTTAGCTTTTGAATGGTCGCATGATACAGAAGGAAAAGACCCGACGGAATATATCGACGAAACTATTAATAATCCAACAACCAAAGAGACCGTTTCTTGGCAGAGAAAATATGCTGCTTTTAACGACAAAAATGAGATGATGTCCATTATGCATCCATACCCTTTTATGGCATATTACGAAGGGACTCCAGTGAAAATGGACGGCATTAGCGGCGTTGCTACGCATCCTCATTTTCGACGAAATGGCGCTGTGCGTGCCATATTTGAGCAATATCTTCAAGATGCTTACGATGAAGGTGTGGTATTCTCATACCTTTATGCTTTTAGTGAAGCTTTTTATCGAAAATTCGGTTATGAGCGAATTACTCAACAACATTATATATTTGAGATGAACGGCCTTCCTTCGTTGCCATTTAAAGGAGCCTTTGAGCTTTATCGTGCAAACGCTTCTTCAAACTTAGATGAATACAAAAATTGCTACCAACGCTTTGCAAAACAACACAATATGATGATTGAACGTGATGAATTTGATTGGGAAATTTATGAATCCGCAAAACCATTTACGTCACAAACCTTCTTATACGGTTACCGCCGAGGTGATTCCATTGCAGGTCTTGTGAAATTTTCTAAACAAACGATTGACGATAAACTTTGCCTTTCTTGTGATGAACTTATTTTTGATGATACGGAAGCGTTTTTTGCATTGATTAATTTTTTAAAAACCTTTCAAAAGGACTATCCTTATCTTTCCTTTAAAACATCTTGCTTTTATTCATTTGGTCATTTGTGCACTGATTATGCGGATTACGATGCCACCTCAATGCTTGTTTCTAATGGCATGAATCGTGTAGTCAATGTTGAAAAAGCACTTTCACTTACTCATTTTCGTGGCAATGGCCACTTTGTATTGGAAGTATACAATGACATAACACTACCTATTAACAATGGTTTTTATTCGATCGATTATGCAAATGGATTTGTTTCTTCCGTAAAAAAGACCGAACAAACCACGCCTCACCTTCGTCTTAGTATTCAAAGACTTGCCCAATGCCTTACTGGCATGCACAAGGCAGAAAATCTACTGTACTTTTCAGATGTATCAATCAATACAAGCATCGAAAATCTAAAGGATTTTGTCTACGAAAAACCGTACTGGCAAAATAACAGCTACTAAAAATAAAACAACTATGCTATAATGATTGCGATCAATTATTTTTGGAGGTGTTTCAAATGACAAATATGCTTATTGCACAGTCTGGCGGCCCTACTTCTGCCATCAATGCAACATTGGCAGGCATTATCACAGGTGGCTTTTCTAGCGGTAGTATCGATCGAATCTATGGTGCACACCACGGCATAAAAGGCGTTCTTGAAGAGGATTTAATCTATCTCAATCCTTATTTGCGGGATACATTTTCATTAGACTTATTAAGCTACACACCTTCCTCTTCCTTAGGATCTTGTCGTTTCAAATTAGACGATCCCAATGATAATGATGCCCAATATCTAAAAATTATTGAAACACTTCGCAACTTCGCAATTACATACTTTTTTTATATTGGCGGGAACGATTCAATGGATACCGTCGAAAAATTATCCCGTTATTTAATTATGCATGACATTTATGATATCAAGGTAATTGGCGTTCCTAAAACCATTGACAATGATTTATTAGGAACGGATCACTGTCCTGGCTTTGGATCTGCTGCTAAATATATCGCAACCACCTTTTCAGAGCTCGAAAGAGATTGTAGCGTGTATGATATACCTGCTGTAACCATCGTTGAAGTGATGGGCCGAAATGCTGGATGGCTTACAGCTTCTAGCGCTTTATCACGTTTAAATGGTGGTCGTGGCCCTAGCCTCATTTATTTATGCGAAAAAGCTTTTTCAAAAGAACAATTTATTAAGGATGTAAAGCATGAGTTAGAAAAACACCCTGACGTTTTAATTGCCATTAGCGAAGGAATCAAAGACGAAAATAACCACTATATTTCCGCGGATTCTTCCCTTTCTATTGAAGATGCCTTTGGGCATAGCATTATGGCTGGAGCATCCAAAGTATTGGAAAATCTAGTTCGCAATGAAATTGGTTGCAAGGTTCGTTCGATTGAACTTAATCTTATGCAACGATGCGCTGCACATATTTCTAGCGCCACCGATTTGCACGAATCTCGATTGGTTGGTTTACATGCTTTTCAATGTGCAAAAGAAGGTATGACTGGCGTAATGGCAGCTATCGAGCGCATTAGCGATTCTCCCTATAGCATCGTTTTTAGACGAGTACGTGTCAAGGACGTTGCCAATTTCGAAAAAAAAGTCCCTCCATCTTATATCTCCGAAAATGGACACGATATTACGGAGGAAATGATGACCTATCTTACGCCGCTTATTCAAGGCGAGAGCATGCCAACCTTTAAAAATGGCATTCCGCTTTATCAAATACTAACTTAACTAAGAACCCGACTTTTCTAAAGCTTTAGAAAAGTCGGGTTTTATTTATAAGAAGGAGATATATAATTTGTGTACTATTGCGAAAGTGCAGTAGCTCTCGTACAAACAAAGGTATTAGAGAGGTTCTAACAATAAAAACAAGAGCTACTGAATTTTCATGAAACTAACTATATGATATACAACTATGGAACTACTTTTCCATGTCAAAATATTATCAAATTTTTTTCATCTTTACTAGACCAATAGCATAAATCGACGGTAAAAGAGCATAAAACGACACTAGATTTTTAATTTTTCTTGTTTGTGAGGTAAAATGGCTGAGAAATTAAACCATTTATCCTTGCATTTTATGGTGCTTGCTCCCTGATATTTTTCGATAATAAACTTAATGTTTTTCATCCCAATTCCATGATTCTCTTTATCTTGCTTTGTTGTTTTTATATAATTTCCCTCTACCACTTCAACTTCTTCTATTATTGGATTTTTAATTGAAACCGTAAGTTGCTCTTGCTCATTAATCATTTTAAAATGAATAATTTTATTTTGAGCCATTTTTTCTACCGCCTCAATCGCATTGTCAAATAAATTTGATATTAGTACAACTAGATCATTTTCTTCAATCTCTACTTGCGACAAATCATTTACACTTAGCGTAACAATAATATTTTTCTCCCACGCTAAATGATATTTTTGATTCAATATTGCATTTAGGATTGGGTTTTTTGTTTCAATTTCGCTGACTTCGTCTTTTGCTTTTTTTCCTAATAATTTTTCAACGTAATCCATTGCTTTTTTCTTGTCTCCTGAGCGCAACATCCATTGAATACAGCTAATATTATTTTTATATTCATGCGCTTCACGCCTTTGCCGCTCATAATTCGCATTCATTTGTTCATACAAGCGAAGTTGATTTCTCACTTGTTCACGCGTCAATTTTTCTTGTTGAGATTTCTCCTCTCTTTTTACGATATTTTCCATAAAATAAAACACCGCAATGTTCATCAATAAAAAAGTTAGGATGGTTACCATCAAATAAGAATAATCATTTTCTATGGATAACAATATCCATGTGGTCGAGAAAATTGTAGCAACTGGAAAGCTTAAGAAAATAATCCACTCCATTTTTCTCAAATGCACCAAGTTTGATTTTTTCCAATACCTTCGCAACGACACAGCAGCGATAAATAAAATCGTTTTTGTAATAAGACTCCATGCAAATTTCGAAAGAACATTATCTTGCGAAACGATATTTTGGTTAATGGCAACTTCTGATAATGTAAGCATGATACTATCAATGCAAACCATACACGCCGCAAACAAAATACCTATTAAGATGGTGTATTTAAATTGAATATCACTAAGCGCATTCATGAACATAATAATGAGTATACTAGCAATGATCATTTTTCTAATAATGAGCGTTATACCACCGCCTTCAAAATTCAAAGAAATTACAAAGAAGGAAATCGTCAGCATAAATATACTTAGTGTGTTCGCCATAAATTGTTTTTTTTCTTTTTCAAATGTCGTCATATAAACATTGCATATGAAGGCATCAATGATAGCGCCAACGAGTCAATTCGGATACTCGAAATCCGCTTCGCTA
>CAZMHF010000009.1:0-438 GCA_964566025.1 uncultured Lachnospiraceae bacterium | reverse complement strand
TACCATCTTATTCTTGCCCTCCTTCTATTCTTCCCCTTTATATGAGATATACTTTCCTCTTGCTTCTTGATAACGTGCGCGCGGAATATGTATTTCTGTATATTCGCCTAATCGCACAGTGTAATTATTAAAGTATGTAATGAATCGCATATTTACAAGATAGCTTTTATGTATTCTTAAAAAATATGCATTGCTTAATAGCTCTTCAACTGCATCTAGTTTTGAATACAGCTTGTACTGCTGTAGTTTTTTTGTGTTTTCTAAAATATAAAAATTAAGAAGATGTCTTTCACTTTCAATATACACAATGCGGTTAGTTTTAATTTTTCTTTCTTCGCCAATAAAATTAAAGGTTACATTAGGTGTGTATAATTTTAATTTCTTTAAAATAAAATCAAGACACTCATCAAACATTAATTCAAGAGAGTTTTTTAAAAT
>CAZMHF010000008.1:0-60742 GCA_964566025.1 uncultured Lachnospiraceae bacterium | reverse complement strand
TCGCTACTTTCTAGTGACCTCCCTCCCAGCAGCTTCGCTGCTATTTCAGTGGGAGTTCAAGCTCCCACTGAAACAAGGAAGTTCCACCCACCGCCTAAGAGGCGGGGGACTTCCTTGGGAGGTTAAACTTGCAATTCAGAATTTTAAAATATTTTTTCAAAAAGTGCTTTACAAATAAAAAAGAGTATGCTATATTAGTTCATGCACGTGCTTAGCGATGTGCAAATGCCCAGATAGCTCAGTTGGTAGAGCAGAGGACTGAAAATCCTCGTGTCGCTGGTTCGATTCCGGCTCTGGGCATTTTTTTATTATAATTTTTTGGAGAAGATGATGTTAAAGGACGAGATTACTGCCTATCTTAAAAAGGATTATTACCCCTTTCATATGCCGGGGCATAAAAGACAAAACGACTTGGTACAATCCAGCTTGTTCCCTTATGATGTAACCGAGTTAGAAGAAACAGACAATCTTTTTCATGCAACAGGAATTATAAAAAAAGCAATTGACTATGCGACAGAAACTTATCAAACGACAAACACATTTTTTTCAGTAAATGGATCATCAGCGTGTATGCTAGCAGCAATTTGCGCATGCACAGCGATTGGTGATTCGATTTTAGTTGCACGAAATGCACATATTAGTGTATTAAATGCCATTACAATTCGCAATCTAAAAGTAGACTACCTATTCCCAAAGGTAATCGATAATTTGTGCATAAACGCAGAAATTACGGCAGAAGAAGTGGATAAAGCATTAGATGAAAATGAACAGTGCAAGGTGGTTGTTATTGTATCGCCAACATATGAAGGTATTTTGTCCGATATTCAAGCGATTTCACGAGTTGTACATCAGCATCATGCAATTCTTATTGTTGACGAGGCACATGGGGCACATTTGCCTTTCAAAAATAATTCGGCAATTACGCGAGGGGCAGATATAGTTATTCATAGCTTACATAAAACATTGCCTGCACCAAACCAAACGGCATTGCTCCATTATTGTGCTTATGAGCATCATTCAAGTGAGTTGCCTGAGAAAATTGCATTTTTTATGAAGGCATACCAAACGACAAGTCCGTCCTACCCGCTTCTGATGGCAATGGATGAATGTATTCACAAGATGTCAAGAGACGGTACAAAATTGCTTGCACAATTGGAAAAGAGACTAGCATATGTGCAAGAGGTGCTAAAGGAATTAATATGGATTGGCGTACTCAATAGTGAGGTCATACCATGCAAGAGGGATGAATCGAAAATCATCTTATATACAAAAGAAAATCGTGCAAGTGGAGCGTGGTTGGGGAAAAAACTACGTGAGAATGGCATAGAAGTGGAGATGTGTTCTGCTTTTTACGTGAATTTATATGCGACGGTGGGAGATACAGAAAAAGGGATAGAAAAACTCATTCGAGCATTAAAGGAAATTGACAAAACCTTAGATGATTTCACAGCAACAGAAAACAAAATGCGAAGTGAAGTAATAAAGGTGAGTACGTATGTGGGTGAGCAGGTATTTACGCCATATGAAGCCTCACAAAAAAGAGGGAAGTTTGTTTTGCTCGAAGATGCTGTTGGGAAAGTCGCTCATAAGGAAATTATGCTATACCCGCCAGGGATTGCCCTTCTTGTGCCAGGGGAGCGGATAGACGAGGAACATTTAATGGGGATTCAATGTTATCTTGAAGAAAACTATGATATAATAGGGGTTAGTGCTGACAAAAAAATAAATGTTGTGATGGATGAGGAATAAAGATGGGAAGAATTTTTTATTTGATGGGAAAAAGTGCGTCTGGAAAAGACACTTTATATAAGAGGTTATTAGAAGAGAACACATTGAACCTTAAAAACGTGGTTTTGTATACGACAAGGCCCATCCGTCATAATGAGACGAACGGTAAGGAGTATTTTTTTGTAGATGAAGCGTATGTCAAGCAATTAGAAGAAGAAAACAAGGTGATTGAAAAACGCGTTTATCAGACAGTGCATGGTGATTGGACATACTTAACGGTTGCCGATGACCAAATGAATGATGAGGATGCCGATTATTTGATGATGGGAACGCTAGAATCATTTCGTAAAATCCGAGATTATTACGGTGAAGAAAAGATTGTTCCTCTTTATGTTTATGTAGAAGATGGGGAGCGCCTTCAGCGGGCATTGAACCGCGAGAAAAAGCAAGAAAGTCCACGCTATTTGGAAATGTGCAGACGGTTTTTAGCAGATGCAGTTGATTTTTCGCAAGAAGAATTGCTACATTGCAAGATAGCGATTGAGAAGAATGACGAAGTCAAATATCATGGCTATAAAAATCATGATTTAGAAGAATGTTTGGGAGAAGTTTCAAAAGAGATTCGTTCCTATCATACGCGATAAGCTATACAGAATGGACAAAATTGTGATATACTGATGAAGCAATATGGAGAAATGATTATGGAAGAGTTTCAAAGAGTCATTGGAAATGAACGATTGCTAAAAAATCTAACAAGGGCAGTGCAGGAAGATACCTTAGCGCACTGTTATATGTTTGAGGGAGAAAAGGGAATCGGAAAGAAAACCTTAGCGCAATATTTTTCAGCGATTATTCAATGTGAGGCAAAGACGGAAGCAGGGCCTTGCATGACGTGCCAAGCTTGTTCGCAAAATTTACATCATAATCATCCAGATATTATATATGTAAAGGCAGAAAAAGACTTAATTAGTGTTGATAAAATTCGTGACGAGGTCAATGGTCCAATTTACATTAAGCCTTATAAGAGCGATAAGAAAATATTTGTGATTCACGACGCAGATAAGATGAATGTGCAAGCACAGAATGCGCTTTTAAAAACGATTGAAGAGCCACCATCATATGCAATGATTATTCTTCTAGTGAATAAGCAGGAGAGGATGTTGCAGACAATCGTATCGCGAAGTGTCGTAGCGCCTATAAAGCCTGTTTCAAGAGCGGCGAGTATCCAGTATTTAGTAGCACAAGGCATTACGAAGCAGAAGGCTATAGAAGCGACAGCGTTTGCTGGAGGTAATTTAGGAACGGCCTTATATTTTGCAAAGGATGAAGCGTTTCGAGAATTGATGCACCAGTGGATTACTCATCTATCCAACATTCCAAAACAATCAACAACCTATCTATTTGAAGTGCTTCGCTGGTTAGTGGAACAAAAAGAACAAAAAAATGCGTTGCTGATGTTGGCGAATAAATGGTTTCGCGATCTTGCGATTTGCAAGATGGATGAAAAGACAGGAACCTTTCTATTAGAAAAATATAGAGAGGCAATTATTGAAACGGCGAAAAAGTATTCGCTAAAAAGTCTTTATGAGATTTGTGAAGAGATTGAAAAAATAGAGAGGCGATTGCGCCTGAATGTCAATTATGAGATAAGTATGCGTGTATTGTTAAATAAAATCACAGATGAAGTTTTGCAAGCACAATAGAGAAAGAGCACAAAGAAAGGAAGAACTATGGTAAAAATCGTAGGAGTACGTTTTCGACAAGCAGGGAGAGTGTATTATTTCAATCCGTTGAAATTTGATATTAAATATGGGGAGAATGTCATTACAGAGACGGTAAGAGGCATTGAATTTGGAAAAGTGGTGATTCCTCCTCGCGATATGGAAGAAAAAAATGTGATTATGCCTTTGAAGCCAATTTTGCGCATTGCAACAGCGGAAGATATAAAGAGAGCAGAGAATAATCGAATTAAGGAAGAAGAAGCGCTAATAAAATGCGCAGAGAAGATTGCTACGCATAAATTAGAGATGAAGCTTGTTGGCGCAGAATATACCTTTGACAATAACAAATTGATATTCTATTTTACGGCGGATGGGCGCGTTGATTTTCGTGAACTCGTAAAAGATTTGGCATCAATTTTTAGAACGCGCATTGAATTAAGACAAATTGGTGTAAGAGATGCAACAAAACTGCTTGGCGGATTAGGCATTTGTGGACGACCATTGTGTTGCACAACATACTTGGAGGATTTTATACCTGTTTCGATTAAGATGGCAAAGGAGCAAAATATATCGCTAAATCCGACGAAGATTTCTGGTGTTTGTGGTCGATTAATGTGTTGTCTAAAGCATGAAGAAGAAACGTATGAATATTTAAACAAGCAATTACCTAATATAGGCGACAAGGTAACGGTGCCAAGTGGTCATAAGGGTGAAGTGAAAAATCTAAATGTGCTTCGTCAAAAAGTGAAAGTCATTGTTGATTTAGAAGGCGGAGAAAAGGAAATTCAAGAGTTGCAGAGCTTAAAATCGAGAAAAAACGTGGCAAGAAAAAAGAGCGAATCGATGCGCGAGCAGAGAGAGAACTAGCAAAATTAGAAGCATTAGAGAGAAAAGAAGGAAAGTCCTCATTAGATGATTAAGAGAGATGGCGAGCGAATTGATGATTTAAATAGAGATGGGCTTAGAATTATACAAAGCGAAAACCAATTTTGTTTTGGGATGGATGCGGTGTTGTTGTCGGACTTTGCCAAGGCACAAGAGGGCGATTTGGTAGTTGATCTAGGAACTGGAACAGGCATTGTGCCGATTTTGATGTCTTCAAAAACAAAGGCGAAGCATTTTACGGCCGTTGAAATTCAAAAAAAAATGGTCGATATGGCAAGCAGGAGTGTTTTGCTAAATCAGCTTGATGAGAGAATTTCCATTGTAGAGGGCGATATTAAGGAAGCATCAACCGTATTAAAGCGAGCAGCTTATGATGTGATTACGACAAATCCACCATATATGAATGATTCGCATGGTCTTAAAAATCCGAATCCACAAAAGGCGATTGCTAGGCATGAAGTTTTATGCTCCTTAGAGGATGTGATTCGAGAGGCAACCTATTTGCTAAAGCCTGGAGGACATTTTTTTATGGTACATCGTCCGTTTCGTCTGGCAGAAATTATTGTCTTGATGCGAAACTATAAGCTTGAACCCAAAAGAGTGCAAATGGTTCACCCTTTTATAGATAAAGAAGCGAATATGCTCTTAATCGAGGGTGTTCGAGGTGGGAAATCAATGATGAAAGTCGAACCGCCACTTGTTGTTTATGAAAAAGGTGGTGAGTTTTCGGGGGCAATACATAGAATATATGAAGGATAATATAAAATGAGTGGTCGATTATATTTGTGTGCGACACCGATTGGGAATTTAGAGGATATAACATTTCGTGTGATTCGGATACTAAAAGAGGTGGATTTGATTGCGGCGGAGGATACGAGAAATAGCATTAAGCTATTAAATCATTTTGAAATCAAAACGCCCATGACAAGCTATCATGAACATAATAAAGAATCGAAGGGAGACTATTTAGTCTCTTTATTAATAGAAGGAAAAAACATTGCATTGGTGACGGATGCGGGGACGCCAGGTATTTCTGATCCGGGCGAGGAGTTGGTTAGAAAGTGTCACGAAAATGGTATTGTCATAGAGAGCTTGCCTGGCGCAGCAGCGTGTATTAGTGCATTGATTGTTAGTGGACAAAAAACAAGACGGTTTTGTTTTGAAGCATTTTTGCCAACTGATAAAAAGGAGCGCGCATTCGTGCTAAAAGAGCTAAAAGAAGAGACAAGAACGATTATTATTTACGAAGCCCCTCATCGTTTGTTAAAGCTATTAAAAGAACTAGAAGAGAATTTTGGGAATCGTGGTATTACGATTTGCAAAGAGTTAACAAAGCGTTATGAGAATGTTTGGAAAGCGACGTTATCGCAAGCAATTGAGAAGTATGAGAATGAAAAGCCATTAGGCGAATATGTGCTTGTGATGGAGGGTGCTTCGCAAGAGATTTTACAAAAGGAAGAACAAGATCGATGGAGAGAGATGTCGATTGAAGAGCATATGGCATTGTACGAAAAAAAGGGGATGCCTCAAAAGGAAGCGATGAAGGCGGTTGCAAAGGATCGCGGCGTTACCAAAAGAGATATTTATCAACATTTACTTGATGTCAAAGAGTGAAAGGAAAAACCAGATGATACTAAGAAAAGAATCGATCGATTGCCAATTAGGTAGTGGTGCAACAAATGTTTATTTTCTTCAAAATGAGGTGACGAAGGAAATGATTATCGTTGACCCTGCATCAAATACGCCGTATATTTGTGAGGTAATTAACAAAATGCAAGGAACGCTGGTGGCTATTTTGCTAACGCATGCGCATTTTGATCATATAATGGCGTTAGCCAATTTAAAAATACAGTATCCTGATGTGCCGATTTATTGTGGAAAAGGGGACGAAGAATTACTAAAGTATTATATCGAAGAGTTTTCGCAATATCAGCTTGATGAAAAGCCAATTGAGGCAGATGTGTATATAGAAGAAAGCGTATTGGAGATTGCAAATTTTAAAATCGAAGCAATC
Source organism: uncultured Lachnospiraceae bacterium (assembly GCA_964566025.1). Classification (GTDB taxonomy): domain Bacteria; phylum Bacillota; class Clostridia; order Lachnospirales; family Lachnospiraceae; genus RGIG8306. The sequence goes on along the minus strand of CAZMHF010000008.1, from coordinate 54,394 downwards.
AAAACGCCAGGACATTCGCGTGGAAGTATGTGTTATTATATTCGTGAAGAAAACTGTTTGTTAAGTGGTGATACCCTGTTTTTACAATCGGTAGGACGAACGGACTTTGGAAATCCCCAAATAGACGGTAATCACGAGGTTTTAATAAAAAGTATTAAGAGACTATTTTTGCTTGTCGAAGAGGAGGCAATGGTTTATCCAGGGCATGGGCCAAAGACGAGCGTAGCATTTGAGAGAAAAAACAACCCATTCTTGTAGAGAAAAAGACGTGACTTTACAAGTTTGGACTAGTAGGCTATAATAATGCTTATTAGTTTTGCAAAATAGGAGGTAGTTATGGAATTAACAAGTATTAAAAAGCTTTACAGAAGCCAAGAAGATTTTATCGGAAAAGAAGTGACAATCGGCGGTTGGGTACGCAGTAATCGTGATTCAAAAACATTTGGATTTTTGGTTGTAAATGATGGAACATTTTTCGAAACACTACAAATCGTGTATCACGATTCTTTGAATAATTTTGCGAAACTAAATAAAATCAATGTAGGAGCGGCTGTTATTGCAAAAGGCATAATTGTGGCAACACCAGATGCGAAACAACCATTTGAGATGCAAGCGACAGAAATTGAAATCGAAGGAGACTCTGCTTCCGATTATCCGCTTCAGAAAAAAAGACATAGCTTTGAATATTTAAGAAGCATTAGCCATTTGCGCCCTAGAACAAATACATTTATGGCAGTATTTCGCGTGCGTTCATTAGTGGCGTTTGCGATACATGAGTTTTTCCAACAACGAGAATTTGTGTATGTGCATACACCAATTATTACAGGTAGTGATTGTGAAGGTGCAGGTGAGATGTTCCAAGTGACAACACTTGATTTGAACAATGTTCCAAAAACGGAAGATGGCGCTGTTGATTTTAAACAAGACTTCTTCAACAAGCCAACAAATCTTACTGTAAGTGGACAGCTAAATGGCGAAACATATGCGATGGCATTCAAGAATATTTACACATTTGGTCCTACATTTAGAGCGGAAAATTCAAATACGACACGTCATGCGGCAGAGTTTTGGATGATTGAGCCAGAGATGGCATTTGCTGATTTGAAGGATGATATGATATTGGCTGAGAGTATGATTAAATATATTATTAATTATGTATTAGAGCATGCGCCAGAAGAGATGAATTTCTTTAACCAATTTGTTGATAAGGGATTGCTTGAGCGTCTAAAATTAGTGGCAAACTCTGAATTTGGACACGTTACGTATACGGAAGCGATAGAAATTCTTGAAAAGAATAATGATAATTTCGACTTTAAAGTGAGCTGGGGATGCGACTTACAAACGGAGCACGAGCGTTATTTGACAGAGGTTATATTTAATAAGCCTGTATTTGTTACAGACTATCCAAAAGATATCAAAGCATTTTATATGAAGATGAATGATGACGGAAAAACTGTTGCGGCGATGGATTGTTTAGTTCCAGGCATTGGCGAAATTATTGGCGGAAGTCAACGTGAAGATGATTACGATAAATTACTACAACGCATTAAAGAGATGGAATTAGCACCAGAGGATTATGAATTCTACTTAGATTTGCGTAAGTATGGATCTGCAAGACATGCAGGCTTTGGGTTAGGATTTGAAAGATGTGTGATGTATTTGACAGGAATCACAAATATTCGCGACGTCATCCCATTCCCTAGAACCGTAAATTCTTGCGATTTATAAGGAGATTAGTATGAGCAAGCTATTTATTCCAGAGGGGTACCAATCCTCTCTTGATATTAAAAAAACACAAGTTGCTATTAAGCGCGTTAAGGATTTTTTCGAGCGAGAGCTTTCTATTCAACTAAATTTAAGGCGTGTATCAGCGCCGTTGTTTGTTACAAAGGATTCAGGGCTAAATGATAACTTAAATGGTGTTGAGCGCCCTGTGGCATTTGATATTTTGGAGCAAAACGGCAAAGAGGTGGAGATCGTTCATTCTCTTGCGAAGTGGAAGAGACTAGCACTTCACCAATATGGATATTGTCCAGGTGAAGGGCTTTATACGGATATGAATGCAATTAGGCGAGATGAAGAAACGGATAATATTCATTCGATTTTTGTTGACCAATGGGATTGGGAAAAAATCATTGAAAAGAAGGAGCGTTCGCTTAAAACATTAAAAGAAACGGTGAAGGCTGTATACGAAGCGCTTCGTGTAACGGAGAAGTATATTACCAACCGCTATCAATTCGTGGAGCGTTTCTTACCGGAAGAGATTACGTTTATTACTTCACAAGAGTTAGAAAATTTATACCCAACTCTTACAACAAAAGAGCGCGAACATGCCATTGCAAAAGAAAAGAAAGCGGTATTTATCATTGGAATTGGTGATGTTTTGGCATCTGGTGAAAGACATGATGGCAGGGCTCCAGATTATGATGATTGGCAGTTGAATGGAGATATTATTGTTTACTATCCAGTGCTAGATATTTCATTGGAGTTGTCCTCTATGGGAATTCGTGTTGATGAGGAGTCTTTGAAGCTCCAATTAAAAAAGGCAAATTGTGAAGAGCGTGCCGAATTGCCATTCCAAAAGAAAGTGCTAAATTGTGAATTGCCATATACCATTGGTGGCGGAATCGGACAATCTAGGATATGTATGTTCTTTTTAAGAAAGGCACATATCGGGGAAGTTCAAGTGTCTATTTGGCCAGATGATATGATGGAAGAGGCAAAGAAAAAAGGATTACAAATTTTATAACCTATTTGAAAAGTCCCTGTATGAGGGGCTTTTTTTGTGCGAAAACAGTTTGTGCAGATAATGTGAATGAGTTGTGGAAAAAATATAGTGAACCATGATTTTTGGTGGCAAAGGAAATGAAAATAAAAAAAAAGAAAAGGTTGACAAATGTGGAGAAAAGTGATATTATTTAAAAAACTAAAAGGAGGACATAATATGAAAAAAAGAATGATACAAGTAATGGGTGTGGTGCTATTGATGAGCATAGCGATTTTAATGAGTATTCTCCCAACGCTATCTTTGGAGGCTGCAGAAGGAAGTTTGCGATTCGTGCACGGAAATATACCAAGTGAATATTCTGTAATGGGAAAAACAACTTCAACAAAAATGGAATATTCAATGAAAATTGAAGGAAACGTGTATAACCAAAAGGGACAATTTGGAAGCGGGTTTTGGTATTACTTTGAAAATACAGGAAGGTATAGTAGTTATCTTGAATGCCTATATTTTGTAGGGTGGTCATCAGGAACATCATTTTTCAAATATTATGTTGATGGACGGCTAGAACACCAATCAACAGCTAGATTTCCTTATAATTTTATTCCGTAAAGAATGTAGCCCTCAAGCAGCGAAGAGTGTTTGAGGGTTGTTTCTGCATAATTTTTTTATGTGCGAAAGCAAACGCGGCAAATTTTGAGCATACATATGCTCGTTGAAAAAACAAGTGAGGTATTAATGAAATCATCAATTAAACTTGCACTAAAAAGCATCTGGAAAAAAAACCGAGGAAATCAGATGTTTTTTCTTGCGATTTTGTTGTTAGTATTACTTCCTACGATATTATATAATTCGGGGAAAAGCGTATTGACACAAATGGAGTCAACCTACAAAGGCATGTTTGGTCAGTTTACACATATTTATTATTTGGGGAATCCACATGAAAACAAGGAAATGGTATTTCAACCAAGTGATTTGCGTGAGCTACTTCCAGGATTTAGATATGAAACGTATGGAGTGATGCATACAACATATAAACAAGAAGTAACAAAGACAAAAGAATTGCAAGTAGGTTATGTCGATGATATAGCGAAAGTGCTTGCCGAGATAAAAGTGATTAGTGGTTATATGCCCCGTAAGGACAACGAAGTTGTTTTGCAAGAGCGGATGGCGCAGTTACTAGGGAACAAAACGATCAAAGATGTCGTTAAAATAGGCGAAGAAGAATTTGTGGTTTCAGGCATTGTAAAAAATTTCGGACATCTATGGCCAAAAGGTGACAAACAAATTGAAAAAAATATAGTGGCGCCTAATGCCTTTGTGACGAAGCATGCTGCGGAGCGATTGTTTTTAAAAAGTAGAGAGCATACCAAAATTGTATTGCTTGTTGCAACGGGAGAAGAAACCGTAGATTCAGCAAAGCCAGATGACATTGATTTCTTCTACAATGCAAATAATTTAAAATCAAATAGAGGGGGATTTCAAATTCCCTCGTTTTTTATGATGCTATTTTATATGGTGTCGCTAGTCATTGTATTTATGGTTTTGTTGCTAAATAAAAAAAATCTAGAGAAAAGAATAAAGGCCTACTCGCTATTAGGGATGATGAAAGACAGGATTCTTATGATAGTGAGGCTAGAATTATGGATAATCAGTTTTTGTGGTGTGATTAGTGGTCTTCTTGTTGGAGGTCTATTAAGTAGCGTTGTGGTGAAAGGCTTTTCATATTATATCAAACAGCCTGTTGTTCTTCAATTTGATTGGAAAACGCTTATATGGTTAGTGGCGGGAATTACAATAGGTGTTGCTGTGCTCATTATTTTGTATACACAAGGTCTTGTTGAGAATCTATTTAGGGAAAAGAGAAAGAAGAAAAGAAAAAGCAACCTACGAATTAGAAGAGTGAAACTATTAAAATTTGAGTATCGCCAGAGCTTACCAACCCTAGCATTATTTGTTTTCTTAATAAGTACCGTATTCGTTATGCTCTCGTATACGATTTATTATGTCCATACGCTTAGATTTTCGGATATTCGTGATGATGCAAACGGGGCCATTATTCAAGATTATGATTACCAATTAGTTGTCGATACCTCTTATCTGGCTGGAGAAGAAGATACGATTATGTATGTTGATATGGCGGAAAAAGTAGGCATATCTAAAGAAATGCTAGAGAAAATGAAAAATGAACCCTCTATCAAAAAAATTAATGCATACCAAGAGTATAATAGTCTATTTGTGCGCATGAATGAAAAAGATGTGGATCGTTATTTGGATGTGCAAGATTTTAAAGAAGATGGTGTGTATGAGCGGACGCAAATGCCCGTCATCGTTGACTTAGAGAAGATAAAAGAACGATTTAAGTACGAAATGGATGAAGTGCTAGTACCATTAAGAATTATAAGCTATCCGCATGAAATAGTGAATGCGATCAATAAAAAAGATGTGATTGGCGAAATTAACTTAGAAAAAATAATTTCGGGAGAAGAAGTTATTTTAAAAGCTCCAAGTTATATATTTGACGAGATTAAAATCCCGAATCAACAGGGCGGAACGTTTACAAGTCGGGTAATACGATTTAGCACCGAGGAAGGTGCCATTCAATGCGAAGTGTATCGTGTCGGTGATGAGATAAAGCTTTCAGGGTTTTTAAGTGAAAAAATTTATAATGGAGCGATTAAAGAAGAACAATTATCAGATTTCAAGAGATATGATATTTCGACAAAGGTAGGGGCGATTATAAGAGACAACGATGTGGCGAAATTGACGGCTAGAAATAATGTTCCGCTCCCCTTTATTATTTTAACAGTAGAAGAAGGATTAGCAAGTCTAGGGCTTGATGCAACATATAGTGTTGCGAGCATTTATGCAGAGGATGAAGAGAAAACGGGCGCAGTCATATATGAATATTTCGAGCAAGAAAAGCATATGATATTAGAGGATTGGGCGGCAGAGATGCGCGAATATAAAACGTATCAGTTTTTTCAATATTCGTTTATTCTTATGTTCTTGATTGTTCTAATTGGGACGGTATTTGTTATTTTTACAAGTCAGTTGTTGATTAAGACGAAGCTATCAATGGATCGATACGTTCTATTTCGAATTAATGGAGTAACGTATCGAAAAATCATAGGGATTGTGATGGGCCAATTTGTATTTGTGATTATGGCAGGAAGTGCAATAGGGTATCTAATTGCGAGAGTGCTAATGCGAGCAATTACAATAAAAAATGGTTACTCAGTATTTATGACACTAAAAGAGGCAATAGAATCGTATATGCCTCCCGTTTATTATACCTATATTTTTGGTGGATTATTGTTGATGGTGATAGCGTTGCTGCCAAGCATTATGTTTTTGAGAAAACATAAAGATAACGTCTTGTATAAGGGATAGAAGGAGCGATAAGATGATGAAATGTGTATTAGAAGCAAAGGGGATATCAAAAAAGTTTCAATCAGGTATGCAGGAAGTTAATGTGCTAAAGAAAGTTGATTTCGCAGTTTGCGAAGGTGAAATTGTTGTAATTATTGGGAAAAGCGGTTCTGGAAAAAGTACATTTCTTAATGTTGTTGGTGGATTATTAAAGCCAGAAGAAGGGGAAGTATATTTGGATGGAGAATCGTTATATGATAAAAAAGAAGGGGAACGAACAAAAATGCGAAGCAAACGTATAGGTTTCATTTTTCAAAATTTTAATTTGGTGAATGAGTTATCCGTATTGAATAATATTCGATTACCGTTTGATATTGCGAAGATGGCGTACGAAAAAGAAGATGAAAAAGAAATCATCGATATGCTTGGAATTCAAGAGCGTCTTCTTTTCTATCCAGAACAACTATCTGGAGGAGAGAGACAACGAGTAGCAATCGCTAGAGCATTATTGGTAAGACCATCAATTATTCTTGCAGATGAACCAACGGGGAATTTGGATTTTGAAGCAGGAAAAAAACTGATGGAGTTTGTTGAAAAGACGAATAGAGAACGAAAACAGTCCTATATAATTGTAACGCACGATTTGGAATGGGAAAAGATTGCGCATAAAGTATTTCAAATGATAGATGGAGAATTGGTGAGACGATAATAACAGAAAAAGGGGGTGAGAGGAGTATACAAAAATACCCGACCAGCGAATCAATAGATGTCTAATCTAGTGTTGTGGTCAGGTATTTCGTAAATGTATTAATTCTCAAATTCAATGATGAGGCAATAAGTGCTTCCTTCTCTTGTTTTTTTAATAACCGTACCGTTTGTTGACAAAATACGATTGCCTAATTCATAGTTCATGGACATGGCAATGCTTGGAATGACCGTATAGTAATAAGCATTTGCAAGTACTCCCTCTACAATCTCAACCGAATCACCGACTTCTAATAAATTGCGTTCCATATGAAAAAGTTCGTTTCGCATCATATACCTCCTAGTTTTTTAAGTGCTTCTCGATAATATAAAATGGCGCAGGGCCTATTTCTAAAAGCTGGGTATGAAATTCTTTAAGTGAAAAGCCTTCGTGTGAGCTTCTTTGTGCAATTAAGTCTTCTAAAAGTAAGCAGCTAATAATATAAACGGGATAATTGCCAGCATAATCAATCAATGTTTGATACAGTGTGTCAATGGTCTCTTTGTTATGAATCAAGAAATTCTCTTTTACGAAGGATTGGAAATCATCAATAGACCAACCATGATAGTGAATTCCGATATCCATCAACGCATAAAGAATATGGACAATTCGTTGCTCCCCTTTTAATAAATGGGCAATGCCAGTGTCTATATCTGGAATCCAATCATATGCCAAATATTCGACATACGATGCCCAACCTTCATGATAGCCTGTGTTGGTTAGAATCGAACGGATAGGATCGGGATTGGTTAAGTTGAAGTAAACATTTTGTAGCATATGTCCAGGGAATCCTTCATGTGCAAGCGTTACATAGGTATAATCTAATGTATATTCATCAAAACCATTTGTAAAAAGAACATTATGCAAAGGCTTATCAATTGGAGGAAGAGGATAAAAAGCAGGGCTTAAAAAGGTGCTAAGTTGTGGAGCAACTTCCTTCAGTGTATAGGAGAGATTTTCGACAACAGGGAAAAACTCCTTTGATTTATCTTTTAGGTCAAGCAATATTTCTTCTGAAGAAAGAGTTGGGAACTCTAAAGAGTAAAGAGACTCCTCTGTGATAGCGTATTCTTCGCGAATAGAAGAAATGTTGGCAAATTCACTTGCAAGACAATTGCGCAAAAATTCTTCAAGTTCTTCAATAGATTTATCTGTTCCGATATTGTTTTGTAAACTTAATTGATAGTATAGCTTTCCATTTTGAAAATGCGCCAACCCGCCAGTGTTTTTGCTAGAACCTTTTAGGTTGGAAAGCCCTGAAGCTAACGACTTGTAAGCAGGAAGAACTTTTGTGTTAATAATAGATTCGTTTAATTTCTTGTAGCTTTCTTTTGTAGAGGAAGACAATTCGCCAAGCAAATCCACTCGTTCATTAAAGGAATCAATTAGTAAGGTTGTTGATGGATCTGAAGCGAAAATCAAGCATTGCGAAACGACTTGAGCTAAGCTAGTATCATTCATAAAAAGACCAATAATGGCTTTGCGTTGCTCAAACTCTAATAATTCTGCAAAGTGCGTATCAAACGTATTTAGCAAGGATAAGTAGGTCTTAATAGCCGTTTCATCTGATAAAATGTATTCGGACAATAAAATCGGCAGTTGAATGTGATAACCATTCACAGCTGAAAGCGGTTCATAATAAGCAAATAGGGAGCATAATTCCATATCTTTTTGTAGGTAATCATATACAATGTCGTAAGTTAATTGATCGCTTGTTGATAAGTCATCATAAATAATGGTATCTAAGAGAGCAAGTTGCTCCTCAATTTTTTCGCTATATGCTCGCTCATCCATAGAAAAGGAGCCGAGCGTAGGCGTTTCTTGCGAAATACCAAAGGTGCTAGGATTAGATAGTAAGGAGTTTAGCACAATGGAGTTTTCGAGCATCGCTTCCTTGAAATACGCGGCAGTGAACGTTTTAAAAAGGCGCTCAGATTCAGAGGCATAGTCAATTTCCAAAGTTGATGCGATAGTGCTGGGAACGAGCGTTTCGTCTATGGTGGAGTTATTGATAATAGTGGAAAGTGATTCGCTAGATTCTTCTTGCGTTGTCGTAGGGAGAGCAGAATGTGTGCCAATGGTTTGTGTCGGATCGTCAGAAGAACGATTACAGGCACAGGAGCATACAAGTATAAAGACAAGAAAAATAGATAAAATTTGTTTCTTCATCAGAATGTTCGCCTTTCTTTTAATCAGTATATTAATTATATATGTAATTGCGAAAAAAAGCTATTCTTTCGGATAGCAATTAATCTTTTAAGGCTGATAGGAATGATAGGAATGATGGGGTTGATGTTTTGGCTATCAAAACATACGAAAAGTTATGTGTTAACGCTAATTGCAGGAATTGCAATTGTCTTATTGCCGTTGTTGTTAGCTTTGTTGGGTGTTCCTTATGCATCGTATTTTTTGCTGAACCCTTTGCTTATTGGAAACGCCTGTCTTTGAGGTCTTGTAAAGTCGAATGGAGTATATTATAATGTAGGAACGACAAACTAAGAAAGGTAAGAAGCACATGAGTAAGAAACCGTATTATATTACAACAGCAATTGCGTATGCCTCTGGGAAGCCACATATTGGAAATACCTACGAGATAATTTTAGCAGATAGTATTGCGAGATATAAACGAATGCAAGGTTATGATGTGTTTTTTCAAACAGGAACCGATGAGCATGGTTTGAAAATAGAGCAGAAAGCGCAAGAAAAAGGCGTGACGGCAAAAGAGTATGTTGATGAGGTTGTTGGTGAGATAAGAGGACTTTGGAATCTCATGAACACTTCTTATGATAAATTCATTCGAACGACAGATGAAGAACATAAAATCCGAATCAAGAAAATATTTAAGAAACTATATGATCAAGGAGATATCTATAAGGGTGAGTACGAAGGCCTTTATTGTACACCTTGTGAAGCGTTTTTTACGAAATCACAGCTTGTTGATGGAAAGTGTCCAGATTGTGGAAGAGAAGTACACGAATCAAAAGAAGAAGCATATTTCTTAAAACTTAGCAAATATGCAGACCGATTGATTGAGCATATTAATCAAAATCCTGATTTTATTCAGCCAACATCTCGTAAAAACGAGATGATGAACAATTTCTTGTTGCCTGGCTTGCAAGATCTTTGTGTATCTCGTACAAGTGTAAAATGGGGAATTAGCGTTGACTTCGATGAAAAACACGTGATTTACGTATGGATTGATGCTCTTTGCAATTACATTACAGGGCTTGGTTATGATGTAGATGGAAATCACTCAGAAACGTTCAAAAAATATTGGCCTGCCGACTTGCATTTGATAGGAAAAGATATCGTTCGCTTCCATTTGATTTTTTGGCCAATTATGTTGATGGCATTAGATCTTCCGTTACCAAAGAAGATTTTTGGGCACCCATGGCTACTACAAACAAGCAGTTTTGGTGAGTCTGAGAAAATGAGCAAATCGCGCGGAAACGTGATTTATGCAGATGATTTAGCAGATGTATTCGGTGTAGATGCTGTTCGTTATTTCGTGCTACATGAAATGCCATTTGAAAATGATGGTGTGATTAACTGGTCACTCATTGTAAAACGAGTGAATACGGATTTAGCAAATGTATTAGGCAATTTATTAAATCGAACGGTTTCGATGGTAAATAAATATTTTGGTGGTGTGATTACCAACACCAATATAACCGAAGATATCGACACAGAATTAATTGAAATGGCAACAAGCTTGGTTGGGAAAGTTGACAACAAGATGGAAACACTACGCGTAGCCGATTGTATTTCAGAAATATTTGCGTTGTTCAAAAGGTGCAATAAATATATTGATGAAACGATGCCTTGGGTGTTGGCAAAAGACGAAACAAAACAAGCTCGATTGCAGACAGTGCTTTATAATTTGGTTGAGTCACTTTGCATAGGAGCCTCTTTGTTGAAAGCATTTTTGCCAGAAACAGCAGAGGAAGTTCTTAGACAATTAGGCGCAAGTGAGCGTTCTTATGACGAATTGTCTAGCTATGGTTTATATCCTTCAGGAGGAAAAGTGACAGACACACCGAACATTATATTTATGCGATATGATGAGGAAGAAGTGCTTCGTACAGTGGCAGAAAAATATGCATTGCCAACAGTAGAAGAGCCTATATCTGAGGAAATCGAAGGAATCGATGTCGAAAAAAAAGAAGAGATTGAATATGGCGATTTTATGAAAATGCAATTTCAAATTGGGCAAGTTCTCTCTTGTGAGGAAGTGCCAAAATCCAAGAAGTTATTGTGCATGCAAATAAAAATCGGTAGTGAAACAAAGCAAATCGTTTCTGGAATAAAAGCCTATTACTCCGCAGAAGAGATGGTAGGAAAGAAAGTAATGGTGTTGGCGAATCTAAAGCCTGCTAAACTAGCTGGACTAATATCAGAAGGAATGATATTAAGTGCAGAAAATGAAAAAGGAGAGCTTTCCTTGATGGTTCCAGAAAAAGATATGCCATCAGGTTCGGAAGTGATGTAAATATGATTATTGACACGCATGCTCACTATGATGACGATGTTTTTGAGGCGGATCGAGAAGAATTATTTAGCCAATTCAAAAAAGAAGGTGTTGATAAAATCATTACGGTTTCTGCGACATATGATTCGTGCAAAAAAACAATTGAATTAATTGAAACATACGATTTTATGTATGGGGCGATTGGTGTTCATCCAGATGAAGTGGGCGTATTGGATGACGAAAAACTAGCGAACATAAAGGAGCTGGCGAAGCATAAAAAAGTAGTGGCAATTGGCGAAATTGGTTTAGATTATCATTGGGATACGTATCCAAGAGATATTCAAAAAAAATGGTTTGAAGAACAATTGAAAATCGCAATTGCATTAGATAAGCCAGTAAATGTCCATAGTCGTGATGCAGCGAAAGACACATTTGATATAATGAAAAGCTATCATACGGAATTAAGTGGTGGGATTATTCATTGTTATAGCGGAAGTGTTGAGATGGCAAGAGACTACGTTGCAATGGGATTTATGTTAGGCATTGGTGGTGTGGTGACATTCAAAAATGCACAAAAGCTAAAAGAGGTGGTTCGTGCGATTGATTTAGGCAATTTGGTATTGGAAACGGATGCACCATATTTGGCGCCAGTGCCGTTTCGAGGAGAGAGAAATCACTCCGCATTGCTACATTATGTGGCAGAAGAAATCGCAAAACTAAAAGAAGTTTCAAAAGAAGTGGTATTACAAATGACGCATGAAAATGCAAGTAAATTATATCGCTTATAGAATCGTGGAGACAAATGGCTGATTTAGGAAATCCGAAAAAAACATTTGAAATATTGCAAAAGTATCAATTTCAATTTGAGAAGAAGTTCGGTCAAAATTTTTTGATTGATACTTTTGTGTTAGAAAAAATTATTCGCAATGCAAATGTAACAAAAAATGATTTTGTGCTGGAAATCGGACCTGGCATTGGAACGCTAACGCAATATTTGGCGGAAGCGGCAGGCAAAGTGGTTGCGATCGAAATCGACAAAAACTTAATTCCGATTTTAGAGGAAACACTTTCTGAATATGAAAATGTCGAAATCATTAATCAGGATATTTTAAAAGTAGATATCGATGCGCTTGTTCAAGCGAAAAATAATGGTATGCCAATTAAAGTAGTCGCAAATTTGCCATACTATATCACGACGCCTATTATTATGAGTTTATTTGAAGCAGATATTCCGTTGGAAAGCATTACTGTTATGATACAAAAGGAAGTTGCACAGCGTATGGCGAGCGCGCCAGGGACAAAAGAATATGGGGCGTTATCGATTGCTGTACAATTTTATGCAAAGCCATATCTTGCTGCCAATGTTCCTCCTCATTGTTTTGTTCCGCGCCCAAAAGTAGGTTCGGCCGTTATTTGTTTGGAGAAATACAAAAATCCGCCCGTTACAGTGAAGGACAAGGCGCTTATGTTTCAATTGGTGCGAGGTGCATTTAATCAAAGGCGAAAAACACTAGTAAATGCATTGACAAATTTTCAAGACTTATCTTTTTCAAAAGAACAAGTATTGCAATGCATTGAGCAATTAGGCTTGGGTGCGGATATTCGTGGGGAGCGATTAGCGATTGCGGATTTTGCGCATTTGGCAGATTTGTTTTACGAAATGAACAATGAATAGATAATGAGAGATTAGTGATGACAAGAGACGAGTTTTTCATGAAAGAGGCCCTAAAGCAAGCTAAAAAAGCTTGTAAAATGGGAGAAGTTCCGATTGGCTGTGTGATTGTAAGGGATGATGAAATCATAAGCCGCGCATATAATAGGCGAAATACAGACAAAAACACATTAGCACATGCTGAGATAACGGCGATTAATCGCGCCTCGAAAAAAACAGGAGATTGGCGATTAGAAGATTGCACAATTTATGTAACACTAGAGCCATGCCCAATGTGTGCGGGGGCAATTCTTCAATCCAGAATGAAGCGTCTAGTCATGGCGTGCCAAAATCCTAAGGCTGGATGCGTTGGTTCGGTATTCAACTTATTAGAGTCAAATCAATTTAATCATCAAGTTGAAGTAGAACGAGATGTTTTAAAAGAGGAATGCTCTGCTTTTTTGACGACGTTCTTCAAGGCGTTACGCGAAAAAAACAAAAAAGAGAAGGCAATGCGAGATGAACATACAAGGGTTACAAAAGACAACACTATTGGATTATCCTAATCTAATGGCAGCGACCATATTTGTTGGTGGTTGTAATTTTTGTTGCCCATTTTGTCACAACGAAGAATGGATTGATAATAAAAAAGATTCTATTTATTCGGATGAAGAGATTTTGGCGTTCTTAGAGAAACGCAAAAACATATTGCAAGGACTTTGTATTTCGGGGGGAGAGCCAACATTACAACCTGATTTATACGCGTTTATTAAGAAAATAAAAGAAAAGACATTATTAAAAATAAAGCTAGATACAAACGGTTATCGACCAGAGGTTTTAAAAAAACTATTAGATGATCAGCTTCTTGATTACGTAGCGATGGATATTAAGGCTTCAAAAGACGAATATGAGAAGCTTGCGGGAATAAAACCGTTGGCGTTTGAGCGTATTGAAGAGAGTATGGCATTGTTAAAAAACAGTGGTATTTCATATGAATTTCGCACAACATTTGTAAAAGGACTTCATAGTTTGGATCAAATAACGGCATTGGCAAAATTGGTTGACGGTTGCCAACAATTATATATTCAGAATTTTAGAGAGTTTAGAGATGAAAAAAACAGCCTACAAGCTCCTTTTTCGGAAGAAGAACTAAAGGAGATAGAGGCTGTTTTGAAAAGTCAAAACATCAATTGTCAAATTCGATCAATCTAGTGAATCGGACGTATCAGAATTGGAGTTTGTAGGAGAGTTGTCGGATGAAGTTTCATCCGTCTCATCCGCAAAAGAGGGTGTGTCTGCCATAGTAGCGCCATCAAGATGTGTCGGTGTACTAGAAATAGTGGTTGTTTTACGAGCCTTTTTGGAGGCTTTTTTTGATGACTCATTTGATGTGGTCAATAATTTTGGTTCAGGCGTTTGGTCTTCGATGGCTAGAATCTGCGCATTATGTTTCCTTGCCTCCTCTTCTTCTTGCGCCTGCTTTTCAGCACGAAGCGCTTCCAAAAAAGCGAGTCGCTTTTCTTCTATGTGATGAGAGTTGTACCAATCAACTAGAAGATTTTTAATTACGGCGGTAATTGGAACGGCAATTAACATACCAAGCAATCCGTTCATTGCGCCACCAATAATAACAACGGACATGATAAACACAGGGTGTAATCCGACCTTGCTGCCAACAACACGTGGAGCAACGAGATTATTATCAATTTGTTGTACAATTTGCAAAGCAATAATAACATAAACGACCGTCATATAGTTTCCGTTTAGAAGCGCCATCGTCGCTGCTAAAATGGTTCCAATCCAGGGACCGAGATACGGAATCATATTGGTAACACCAGATATAGTACCGATGAACAGTGCGTAATCCATGCGAATAATATATAGCGCGATAATGGACATCACACCAACGAAAAAGGCTTCTAGCAATTGTCCTTTTATGTATTGAGAAAAGGTTTTATTAGTAGTTGTTAGGATATGGCGAATCGTGCGCCCGATTTTCGTTTTTCTAAAGAAAACAAAGAAAGCGCGGTCCCACATCAAGAGGAAATATTCGCGATCTAACAACAAATAAATACTCAAGAAGAAAGAAATAAAGAAACTAAATAAGTTGCTTCCAAGCGCAATGGCAAATGAGAAAATGTTGTTTGCTGCACTTAATAAGAAGGCTTCGATATAGGAGATGATAATACTAATGTTATTTTTGATAGCATCGCCAAGAAACGGAATGTTTAGAGATTCAAGTTGTTCTAATATATATTCTTGTGTAAAGGTACTTTCGCCAATATGCGAAGAAATATAGGAAATAATACGACTTAATGAGGTGTTGGAAGAAATTTGACCACCAATCATAAGGTACAAATAGAAAACAGCAAAAACGATAATGGCGAGAAATAGCACATACGTAATTAGAACAGAAGCTCCACGCTTTGCTTTGTCGGTTCGCATAAGGAAGTTTGACCAACGCCATTTTTTGAAGAGTTTTTCAAAAAAATTAACAAGTGGCCATAGTAAATACGCGATAATAAGACCAATAATAACGGGACGACATAAGTGAAGTACATATTTAACGAATGATTTGGCAGATGCCAAAATAGAAGGAAAGCTATCCGTTAAATTGAGCAAAATCTTCAAAAGGAAGATGGTTGCGATAAAATATAGCGAATATTTGATAATCTTCTTGTCCAATTTGAATTTCATAAAAATCTCCCCAACAATGTGATGCTATTAATATAACACAAAAATCTTTCGTAATAAAGACAATTGAATTAATTTAATAAAGTTGGTATAATAAATTGTATACAGTATACCAAAGGAGGGGAGCGATGGATCGACTAACACTAAAAGCATATGGGAAAATCAATTTAGGATTAGATGTTATTCGCAAAAGAGAAGATGGCTATCATGATGTATCAATGATTATGCAGTCGGTAGGCATATTCGATACCCTCGAATTTGCAAAAACAAAAGAAGCGGGAATTTTTCTGACGACTAATTGTGAGGGATTGCCGACTGACCAAAACAATCTTATATATAAAAGTATTCAGATGTTATTTAGGGCTTACCCTATAAAAGGAGGACTTCGTGTTCATTTGACAAAGCGAATTCCGATTTTGGCAGGAATGGGGGGAGGCAGTAGCGATGCGGCAGCAGCACTCGTTGGCACAAATCAATTATTTGAATTAGGGCTGTCGATAGAGGAACTTAGAGAATATGGTAGAACATTAGGCGCTGATATCCCATTTTGCTTAACTGGTGGAACGATGTACGCTGCGGGAATTGGAGAGAAGTTGACAACATTACCGAATTGTCCGACTTGTGCATTATTGATTGCAAAGCCACCAATTGATGTTTCTACAAAAGCAGTTTATGGTGGACTTAGAATAGATGAACAAACAAAACACCCATTAATCGATAGCATAAAAAAAGGACTAGCCGAAGGAGATATTGTTGCGATAAGCAATCACATGGGGAATCTTCTCGAAGATGTTACGATAAAAAAGCATGCGATTATCGAACAATTAAAAGAAGCTATGATTCAAAGTGGAGCAATTGGCGCATTAATGAGTGGAAGTGGGCCAACGGTGTTTGGGATTTATGAAAAAAAGAGCGATGCCGAAAGAGCGAAAAAGAAGATAGAAAGCAAATGGCTGGGCACGACATTTTTTGTAACAGAGCCAGTTAAAAATGGAATTAAAATGGAGGAACATATATGTCAACAATAAAAGACTATACAATGGATGAGTTTTTAAAACTAAGCATGGACGAATTTCTTTCACTAAGAGAAATTGTTTTTAAAACATTAAGACAAGCAATTTTAAGAGGAGATCTAGCGCCAGGAGAGCGATTGATGGAAATTTCACTCGCAAACCGTATGGGCGTAAGTAGAACGCCAATTCGTGAGGCAATTCGAAAGCTCGAATTAGAAGGATTGGTGCTAATGATTCCTCGAAAAGGTGCAGAGGTAGCAAGGATTTCTGAAAAACATTTAAGAGATGTGCTAGAAGTAAGAAGAACCTTAGAGGAGTTGGCCGTTGAATTAGCCTGTGAGAGAATGACGGAAGAGACAATAGGGCAATTAGTTAAGGCGAAAGAAGATTTTGAGCAATCGATTTCAAAAGAAGACATTACGACAATTGCGCAAAAGGATGAATATTTCCACGACATTATTTATGAAGCAACTAACAACGCAAAGCTCGTTCAGATGATTAATAATTTGCGGGAACAGATTTATCGATTCCGCTTAGAGTGCATTAAGGAAGAGCAGATGCGAATGGAATTATGCAAGGAGCATAATGAAATTGTCAAGGCATTAAAAGAAAGAGATATTAAAACAGCGAAAAAAGCGGTGTGCGAGCATATTGAACAACAGGGAATAACGGTATCTCGAAAAATTCAACAGGAAAATGCAATAACAGAAAACACAAAATAATTATTGCATACAGAGGAGAAAGTCATGGAATCAATCGTCGTAATATTTGGTGGACAATCGTCGGAGCATGATGTATCATGCATGTCCGTAATGACTGTGTTAAACAATTTGGATTCTTCAAAATATGATGTCACTATTATTGGCATTACAAAAGAAGGCGAGTGGCTATTTGTTCCGAGAAAAGATCAGATTGAGGATGGAAAATGGACGAAAAATAAAAACCACGCCTATATATGTCCAGATGCAGTAAAGCACTGTGTGATTGTAGAGGGGGCAAGTGGTTTTGTTGAAATAACAGTGGATGTGATTTTTCCTGTTTTGCATGGGAAATATGGCGAAGATGGAACGATACAAGGACTATTAGAACTGTCGCATATTCCATATGTAGGATGTGGTGTCTTTTCATCGTCAGCTGCAATGGATAAAATAAGTACAAAGATGTTGATGGAAAGTGTCGGCATTAAGCAAGGAAAGTATACGTATTTAGAAAAGGATGATTTGGAGAACGAAGCAGAGGTCATTTCGCAAATTGAAAATGCATTAGAGTACCCTTGCTTTGTAAAGCCGTCGCGCGCAGGATCTTCAATTGGTGTTAGTCGTGTAGAAAATCGAGATGAATTATTAAATGCGTTGTATCTTGCAGGAGAACATGATTCTCGTATTTTGATTGAGGAATTTATTGAAGGAAGAGAAATTGAGTGTGCTATTCTGGGCGGAAAAAACGTAGAGGCTTCTGGTGTAGGTGAGGTTGTTGCTGCAAATCATTTTTATGATTATGAGGCAAAGTACCATAATGAAGAATCAAAAACAGTGGTTTCGCCAGATTTGCCATACGCAGTTGAATCGGAAATTCAAGAAACGGCGATAAAAATATTCAAAACATTAGATGGATATGGTTTGTCACGAGTTGACTTTTTTGTTAGAGGAGACGAAGTGATTTTTAATGAAATAAATACAATGCCGGGATTTACGCCGATTAGTATGTATCCTATGCTATGGAATGAAAAAGGTATTGCGCCGAAAGAACTAATCGAGAAACTAATTGCGTTAGCAAAAGAGAGGTATATATCTTGAGCGTAGAAAAAAATATAACCATATTTCATTGCTTGCAACAAACAATCGAGGGTGAAGCGCAAGAAGCGATTGTTCAAAGAGTGGAAGGCAAATGGTACGACGAAGAGAAGATAAAATATTTTACCTATGAGGAAAAAGCGGAATTAGGTGTTATCTATAATCGATTAGTGGTAAAAGATAACGGACTTTATCTTGAACGAAGCGGTGCAATTGAAATGGTTTTGCATTGGAGCAATGGGCAGATAACAAAGGGAAGTTACCAATCAAAAATTATTACGCTTGATTATGAATGCAAATGTCACAAAGTGGTTTTTATTGAAACCATCGATGGTATTTGCGTGCAAGTCAACTATCAATTAAAGATTGGTGGAGCGGTTACGGAAAATGAAATGACAATGGAAGTGAAATATCATTAAAAAAGAGCGATTGTTAAATCAAATGATTTTCAATCGCTCTTTTCGTATGCGTATTAGGCTTTTTTGCGGCCGAAACGTTTTTTCTTTGGTGGTGGAGCAAGAACGCCTCCACGAACACTTTTAATTTCTGTAATGTAAATTCCGCTAATAACAACCTTGGCTTCTTTTTTTATAGGAAGAGAGGCAAACACTTTTTCGTCAGCAATCAATGACATCACCTTCATGCCGATTTTTGCTTTGACAATAGGAAGCTTTGTACGGCGAAGATACTTTGGCGTTTGATCCAAAACCATCTTTGGTAAGCCTGCTTCGGAAAGCTTCATCCGCTTTTTATCGATAACAAGTATGGACATTGTCTCTGCTACGGCATCCATTTGTTCCTTTTGAGCAGTTTGTTTTTTCTGCATATTGCGACCGAGGAAAAACAAAACAACGGCAACAATTATAACAACAGCTAGTACAATTAATAGTATTTTTGTGAAAAGACCAATTGCGAGAATTGATTGAAACATATAATTTGCTCCTTCATTAATAGAATGAAAGTATTATAGCATTGTAAAAATGAAAAGACAAGTAGAGAGTTTTTCGAGTGCGGGGATAGATGCCCTTAAGAAGTTGTGGTGCTAAAACTCAAAGACGGGTGTTGACAGTATTAAAGAGCATATGTTATAAATAAAAAAACAGCCTATATTGTAGATAATACTGAATTATCTGCCAGAAAAAACGAAAGGATGGAGGTACGAACGATGAGAAGGTTTTAAGCAAAAAGTTGTAATAGTTTTTGATGTATTGTAGTCCGTGTATAAAAATAAAATTGAACAGGAGAAATTAATTATGAAAGTACCACAGATACCGAACAATAGCTTGACTGAGGAAATTAAAGAAATTGTTGAGCTGTGCGAACAGCTAGAAGATGATTATGATTTTCAGTTTGACGAACCTGCTACAGCTGATGAAATCAAAGAATGGGAAGAAAAAAATGGGATTGAAATACCACAACTATACAAAGAGTGGTTAGACTTCTCTGGTGACTCGAGAATTCTAAATGGTCTAGCTCATTTTTACGGGACGAAAATGATGGGTGAATATAACGAGTATGTTCCGGATGAATTGGTGGTAATTGGAGAGCTGATTGGAGACGGAGAGTTTCTGTGCTTCTCGAAAGAGAGTGGGGAAATAGTCAGATATAATCATGGGAAAATTAAACGATTAGAAGATTTCAAACTATTTTTAAATAAGTTCTTGTTAAGAATGTTGCGTGATGAAATGATCTAAAGGAGGAGGTATTTATGGAGAATTTTGATAGCAATGATTTTCATAATGAAATTGATGGTCAGTCTTGGGCAGACAGAACAAAGAAGTTTAATGAGTTAGACGTTACTGATAGAAAGCAGTATCTCAACTTTCTGGCGGATATTTCTGAAGATGAGTATGCAAGAAGTTTTAAGCACAAGGAAGAAAGCGAGGTTAAGACAGTGAAACGATTGAAATTTATGAGTCTAGCAATCATTGTTGTGATGATGCTATCATTAGTAGGGTGCAAAGACAGTAATCCATCATCTGATGCATCATCGACTCCGACGTCGAGTCAATTATCATCCAGTCAATCGGTGAGTCCGACCTTGAGTCAAACAACAAATCCAACGTCGAGTTCACCAGTAAGCCCGTCGACAAGCCCATCAACAAGCGTACCTGACACTAGCATTGAACAGCCAGTGGGAAATAGTACATTCGATATTGAAGTAGCGCGTAAGAACATCGTACTTAAAGGGCAACCTTTTGAGATGCCTGTGGCGTTAAAAGATCTGAGCGATGGGTGGACGTGGGAAGACATGGGGGCGAAATATTTTGACGAGGGTGAAGGTTTGGCACATCTTTATTACGAAGATGAAGAGATGGTCATTGCGGCCTTGGAAAACTTTTATGATGCCGATAAGGAGGACGGGATTATCTATAACTTGACCATTGAAACTGACGATTGTTCGATAGATGGGATAACTCCATTAAAATCGACAAAACAGGATGTCTTAGAGAAATATGGAGAACCAAATGAAATAGGAAGTGCAGGGCACTTTCGTTATGGAACAACTAATAATAGTGACACCTTTGGTGGTAGGATAAACGAACAACGCCTTACTATTAAGTTTGATGAGAATGATAACATAATTTTAATTAGCATTACTTATGCAGATTTAACAAAATGAAAAGGAAAACAAAAATGGCAGATTTGAAAGACACAACAACGGAAGAGTTTGAGAAAGAATTGCAAAAACTTATACAAAAGATTGCGGATACCTATGTGGAAGGAATGGAGGCTATCGAGGATGATAAATTCCTTGAATACGTAGCGGGTGAGGTAGGGGATTTCGTCATTAAGTGGGCGAAGGACCACCCTGATGACATACTTAATAAAGTGTTCACTAAAGAAGTTGTTGAAAGTTCCAGGATTCCAGCAAGTAGCATAACAAAAACCTACAAATTAGCCAGCAACATAAAGAAAAATATTCAATCTGCTCTAGATATTAAAAGTATTATTGATGGTGCCAATGCGTATCAATCTGCGCTTGAGGATGCTGATCGTAGTGCGCAGCATAAAGCAATCGAAGGAATGATGTCAGGCTTCTTTGGTGTAACGTCAAGAGCAGTAGAACTAGTGCCACTATCGGGTCCTGTTTTAAGTCTTGTGGTTGACGGACTTGAAAATGTGTTTGAAACTGGATTGAAGTATGTAACAGCTCGTATTGCGCAATTAGAATACGTGGATGCGATGTGTGAATACTATACAGGATCCATAAGTGCACAACAATTATATGCGCGAGTAAAAGATTTGTGTAATTTGACCCCTGAAAAAGAAGCGGAAATACTGGCTCTAATAGCGATGGAGAAAAAGTGGGAAGGAAATGCGGATGCCGACAGCGATATACCTGGTAGAGATGCACACCTTTCGAGCAGGAAGGACTATTGGACGAGCGAAGGACAAAAAATTTACAATGAGATGAGTGCATAAGAAAAAGAGGAATACGACAAAAAAAAGCCGAATCATAGCTGGACAGACACGACTACAGAAGAATCCAAGAACGATGCAGGAGACGCGGCGGGCGAGGCAGAAGGCGCTCAGCCACCACGTGATCCGCTTATCATTGACCTTGGTAAAAAGGGAATTGAATTAACTGATGTGGACGGTGGTGTGTACTTCGATCTCGATAAAAACGGATTTGCCGAGAAAACCGCATGGATCGGTAGAGAAGACGGCTTCTTGTTCCTCGATCGTAACGGTAACGGAATGGTCGATGATACCCGTATAACAAGTATGGAACGGTGAAAGGTAAGGTAGCCTACATTAGCCCAAGTTCTTTTGTCAGTGAACAGCTAGGTAACGTGTATTTAGTTAAGATAGAGGTAACTGAAGCAAACGATAAGATCCATCTGATTTCCGGACTTTCCGGCAGTGTAGAGATTAAGACTGGCAAACGAACGATTATGGATTACTTCCTTGATCCGATTAAGAAAGGTTTTAGAGAGAGTTTGAAAGAAAGATAGGAGGGAGATAGCAGATGAGCGAATGCATTGACAATAACAGGAGGTTAAAGGTGGCATATAAAAAAGCGATAGTGACCTTTTTTGACATTCTTGGATTCAGGAATATGGTAGAGAAAAAAGAGAGCAATGAAATAGCAGCGAAGCTGCTGGGAGTTTACGAGAAAGTAGCGAAGCGGATTTCGAGTATCCGAATTGACTCAAATTGGCTCACGCAGACTATTGGATTTTCAGATAGTATTGTGCGAATCAGGTATTTAAGCAATGAAAACAATCATGATGAAATTTCGACAGAACTCAGTGATTTGTTGCGGAAATTTTGGACATATTGTCTGATAAGAAGTTCGATAATAAGATCACCTTTCCTGATTCTTTATAGCCTGCAAGCAGGCGGTTAATGTGACGCACTGTGCATCCAAGAATGAGAGAAGCTCTTTCTTTGTTAGGGTTAGGATGATCGGCTAATCCCTTAATTATTTCGTATTTCTTGTTTTCGTCCATTGTTAATATAACCTTTCTGATAATGAATTCCTCCTGCTCTAAATTATAATCAGGAGTTAGTATAACATACTTGGGACATTTTCTCGTGGGGGTATATGAGGACATTATCATAAATGGCTCATAAAATTTCAAAATTCAAAAAAAGAGTGGTTGACAGATTGAAAAGGGGATGATATTATGATTAGTGCACTATTATGGCTTCATGTGCCCTCGAACGCTGTTTTTTGACATTTAATTACAGAATCAAGAGGCATGTAAAACAGATTATATAGAATATATATAGGGGTGACGTCCATGGAAAAAAACAGAATTCGACCAATGCAATCAGGAAAAAATGTTAGAATGACTTATTCGAAGCAAAGAGATGTTCTTGATATGCCAAATCTAATTGAAATTCAAAAGAACTCATACGAGTGGTTTGTAGAGAAGGGATTGCGGGAAGTATTCAATGACATTTCGCCAATTGCTAATCATAACGGCAAAATCAGCTTGGAATTGGGATCTTATATGTTGTGTATGGACGACGTGAAATATACAATTGAGGAGTGCAAGGAAAGGGATGCAACATATTCCGTTCCTCTTAAGGTAAACGTTCGCTTGCACAAATCAGAAGATGACGAAGAAACAATTACAGAGCAACAAATTTATATGGGAGACTTGCCTTTGATGACAGAGACAGGTTCTTTTGTGATTAACGGAGCGGAGCGAGTTATCGTTAGCCAGTTAGTTCGTTCTCCTGGTATTTATTATGGAATTAGCCACGATAAAGTGGGGAAAAGATTATATAGCTCGACGGTGATTCCTAACCGTGGTGCTTGGTTAGAGTATGACACCGACTCAAATGATATATTTTTTGTTCGTGTAGATAGAACACGTAAAGTTCCCGTAACAGTCCTTGTTCGTACATTAGGATGGGAGTCAAAAGAAGATATTTTAGAATTGTTCGGAGACGATCCTAAGATTATTGAAACCTTAGCAAAAGATACGACGACCAATTCATCCGATGCGATTTTAGAATTGTATCGAAAAATTAGACCAGGTGAGCCTCTAAGTCCAGAAAGCGCTCGTAGTTTATTTGAGACAGCATTCTTTGATGCAAGAAGATACGATTTAGCAAAAGTAGGTCGTTATAAATACAACAAAAAACTTCATTTTAGAAATCGTATTGCGGGACACGTATTAGCAGAAGATGCAATTGATACTTGGACAGGCGAAGTGCTTTATAAAAAGGGCGAAAAACTTAATCGCGTTTCGGCAACAAAAATTCAAGACGCTGGCATCGAATTTGTTTGGATTCAAGGAGAAGAGAGAAATGTAAAAGTACTATCCAACCTTATGGTGGATGCTACAAATTATCTTCCATTTGATCCTGCAGAAGCAAATATTACAGATCCAGTGTATTTGCCAGTGCTATTCCAAATCTTAAACGAATGTACAACACCAGAAGAAATGAAAGAGTCTATTCGCAGAAATCGTTCGGAATTGATTCCGAAGCATATTACAAAAGAAGATATTATTGCTTCCATTAATTTTTGCTTGAATCTTGAAGAAGGTATCGGAACAAAGGATGATATCGATCACTTAGGAAATCGTCGTATTCGTGCGGTTGGTGAATTGCTACAAAATCAATACCGCATTGGTTTATCTCGTATGGAGAGAGTTGTTCGTGAACGAATGACCACACAAGAGATAGAGGAAATTACAGCACAATCATTAATCAATATTAAACCAGTAACTGCATCAATCAAAGAATTCTTCGGAAGCTCTCAGTTGTCTCAGTTTATGGATCAGAACAATCCATTATCTGAGTTAACACATAAAAGACGTCTTTCGGCATTAGGCCCAGGTGGTTTGTCGAGAGATCGTGCAGGATTTGAGGTTCGAGATGTTCACTACTCCCACTACGGAAGAATGTGTCCAATTGAAACACCAGAAGGTCCAAATATCGGATTGATTAACTCGCTCGCTTCATTTGCGAGAATTAACGAATATGGATTTATCGAGGCGCCATATAGAATTATCGACAAGACGAATCCTGAAAATCCAAAAGTTACGGACGATGTTGTCTATTTAACAGCCGATGAAGAAGATGATTACATTGTAGCACAGGCGAATGAGCCACTTGATGATGAAAACCATTTTATCAATAACAATGTTTCGGGTAGAAGAAGAGAAGAAACTTCGGAATTCCCGAAAGCGTTAGTTGATTTGATGGACGTATCACCAAAGATGGTATTCTCTGTTGCGACATCCATGATTCCATTTATCGAAAACGATGATGCGAACCGCGCACTAATGGGATCAAACATGCAACGTCAGGCAGTTCCGCTTTTGATAACAGAAGCACCAGTTATCGGAACAGGAATGGAGAACAAAGCAGCAGTCGATTCAGGTGTTTGCGTTGTTGCAAAGCGTGATGGTGTGATTGAACGAGTTTGTTCAGATGAAATTATTATAAAAACAGCAACAGGCGAAAAAGATAGTTATCGCCTACAAAAATTCAAACGAAGCAATCAAAGCAACTGTTACAACCAAATCCCTATTGTATCAAAAGGAGATAGCGTTGTAGCTGGAGATGTAATCGCAGATGGCCCTTCTACCTACAATGGAGAAACGGCACTTGGAAAGAATCCATTGATTGGATTTATGACATGGGAAGGTTACAACTACGAGGATGCGGTATTGCTTAGTGAACGTTTGGTTCAAGAAGATGTATATACATCAATTCATATTGAAGAATATGAACTTGAAGCACGCGATACAAAATTAGGACCAGAAGATATTACACGCGATGTTCCAGGTGTTGGTGATGATGCACTTAAAGATCTGGACGAGCAAGGAATTATCCGTATTGGAGCAGAAGTAAGAGCTGGTGATATATTAGTTGGAAAAGTTACTCCAAAAGGAGAAACAGAACTAACAGCAGAGGAACGTTTGCTTCGAGCTATCTTCGGAGAAAAAGCTAGAGAAGTAAGAGATACGTCATTGAAAGTGCCACATGGTGCATATGGAACCGTTGTGGATGCAAAGGTTTTCACAAAAGAAAATAGTGCAGAGCTTTCACCAGGGGTACTAAAAAGTGTTCGCATTTATATCGCACAAAAGAGAAAAATCTCTGTTGGAGATAAAATGGCTGGTCGCCATGGTAATAAGGGTGTTGTTTCGAGAGTGTTACCGATTGAAGATATGCCATATTTGCCAAATGGAAGACCGCTTGATATCGTACTAAATCCACTAGGTGTTCCTTCACGTATGAACGTTGGACAGGTTCTTGAAATACATTTGAGCTTGGCAGCAAGAGCGCTTGGATTTGATATTGCGACACCAGTATTTGATGGTGCAAATGAAATTGATATTATGGATACGCTTGATTTGGCAAATGATTATGTCAATCTAAGTTGGGAAGACTTCCTTGCAAAGAATGAAGAATGTTTATTGCCAGAAGTAGTTGAGTATTTAGGCTCACATCTTGAGAATCGCTCATTATGGAAGGGGGTTCCACTCCAACGTGATGGAAAAGTTCGTTTGAGAGATGGTCGAAGCGGTGAATTCTTTGATAGCCCCGTTACGATTGGACACATGCATTATCTGAAATTGCATCATCTTGTTGATGATAAAATTCATGCTCGTTCAACAGGCCCTTACTCACTTGTTACACAACAACCACTTGGTGGTAAGGCACAGTTTGGTGGTCAGCGTTTCGGAGAGATGGAAGTGTGGGCACTTGAAGCTTACGGTGCAGCATATACCTTGCAAGAAATTCTAACTGTAAAATCAGATGATATTGTAGGTCGTGTAAAGACATATGAAGCGATTATCAAGGGTGAAAACATACCAGCACCTGGTATTCCAGAATCCTTTAAGGTTCTTCTAAAAGAGCTTCAGTCTTTAGGACTAGATGTGCGTGTTCTTAATGAAGATATGACAGAAGTAGAGATTAAGGAATCTAGCCCCTATATCAATCATGCGCTAAAGCCATTAATTGAGGGCGGTAGTGTAAAGAAAGAAGAAAGCAAGAGCTTTGTCAGTCATGGAAGTGCAATTGTAGAATTGTCTGATGAAGGAGAAATATCTGCGGAAGAGATTTCTGAAAACGAAGAAGAATAGTTAGTAATAGTTTGTATTAATAGAGAAGGAGTAATTTACCTATGCCGGATATTAAAAATGACAGCTATGCACCGTTGACTTTCGATAAAATTCAAATCGGTCTTGCTTCTCCAGAGAAAATACGCTCATGGTCAAGACGCCATCCTGAATGTCCTACTACTAATAAAAATAGCAAGGAATATGCCGATTGGTATTCACAAGGCGTTGTAACAAAGCCAGAGACAATTAATTATCGTACATTAAAACCAGAAAAAGATGGTTTGTTTTGTGAGAAAATATTTGGACCAAGCAAGGATTGGGAGTGTCATTGTGGTAAGTATAAGAAAGTACGCTATAATGGCGTAACCTGTGATCGTTGTGGTGTTGAAATTACAAAGGCCAATGTTCGTAGAGAGCGCATGGGCCGAATTGAATTAGCGGCGCCTGTTTCACACATTTGGTATTTTAAAGGAATACCAAGTCGTATGGGCCTTATACTTGATATTACACCTCGCAACTTGGAAAGAGTCTTATATTTTGCGTCCTATGTTGTACTAGAAGCAGGGGACTCCGATCTTCTTCCTAAGACGATTTTGTCAGAAAGAGAATATCGTGATGCAATTGAGAGAAATGGTTTTGGAACATTTAGAGTTGGAATTGGCGCGGAAGCGGTAAAAGAGCTACTAAGTAAAATTGACTTAGAAAGCGAATCGGCTGAGCTTCGTGCAGATTTAGAAAATGCAACAGGACAGAAAAAAGCACGTATTATTAAACGATTAGAAGTGGTAGAGGCATTCCGTACATCAGGAAATAAACCTGAATGGATGATTATGGAGTGTGTTCCTGTTATACCTCCAGATTTGCGCCCAATGGTGCAATTAGATGGTGGACGTTTTGCGACTTCTGATTTAAATGATTTATATCGTCGTATTATTAACCGTAATAATCGTTTAGCTCGCTTGCTAGAGCTTGGCGCACCAGATATTATCGTTAAAAACGAAAAGCGTATGCTTCAAGAAGCAGTAGATGCTTTGATTGATAATGGTCGTCGTGGCCGTCCAGTGACAGGCCCAGGAAATCGCCAATTAAAATCACTATCCGACTTATTAAAAGGTAAACAAGGACGTTTCCGTCAGAACCTTTTAGGAAAGCGTGTTGATTATTCTGGTCGTTCGGTTATCGTTGTTGGACCAGAACTTAAGATTTATCAATGTGGATTGCCAAAGGAAATGGCGATTGAATTGTTTAAGCCTTTTGTTATGAGAGAACTTGAAAAAAGAGGTTCTGCTCAAAATATTAAAGCAGCAAAGAAAATGGTTGAAAGACTACAACCACAAGTATGGGATGTATTAGAAGATGTTATTAAAGAGCATCCAGTTATGCTTAACCGCGCCCCTACACTTCACAGACTTGGTATTCAAGCATTTGAACCAATTTTAGTAGAAGGAAAAGCGATTAAACTACATCCATTAGTATGTACTGCGTATAATGCCGATTTCGATGGTGATCAGATGGCTGTCCATCTACCATTATCCATGGAAGCACAAGCGGAGTGCCGTTTCTTGCTACTTTCACCAAATAACCTACTAAAACCTTCAGATGGTGGCCCAGTTGCCGTTCCTTCTCAGGATATGGTTCTTGGTATTTATTATTTGACACAAGAAAGACCTGGCGCAAAAGGCGAAGGGAAATACTTCAAGAGCGTTAACGAAGCAATTATGGCTTATGAAAACGAAGACGTTACACTTCATAGCAGAATTCACGTGCGTGTGTCAAAAGAAAAACCAGACGGAACGATTGTGACAGGGATGGTTGAATCAACAACAGGACGTTTCATTTTCAATGAGATTATTCCTCAAGACTTAGGTTTTGTAGATCGTTCAATTGATGAAAACTTCCTTAAGCTTGAAGTGGATTTCCACGCAGGCAAAAAAGGATTAAAGCAAATTCTTGAAAAAGTAATTAATACGCATGGTTCAACAACAACCGCTGAAGTATTAGACTCGATCAAGATGATGGGTTATAAATATTCGACAAAAGCAGCAATTACCGTATCGGTTAGCGATATGACCGTTCCAGAAGTGAAACCTCAAATGATCAAAGAGGCGGAAGAGAACGTTGAACGTATTGCAAGGCATTTCCGTCGAGGATTGTTGACAGAAGAAGAACGTTATAAAGAAGTTATCGAAACATGGAAGAACACAGATGATGAATTGACGAGAGTGTTGCTTGAAGGTCTTGATAAGTACAACAATATTTACATGATGTCTGATTCAGGTGCCCGTGGTTCTGATAAGCAGATTAAACAGTTGGCTGGTATGCGTGGATTGATGTCCGAAACAACAGGTCATACAATCGAGCTTCCAATCAAATCAAACCTACGTGAAGGACTTGACGTATTGGAGTACTTTATTTCAGCACATGGTGCGCGTAAAGGTCTTTCCGATACGGCGCTTCGTACGGCCGATTCAGGATATTTGACAAGAAGACTTGTTGACGTTTCGCAGGACTTAATTATTCGTGAGAATGACTGTTGCGAAAATCGCTTTGATGAGAACGGAAATCGCGAAATTCCAATGATGGAAATTCAAGCATTTGCCGATGGAAATGAAGTGATCGAAAGTTTACAAGAGCGTATTACTGGTCGATTTATTGCAGAAACGATTACCGATCCAGATACAGGTGAAGTAATTGTTAAATACAATCATATGGTTACGCCAAAACGTGCCGAGGCCGTTATGCAGGTGTTAGAGAAGCTAGGACGAGATAGTGTAAAAATCCGTACAAATCTAACATGTAAATCACATATTGGTATTTGTGCTCGTTGTTATGGTTCAAATATGGCAACTGGTCAACCAGTTCAAATCGGTGAAGCAGTTGGAATTATCGCCGCTCAATCAATCGGTGAGCCAGGTACACAGCTTACAATGCGTACATTCCAAACGGGTGGTATTGCTGGTGGAGATATTACACAAGGTCTTCCACGTGTCGAGGAATTATTCGAGGCACGTAAGCCAAAAGGACTTGCAATTATTGCAGAGTTCGGTGGCGTTGCGACCATACGTGATACAAAGAAAAAGCGTGAAGTTGTTATTACGGATTCAGAAACAGGCGAATCTAAGGCATATTTAATTCCATACGGTTCAAGAATTAAGATTAATGATGGAGCTTTACTAGAAGCGGGTGATGAGCTTACAGAAGGTAGTGTAAATCCTCATGATATTCTTAAAATTAAAGGAACTCGTGCCGTTCAAGACTATATGATTCAAGAAGTACAACGTGTTTACCGTTTACAAGGTGTAGAAATTAATGATAAGCATATTGAGGTAATTGTGCGCCAGATGTTAAAGAAGGTTCGCATTGAAGAAACAAATGATAGCGGTATTTTACCAGGAACAACAATGGATATTCTTGATTTTGAAGAAATGAACGAAAAACTTGCTAAGGATGGCTTAAATCCTGCACAAGGAAATCGTATTATGCTTGGTATTACAAAAGCATCATTGGCAACGAATTCATTTTTATCAGCGGCGTCGTTCCAAGAAACCACAAAGGTTCTTACAGAGGCAGCGATCAATGGCAAGGTGGATCCGTTAATCGGACTAAAAGAAAACGTTATCATTGGTAAGCTTATCCCTGCTGGTACAGGTATGAAAGGATATCGTTCTGTTCGTATTTCAACGGATTTGGAGAAACCAGAGGTTGTCGAAGTGCCAGTAGAGGCGAAGAAAGAACATACACGCGAAGAAGTGTACTCGCCAGTGGCAAAGGAAAAAACGCATCAAGAGGATGCAAAACCTCGTACAAATGATTCAGAGTCAGGTTTTGTGTATGCACCAAAAACAGAATTGTTTGATTTGGAGCTATCCTATATTCCAGACATAGAAGACGAAGAATAATAATAAAGACCAAATGAAAATTGCCGAATGTGCATAAGATCATTTGGTCTTTTTCTAGCCTTTTTTCTGCAAGAATGTTACAATAAAATGGAAATGAGGAATCGAGGGGGTAGAAGGTGAGTAAAAAAACAAAGCGAATAGCATATGGTGTGCAGGTGTTTATAATAGTGGTAGCGGTGATAGGCGTTTTGTTTGGCGCATATCGTTATTTGAAAAGAAAAAAAGACCATGCCACACCTGTGGCGAAAGCTACACAAGAAGCTTTCTCGAAGGAGCCAGCAACAAGTGTTGGCACGAAAAAAGCATCCGAACCGACAGAAGAAGAATCAACGCAAGAGGAGGCGACAACGCCCTTTATTGACATTGTTGCCGTTGGTGATAATTTGATTCATTATTCGATAGCACTTAGCGGAAAAAAGGACGATGGAAAATGGGATTATTCGCAATTATATAGCCCAATGAAATCCATTATACAGGAGGCAGACATTGCTATCATTAATCAAGAAGTGCCTATGGCAGGTGAGGAGTTTGGCATACAAAAGTATCCACGTTTTAATGTTCCGCAGGAAATGGTGAAGGACATAGTGGCTTTGGGATTTGATGTAGCGACTTTTGCAACAAATCATATGTTAGATCAAGGGCGACAAGGCTTGTTAAACACACTAAATTATTGGAATGAAGCGTATCCAGATATACTGACGACGGGGGCATATACCTCAAAAGAGAAACGGGATGAGATTCCATATAAGGCAGTGAAGGGGAAGAAAATTGCTTTTTTGAATTATACATATGGTACAAATCAAGGTGGCATTAATAACGATACGTACCTTCTTAATTTCATGAAAGAGGAATTGTTGCGTGCAGATGTTGCTAGGGCAAAGGAGATGTGTGATTTTGTAATCGTTTGTATGCATTGGGGGCGCGATGGCGCAATGGCTTTCGATGAACAACAAAGAGAGTATGCAAGAATCTGTGCAGATGCAGGAGTGGACGTTGTGATTGGCACGCATCCACATATCGTACATAATGTAGAGGTGGTTACAGCAGAGAGTGGTCATAGAACGTTAGTATATTATTCGTTAGGAAATTTCGTATCGTTGCAGGATCGACCAGAACGAATGATTGCTGGAATTGCAAAGCTTCGCCTAGAAATCGTCAAAGAGGGAATGGTGGAAAAGCTAGTGATTAATGAATATAGCATGGATTATGCAATTATGCATTACGAATACAATGCAGAAATACCAGCATACTATGAGATGACTGTCTATCCATATGAAACGTATACAGAGGAACTAGCAAGGAAGCATGGACTTCATAATTTAGGAAGCCATTTTAGTATGGAGTTTATTCAATCCTTCGTTCAATCGCTTGGCAAAACAAGTGGGAGTTGGCACTAAAATGCTTGCAATTGACATTTAACGGAGAATGAAGTAAGATTGGTACAACGAACAAAAAGGAAATGACTCTTCGCTAGATGCATATGTGAACATACAAGAGTCAATAAATGATTCGATTAAATAAGGAAGGATGTTATGATAAAAGTTATTAAGAATCAGCTGAAACTTCTTTTTTGCCAAAAAGGCTTTGCCATCGCCTTTTTAGTGGTGATGGCCGTTTGTATGCTTAATACAGGTTTGGCAGCGTACCATGCGATGGGCGAGGATATACTGTATCAAATAAAAGCTTCAGAGGTGTTTATATTGAATAGAGATTCCAATTTGAACACGTATTTTTTTGCATTATATATTTTTATTTTATTATTCCCATTTGCCTTTCGATATTCAAAGGATAGGCAACTAAAAATCACCTCGCTTGTGCAAATAAGAGCGACGAGCAGACAGTATTATATAAGCAATGCAATTTGTTGTTTTATAGGAACGTTTATTGTGTTTTTTGTACCGCTTATATTACATATTCTTTTGAATCAAATAATCTTTCCATCCAATGGAATCATGGCATCTGGAGTGGCAAAGTTTGATGCGGCATACGTTGCTCAATTAGTAGGTGGTGGGTTTGTTAAAGAGCCAATTCATGCAGGCATCCCCTTTCTAAAATTATATTTAATGCATCCACAACTATATAACGTGGCGTTTGCGTTGTTTTTTTCAGCTTTTTGTGGCATTTTAGCCGTTTTTATTCAAAGTTTATCGTTATGGATAAAGACATATAACGTTATTTTATTGGTTCCATTATTAGCGTTGACGCAAATTCAAAAACGATTAGAAACCTATTCGGAATACGCATTGGATATAAATATGTGTTTTCAAATGAATGAATACTTCAAAGTGTTTGGTGAATTTGGTCAATCATTAGTATATTTAGTTGGGTTGCTATTCGTTATCATTACAACATCGTGTCTAATGATTTTGATGAAAATCAGACAGGATCAATTCTAAAAGAAATGGGAGCGTTGAAAATGAAATTACGAGTTACGATTTTGATAGCTAGCATACTTTTTTGTATAACAGGAATCATTTCTTTTGGCATGATGACAAGTACAAAGAAGAGTGGAATAGAGAGAGTGCGCACATATGATGAGCTTATGCAATGGATTGACCAACAAGACGTAACAGTCGTTAATCCATTCGATATGAAAACAGAAGAAATAGAAGAACATCTCAAGCCACAACAAGAGTATCATATAAAGAATGTTGCAGGAGAAGCAGGCATTCTTCATTATGAGTGGCAGGCATACGTAGTCGAAGTGGGGGAAGAATTTGAGCAATATGCAGGTACCTATCGTCAAAATGCCTATGTAGAAACAACGATTCAAGGTGATATTTTAGAAGGAGCACAAATCGATATTATCACAAAGTTAGGGTTTGGTTTTCCAGAAAAGGACTCTTTCTGGAGCCTGTATGGAAATGGAATTATGCGAAAAGGCGAGAGGTACCTTGTGTTTTGCGAAAAATCGCCTTTATCAAAAGATCTAAAAAGACCACAGCTAATCAGTTTAAACGCAATGTTTAGCAAACTTAATCTTAGTCAAGCAAATACATCTGTGGAGTATAATGATAGTGCAGATATAAAAGATGTAGTTACAAGTGAATTTATCGTAACAAATCCAAAATTGTTTTTATATTTGAAAGAAACAAAAGAAAAAATCATTGAATTACATATGACAGAATGATAAAGGAATCTATATGAATATTACGACAAAAGGAATTTCGAAAACAATTAAAAAGAAACAAATTCTTGATAACGTGACACTTACCATGTCGACGGGAAATATATATGGGTTTGTCGGTGCGAATGGATCTGGAAAGACGATGTTTTTTCGAATTTTGGCGGGATTAGTAAAACCTTCTTCGGGAGAGATGATGATAGAAGATGAATCGGTTCATTCGATAAAAGATATTTCGATTGGATTGGTTTTGGAAAATATCGGACTTTATCCTGAGATGAGCGGATTTCAAAATCTAAAATATTTGTCGGGAATTCGAAAAGAAGTTGGAGACAATGAAATTAAAAATGCGATCGCAGGCGTAGGGCTTGATCCAGAAAACCCTCTTAAAGTAGGAAAATATTCGCTAGGGATGAAACAAAAAATTGTTTTGGCGCAAGCTTTTATGGAAAAGTCGCAATTGTTACTTTTAGACGAACCGACTAATGGGTTGGATGAAGAAAGTGCCACGAAAATTCGAAAAATGATTAAGGAGCAAGCGGATTTAGGTGCAATCGTTGCAATCGCAAGCCATAACAAGGAAGACATTGAGCAACTTTGCGATGTGTGTTACAAAGTTGTGGCGGGGAAAATAACAAAAATGTAGTATGTGCAGGAGGAATATGAAGAAAAAATATCTGCCCATGTTGTTGCTTGTTACAATCACATTGATTAATCATATAGTTGTTTTGCTTGAATTAGGGCATTTTAATCAAGAGTCAATGTCTGTGAATTTTTATGAAGCATTTTCAAAGATGATGTTTGCGCAACCTCGTGAGGGTATTGAAGCGTTCTTATCGAGAGGATACTATGTTTTTTTGTGCGCATTTCTATGGGGAACCTATATATACAAAGACTTATGTGGTGAGGGAATATATTGTTTTATACGATATAAGAAAAGAGAGAATTGGTTTTTTCGAAAAGTAGCAAATCTTTTTTTGAATTTGTTAGTATTCGTAGTGGTATACGTAATCATATCATTTGTTGTGGCATTACGAGCAAGCAAAGAGGCATTTACGATAGAAAAATTAAAGGTGGGAATAGTCTCATTAGTGGCAGTGTTTGTTATGTTGTGCTTGATGATAGTGGCTTTGAATCTATTAGCTATTAAATGGGGGAGCTTTCTCTCGTTTGCCTTTGTAAGTATGATGGTGATCCTGTCATTTGGCCACGTCGATGAACGCGCCTATGAGATACGGCAGGCGATTGAAGCTGAAAATGAAATGTACCAACAGTATAAAACTATTGAAGAGATTGAACGAGCCATAGAAACGGAAATTGCAAAAAGACTATCCTATAATCCAATCGCCAGTTTTGTCATGGATTGGACGAAGTATGAAGTAGATGGTGAGGTGGACCTATCACTTTCAAAGACATTTCACAAATCATATCAAGTACAAATACTCTATATTTTTGTTGTGATAATGGTTGGAGGAAGTATGATACGAAAGAGTGATTTTACGTTGCAAAATAGAGAATTAGAGCTTTGACTTTATCAAGAATAAAAAAAGCAGTTGACAAAAAAGCAAAGAATCAAGTATAATGATTGGGCGTGTGCATATGCGCCCTTTTTGCGTATAAGAAACAACCATTCTAGCACACATCATTTATACAATAAACTATAGGAGGTAAAAGGGATGCCTACATTTAATCAGTTGGTTAGAAAAGGAAGACAAACAGTTGAGAAGAAAAGTACCGCACCTGCATTACAAAAGAGCTATAACTCTTTACGTAAAAAGCAGACGAATACTAACTCACCTCAAAAGCGTGGCGTGTGTACAGCCGTAAAGACTGCAACACCTAAGAAGCCAAACTCAGCTCTTAGAAAAATTGCCAGAGTTCGTCTTTCAAATGGTATCGAAGTTACAAGCTATATTCCAGGTGAAGGTCACAACCTTCAGGAACACAGCGTTGTACTTATCAGAGGTGGTCGTGTTAAGGACTTACCTGGTACAAGATATCATATCATCAGAGGTACATTAGATACTGCTGGTGTTGCCAAGAGAAGACAAGCACGCTCAAAATACGGTGCTAAACGTCCAAAAGAAGCCAAAAAATAATTTGACTCTTTTGAAATAATGTAAAAGAAATATCATTTCACTTCACATAATGAAGGGTAGTGCCGGCATTCGAACGTAAGCCTCCTGATGGTTGCAGGATAAATTTTGGCTTTTGAAACAAGAACCGAGCACGCGACACATACAGAATTGTGAGTACCGATGATATAATTAGCGCTTCCAAAGAAGTTATGACATGGAAGCAAGGATTAAGGAGGGAAGAAACGTGCCACGTAAAGGACATACTCAAAAAAGAGATATATTAGCTGATCCTATTTACAACAATAAAGTTGTTACGAAGTTAGTTAATAACATCATGTTAGATGGTAAGAAGGGTGTTGCTCAAAAGATCGTATATGGTGCATTCGAAAAAATCGAAGCGAAAGCGGGAAAACCTGCAATCGAAGTTTTTGAAGAAGCTATGAACAATATCATGCCAGTTCTCGAAGTTAAGGCAAAGAGAATCGGTGGTGCAACATACCAAGTGCCAATCGAAGTAAAACCAGAACGTCGTCAGGCGTTAGCACTTCGTTGGTTAACATTGTATTCACGCAAAAGAGGCGAGAAAGCAATGGAAGATAGATTAGCGAATGAGATTTTGGACGCTGCTAATTCAACTGGTGCATCTGTTAAGAAAAAAGAAGACATGCACAAGATGGCTGAAGCAAACAAAGCATTTTCACATTACAGATTTTAATCTTTCTGCATAATTTAAAGGAGGAATACCATGGCTGGGAGAGAATATCCACTAGAGAGAACCAGAAATATCGGTATTATGGCTCACATTGATGCAGGGAAAACAACATTAACTGAGCGTATTTTGTATTATACCGGTGTAAATTACAAAATTGGTGATACTCATGAAGGAACTGCTACGATGGACTGGATGGAGCAGGAACAAGAAAGAGGTATCACAATTACATCCGCAGCGACTACTTGTCATTGGACGCTTCAGAAAGAAACAAAACAAGCACCAGGTGCTTTAGAAAACCGTATTAATATTATTGATACACCAGGACACGTTGACTTCACAGTTGAGGTTGAGCGTTCACTACGTGTACTTGATAGTGCTGTAGGCGTTTTCTGTGCAAAGGGTGGCGTTGAGCCTCAATCTGAAAACGTTTGGCGTCAAGCAGATAAATATAACGTACCAAGAATGGCATTCATCAATAAGATGGATATCCTAGGTGCTGATTTTTATCGTGCTGTTGAAATGATCAAATCAAGATTAGGACATAATGCGGTTCCAATTCAAGTGCCAATTGGCAAAGAAGACGAATTTAAAGGCGTTATCGACCTTTTCGAAATGCAAGCGTATATTTATCATGATGATAAGGGAGAAAACGTTACTATCGAACCAATCCCTGAAGATATGAAAGATTTAGCTGATGAATATCGTTTGAACCTAGTTGAGTCAATCTGCGAAACAGATGACGAGCTAATGATGCTTTATTTAGAAGGCGATGAGCCATCAAATGAAGAACTAAAAAAAGCGTTGCGTAAAGCAACAATCGCTGTTCAAATTATTCCTGTACTTTGCGGTACAGCATATCGTAACAGAGGTGTTCAAAAACTATTAGATGCTATTGTTGAATTCATGCCAGCACCAACTGACATTGAATCCATCACAGGTGTTGATGAGGATGGAAACGAAGTAGTAAGACATTCTTCTGATGAAGAACCATTTTCTGCGTTAGCTTTCAAAATCATGACAGATCCTTTCGTTGGAAAACTAGCATTCTTCCGTGTGTATTCAGGATCAATGAACTCAGGTTCATATATTCTAAATGCCACAAAAAATAAAAAAGAGCGTGTAGGCCGTATCTTACAGATGCATGCAAATAAGAGACAAGAATTAGACAAAGTATACGCAGGTGATATCGCTGCTGCCGTAGGTTTCAAATTTACGACAACAGGTGACACACTTAGTGCAGAGTCTTCACCTGTTATCTTAGAGTCAATGGAATTCCCAGAGCCAGTTATTGATATTGCGATTGAACCAAAAACAAAAGCAAGTCAAGACAAGATGGGCGAAGCATTGGCAAAACTTGCAGAAGAAGATCCAACCTTCCGCGTACATTCAAATGTTGAAACTGGCCAAACGATTATTTCGGGTATGGGCGAGCTTCATCTTGAAATCATTGTTGATCGTTTGCTTCGCGAGTTTAAAGTAGAAGCGAATGTAGGTGCGCCACAAGTTGCTTACAAAGAAACATTCACAAAAGCTGTTGAAGTGGATAGCAAGTATGCAAAGCAATCTGGTGGACGTGGTCAATACGGACATTGTAAGGTTAAATTCGAGCCTATGGATGCGAATTCAGAAAAAATATTCGAATTTGTTTCAACGGTAGTTGGTGGTGCGATTCCTAAAGAATACATTCCAGCAATTGGAGCAGGTATTGAAGAAGCGTCAAAAGCAGGTATTCTTGGCGGTTTCCCAGTGCTTGGTATTCGTGCAAATGTTTATGATGGTTCATACCATGAAGTCGATTCAAGTGAAATGGCATTTAAGATTGCTGGTTCACTAGCATTCAAAGAAGCGATGCAAAAAGCAGGAGCCGTTCTACTTGAGCCAGTTATGAAAGTAGAAGTAACAACTCCTGAAGATTACATGGGCGATGTAATTGGTGATATCAATTCTCGTCGTGGACGTATCGAAGGTATGGATGATGTTGGCGGCGGAAAATTGATTAAAGGATTTGTTCCACTATCTGAAATGTTCGGATATGCAACAGACCTTCGTTCAAAGACACAAGGTCGTGGTAACTACTCGATGTTCTTTGATAAATATGAGCCAGTTCCAAAATCTGTACAAGAAAAAGTTCTTTCTGAAAAGAACGGTAAATAATTTTAAATGAGTATATTCACACTTGTGTGAAATATCCATAATCATCTCGAAATAGGCTTGATAAATAATTATAAATGAAATATAATGACTTTATCCTGCTTTCGAGCAATCATAATAAAGGCGAAAAGCCATAATAATTTAGGAGGATTGAACAAGATGTCTAAAGCTAAGTTTGAAAGAACAAAAACACATTGTAACATTGGTACGATTGGTCACGTAGATCATGGTAAAACAACATTAACAGCAGCTATTACAAAAACACTTAATGTAAGACTCGGTACTGGACAAGCAGTTGCATTCGAAAATATCGATAAGGCTCCAGAAGAAAGAGAACGTGGTATCACAATTTCTACTTCTCACGTTGAGTATGAGACAGAAAACCGTCATTATGCACACGTTGACTGTCCAGGCCATGCCGATTATGTAAAGAACATGATCACTGGTGCTGCTCAAATGGACGGCGCTATCTTAGTTGTTGCTGCAACAGATGGTGTTATGGCACAAACAAGAGAGCATATCTTACTTTCACGTCAGGTAGGTGTTCCTTACATCGTAGTATTCATGAACAAATGTGATCTGGTAGACGATGAAGAATTACTTGAATTAGTAGATATGGAAATCAGAGAACTTCTAAATGAGTATGAGTTCCCAGGCGATGATACACCAATCATCCAAGGTTCAGCTCTTAAAGCTCTTGAAGATCCAAATAGCGAATGGGGAGATAAAATCCTTGAACTTATGAAGGCTGTTGATGAGACAGTTCCAGATCCAGTTCGTGCTACAGATCAACCATTCCTTATGCCAATCGAGGACGTTTTCTCAATTACAGGACGTGGTACAGTTGCTACCGGTCGTGTTGAGCGTGGTATGCTTCACGTTGCCGATGAAGTTGAAATTGTTGGTATCAAAGAAGAGTCTCGTAAAGTAGTTGTTACTGGTATCGAAATGTTCCGTAAATTACTTGATGAAGCTCAAGCTGGTGATAACATTGGTGCTCTTCTTCGTGGTGTTCAAAGAACAGAAATCGAAAGAGGACAATGTCTAGTTAAACCAGGTTCTGTAAAATGTAATACAAAATTCACTTCTCAAGTGTATGTATTAACAAAAGATGAAGGTGGACGTCATACTCCTTTCTTCAACAACTACAGACCACAATTCTATTTCCGTACAACAGACGTAACAGGTCTTTGTAACTTACCAGAAGGCACAGAAATGTGTATGCCTGGTGACAACGTAGAGATGACAGTTGAATTAATTCACCCAATCGCTATGGAGCAAGGTCTTCGTTTCGCTATCCGTGAAGGTGGACGTACAGTTGGTTCAGGAAGAGTTGCTACAATTATCGAATAATCATTATTATATGCGATAACAAATATTTGGCCGTAACCCTAATAAGGGTTACGGCTTTTTTTAATGCAAAAAAAAAAGCGTTGTGATATAATTGATAAAGCAATGAAAATGTAATTAGGAGGATCGACAGAGTGACAATAAAGGAAGAAGCAGTAAGAATGAAAAAAAGCGCGCCTGTATTGGCGGCATCTTCTATTGAACAAAGAAATCATGCGTTAAACTTGATCGCTATCGCTCTTGAAAAACATAAAGAAGAGATCTTTGAGGCAAATACAAGGGATATGCGATTTGCAGAAAAAAATGACGTTGCAGAGGCAACAAAAAAAAGATTATTATACAATGAAAAAAAGTTAGCAGATAGTATTGGCGGTGTACTGGAACTTAAATTGTTGGATGATCCGATTGGACATGTTTTGATGAATCGCCAATTGGACGAGGCTCTCTTGCTACGGAAAATCAGTGTGCCAATTGGCGTTATTGGTGTAATTTTCGAAGCACGTCCAGATGCAATGGTGCAAGTGGCTTCGCTATGTATAAAAAGTGGAAATTGTGCCATTTTGAAAGGTGGAAAGGAAACAACGCATACCAATAGAGTCTTATTTGATATAATCAAAGAAGCGGTCATAGAAGCGGATTTGCCTGCAGATTGTCTAATGCAAGCTCAGTTACATAATGAGATTGATGAGCTTTTAAAGTGTGACGGAGAAGTGGATTTGCTAATTCCTCGAGGAAGCAATCGCTTTGTACAACATATTATGGACAACACAAAGATTCCAGTGATGGGGCACTCAAGTGGGATTTGTCACATTTATGTTGATAAAGATTTAGATCCTGAATTAGCATTAAGCGTTATAGTTGATGCGAAAAAGAATTATCCAGCTGCCTGTAACGCGGTGGAGACATTGCTTATTCACAGGGATATTGCAGAGTGGTTTTTACCAGCTATTGCACAGGTGTGCATGGGTGAAAAAATAAAAATGAACGGAACACAAGAAGTAAAGGCCATTGTTGGCGAAGAAATAGGGCTATTAGATGAAGATGAATTTGGAAAAGAATACAATGATATGGAGCTTTCGATAAAAATCGTAGGAGATATAAAGGAAGCAATAGAGCATATTAATTACTTTGGATCGCATCACACGGATTGTATTTTGACAAAGGACGATGAGGCTGCAAAATTCTTTGTACAAATGGTAGATAGTGCAGGCGTGTATCGAAATTGTTCGACGCGATTTGCAGATGGTTATCGCTATGGGTTTGGTGCAGAAGTTGGAATTAGTACGGGGAAATTACATGCAAGAGGACCGGTAGGATTAGATGGATTGGTCACCTATAAGTATATACTAACTGGAAATGGACATATTGTAGAAGACTATAGTAATGGTAAAAAGCAATTTACACATAAAGATTTATAAAGAAAACGCCTAACAGATTATCTGCTAGGCGTTTAAAAATGAACGTGTCGTTTAAGAAAGGACTCCATTTGGTGAACAACTAAACATAAGTGTATCACTAATAGAAGCGCTCGTAATACCTAAAAAAGATTTTGATAGCGTAAAATTTTCGGTTATGTAATCTATCTTGAAGCAAAAGAAGGTGGAGAATACATGTATTATCAGATACTTCCAGACCCAGACCTGTAATAAGCAATTTACAAGAAAAACAAGAAGAGCGTTGAAAATTCAGCGTTCTTTTTGTTTTTGCTTGACAAAGAACGAAAGAGTCTATAAAATAATTATTTGAAGGTCAAACAATTTGAAACTAAAACAAATTGACTTTAAAATAATATGAATGGATTAAATAAGGATGACTACTTGCGAAATAATAGGAACTGGATCATATGTGCCAAAGCAAATCATAACAAATGATGATTTGGCTAAATATGTGGAAACAAATGATGAGTGGATAATAAGTAGAACAGGAATCAAGGAAAGACATATTTCCTCGGAAGAAGCGGAAGGAACGACGTTTATGTCTGCACAAGCAGCTAAGAACGCTCTAGAAAATGCGAATGTTTCTGCGGTGGAAATTGATCTGGTTTTGGTAGGAACATCTTCGCCAGAGAAATGTTTCCCAAGTACAGCATGTGAAGTTCAAGGTATACTTAAAGCAAAGAATGCAGTGGCATTTGATATTAGTGCGGCTTGTTCGGGATTTGTGTTTGCATTAGCAAGTGCGCAGGCATTTATAAAAGCAGGTATATACAAAACCATTTTAGTAATTGGCGCAGACGCA
Organism: uncultured Lachnospiraceae bacterium; assembly: GCA_964566025.1. Classification (GTDB taxonomy): domain Bacteria; phylum Bacillota; class Clostridia; order Lachnospirales; family Lachnospiraceae; genus RGIG8306. The sequence goes on along the minus strand of CAZMHF010000008.1, from coordinate 11,838 downwards.
CTGAGTAAATTGGTTGATTGGCAAGACCGCAGTACATGTATCCTTTTTGGAGATGGAGCGGGTGCCGTCGTTGTGCGAGCAAGTGAGCGAGGTTTAATCCATTTGCTTATGAAATCGGATGGCGAAAAAGGAGGCGTACTATCTTGTCTGGCAAGAAGCAATAATAATTTTACGATGAAGAAAGAGCCTCAATTGGGATACATCAAAATGAATGGTCAAGAGGTATTTAAGTTTGCTGTCAAAGAAGTTTCTAATAGCATTACACAGTTACTACAAGAAGCAGATCTAACGATAGAGGACATAGACCATATTATTTTGCATCAAGCAAATTATCGAATTGTTGAGTCTATCGCCAAAAAACTTAAACAGCCGATTTGCAAATTCCCTATGAATATTGGACAGTTTGGAAATACATCAGCAGGTTCGATTCCGCTGTTGTTGGACGAAATGAACCGTAATGAAAGATTGCAAAAAGGGCAAAAGGTCATATTAGCTGGATTTGGTGGTGGACTCACATGGGGAGCGATAGTGCTCGAATGGTGATATTCAAGGGAAACCCCCTTTAATATAAATAAAAATAAGGAGAGAAACGTATGCTAGAGAAGATGAAGGAAATTATTGCAGAGCAATTAAGTGTTGAAATGGATGCAATTCAAATCACATCCTCATTTAAAGAGGATTTAGGTGCAGATTCATTGGATTTATTTGAATTAGTTATGGCATTAGAAGATGAGTATTCTGTAGAAATTCCAGCAGAAGATTTGCAAACCTTAACGACTGTAGGGGAAGTTATGGAATATTTAAAAGCAAAGGGTGTAGAGGCGTAAGCCTCTATATCTACTAGTGGAGGAAGAAGATGAAAACGAGAATTACAGAGCTATTAGGAATTGAATACCCTATTATCCAAGGAGGGATGGCATGGGTGGCAGAATATAATTTGGCTGCAGCCGTATCGGAAGCGGGTGGATTAGGCTTGATTGGCGGTGCAAATGCACCTTCAGAGGTAGTTCGAGAATATATACAGAAAGTAAAAGCAATCACAAAAAAACCATTTGGAGTGAATATTATGCTTATGAGTCCTTATACAGATGATGTGGCAAAAGTCATTGTAGAGGAAGGCGTAGGCATTGTAACGACGGGGGCTGGAAGTCCCGAAAAATATATAGAAATGTGGAAAGCAGCTGGCATTAAAGTCATTCCAGTTGTTGCCTCGGTTGCCATGGCAAAGCGGATGGAAAAGCGAGGTGCAGATGCAATCGTAGCAGAAGGATATGAAGCAGGTGGCCATATTGGTGAGTCAACAACCATGACACTTGTTCCACAAATCGTTGATGCAGTTAGTATTCCAGTTGTCGCCGCAGGAGGAATTGGCGATGGAAGGGGATTAGCGGCTACCTTTATGCTAGGAGCTTGCGGTGGACAGATTGGTACGCGTTTTTTGGTGGCAAAGGAATGTATTGTTCACCAAAATTATAAAAACAAAATCATTAAAGCAAAAGATATTGACTCCGTTGTAACAGGAAGAAGTCATGGACATCCAGTAAGAGGATTGCGCAATCAAATGAGTCGCGAATATGTGCGCTTAGAAGCAGAAGGCAAAAGTTTTGAAGAATTAGAATATTTAACATTGGGAGCATTGCGTAATGCAGTCGTGGATGGAGATGTTCATTCGGGCACGCTAATGGCGGGACAAATTGCAGGGTTAATTAAGCAAGAGCAAACATGCAAAGAGATTATTTTAGAAATTGTCAATGAGGCTGAGGCGTTATTAGGCATTAACTAATGGAGGAATACAATGAGTAAAATCGCATTTATATACCCAGGGCAAGGTGCACAGGTTTGTGGAATGGGGAAAGATTTCTATGAAAAGACGAGTGTGGGAAAGACGTTGTTTGATCAGGCAAGTGAGTGGTTGGGATTTTCTCTTCCTGAATTATGTTTTGTGGAAAATGAAAAATTAAATCAAACAGAATATACACAAGTAGCCATGGTTGCAACAAGCATTGTTATGACAAAAGTGCTTATGGAAGCAGGCATTTACCCATCAATAAGTGCAGGGCTTAGTTTGGGCGAGTATTGCGCCTTGTTTGCTGTAGGAGCGATTGGAGAGAAGGATGCAATAAAAACCGTTCGACAAAGAGGTATATTAATGCAAAAAGAAGTTCCATTTGGTTTAGGCGGTATGGCAGCCGTTTTGGGGATGGAAGTAGAAAAAATAGAAGCCGTTATTGCACCAATAGAAGGAGTCGAAATTGCTAACTATAATTGCCCTGGTCAAATCGTTATTTCTGGGAAAAAGGAAGCAGTTGATCAAGCAGGTGAGGCGTTAAAAGAGGCGGGCGCAAGACGTGTAATTTCTCTTAATGTTAGTGGGCCATTTCATTCAACAATGCTAAAGGGGGCTGGGGAAAAACTAGGAAAAGTCTTAGAAGAAATCGAAATAACAATGCCTAGGATTCCGTACGTTTCAAATGTTACAGCAACGGAAGTAACTCAAAAAGAAGAAATTAAGCCATTGCTAGAAAAGCAAGTGTATTCATCAGTGAGATGGCAACAAAGCGTAGAGTGCATGATAGCAAACGGCGTGGATACGTTCGTTGAAATTGGGCCTGGCAAAACATTGGCGGGATTTATAAAGAAGATTAATCGTTCGGTACGAATTTTTAATATAGAAAAGGTAGAAGATATCGAAAAGGTAGCAAAGGAGATTGTATGTTGACAGGGAAAATTGCGGTTGTAACGGGGGCAAGTCGTGGAATAGGAAAAGAAATTGCGATTCGCTTAGGAAGAGCTGGTGCTTATGTGATTGTAAATTATAATGGCTCAGAGGAAAAAGCGAAGCTCGTTGTAGAGGCAATCAAAAAAGAGGGTGGCGGTGGCGAAGCAATCCAATGCGATGTGTCAAACTTCGAGAGTGCAAGTGCCTTTCTAGATGATGTTATCAAAAAACAAGGGCGCATTGATATTCTGATTAACAATGCGGGAATTACACGTGACAATCTTATTATGAAAATGAGCGAAGAGGATTTCGATGTCGTCATTAAAACGAATTTAAAGGGTGCATTTAATTGCGCGAAAGCTGTTTCGAGACAAATGATTAAGCAAAGAGGTGGAAGAATCGTTAATATGACCTCTGTTTCTGGTGTGATGGGAAATGCAGGGCAATCAAATTATTGCGCATCGAAGGCAGGTATGATTGGATTGACAAAATCACTGGCACGAGAATTGGCAAGTCGTGGAATTACGGTAAATGCGATTGCACCAGGATTTATTGCAACAGAAATGACGGAAGTGCTATCAGAAGCGATTAAAGAAAAAGTTATTGAAAATATACCAATGAAGCGATTTGGATTACCGAAGGATATTGCAGAAACGGTGTTGTTTTTAGTATCTGAGCAAGCAAACTATATTACGGGTCAAGTAATTTGTGTTGATGGCGGAATGGCAATGTAAGTAGGAAATCATATATAAGGAGACGTAATTTAATGAATAGAAGAGTTGTGATAACGGGGCTTGGAGCAATTACACCAATTGGAAATAGCGTGGAGAGTTTTTGGTCGGGACTAAAAAATAAAACGGTTGGGATTGGGGAAGTGACGTACTTCGATACAGAAGGTTATAAGGCAACATTGGCAGCGCAAGTAAAGGATTTTAATCCGAGTGACTATATGGATGCAAAAGCAGGAAAGCGTATGGAGCAATTTTGCCAATATGCTATCGCCGCAACAAAAGAGGCGATAGAAGATGCAAAATTGGATATGACACAGGAAGAAGCATTTCGTGTTGGCTGTAGCGTGGGTTCGGGTATTGGAAGCTTGCAGGCGATGGAGAGAGAACATAAAAAATTGCTAGAGAGAGGGCCAAGTCGAGTTAATCCATTATTAGTTCCTATGATGATTGGAAATATGGCGGCTGGCAATGTAGCCATTCAATTTGGACTTAAGGGAAAATGTATCAATGTTGTAACCGCCTGTGCGACAGGAACACATAGTATTGGAGAGGCATTTCGAACCATTCAATATGGTGATGCAGATGTTATGATTGCAGGCGGAACAGAAGCGAGTATTACGCCGATTGCGATGGCGGGCTTTAGCGCCTTAACCGCATTAAGCACATCAAAGGATCCACGTAGGGCTTCAATCCCCTTTGATCAGGAACGAAATGGGTTCGTTATGGGAGAAGGTGCAGGTATTGTTGTATTAGAATCCTTAGAACATGCTACAAAAAGAGGCGCAAGGATTTATGCGGAAATTGCAGGATATGGCGCAACGGATGATGCCTATCACATCACATCTCCAGCAGAAGATGGGGGTGGAGCGGCAAAAGCGATGGAAATGGCTATGTTAGATGCAAATATTGCGCCAGAAGAAGTGGATTATATTAATGCACATGGGACAAGCACTCACCATAATGATTTGTTTGAAACAAAGGCAATTAAAAAAGCGTTTGGCGAACATGCCTATAACGTAAGCATTAACTCCACAAAATCAATGATCGGGCATTTGCTCGGTGCAGCAGGTGGTGTGGAATTTATCACTTGTGTTAAGGCCATTGAAGAGGGATATGTTCATGCGACAGTTGGTCTTGAGAAAAATGATCCAGAATGTGATCTTGATTATACAAAAGGAGAAGGTGTTAGCAAGCCTGTCCGTTGCGCCATTAGTAATTCGCTTGGTTTTGGAGGACATAATGCAACATTATTAGTAAAACGATTTAAGGAAGAGGTGTAATATGAAAATAGATGAAGTAGTGACCTTAATCAAGGCGGTTTCCAAAGAGGGAATTACAAGTTTTGTATATCAAAATGAAGAAGTAAAAATCAAAATCAAAAAAGAAGCAGCGATTCAATATGTAACGACGGGTGTAAGTGGAGAAGTTCAAAATACAATCATGGGAGAAGTAACGACTGCTTCAACCGCTGTGGCGTCTACGGAAACGAAAAGCGAAGGAAAAGAAATTCACTCCCCGCTCGTTGGTGTCTTTTATAGTGCATCATCACCAGAGGCGGAGCCATTTGTCAAGCTTGGAGATACCGTCAAAAAGGGACAAGTGCTTGGCATTGTGGAAGCTATGAAATTGATGAATGAGATTGAAAGTGAGTTTGATGGAACCGTTGAAGAAATCTTAATAAACAATGAAGAAACTGTCGAATATGGACAAGTGCTATTTCGCATAAAGTAAGGAGAAATTATGAGATTAGGTATTAAAGAAATAGAAAAAATCATTCCTCATCGTCATCCCTTTCTTTTGGTTGACTATATTGAAGAGTTAGAGGCGGGGGTACGTGCAGTTGGATATAAATCCATTACTTACAATGAGCCGTATTTTGCAGGGCACTTTCCAGCAGAACCAGTTACGCCAGGTGTGTTAATTATCGAAGCATTGGCACAAGTGGGAGCGGTAATTATATTAAGTGAAGAAAAATATAAGGGAAAGATCGCTTATTTTGGGGCGATTAACAATGCGAAATTCAAAGGGAAAGTAGTGCCAGGCGACCGCTTAACGCTAACGTGTGAAATCATTAAGCAAAAAGGGCCAGTTGGAATCGGAAAGGCAATTGCAACAAATGCTGAGGGAAAAGTGGTTGTGATGGCAGAATTAACATTTATGATTGGAGCTTAGAAAATACCATGTTCAAAAAAATTTTAGTGGCAAATCGCGGTGAAATTGCTATACGCATTATTCGTGCTTGTAGGGAGCTAGGCATTAAGACGGTTGCAGTGTACTCTGAGGCTGACAAGGATAGCTTGCATGTGTTTTTGGCAGATGAAGCGATTTGTATAGGGCCAGCGCCATCCGCTCAAAGCTATTTAAATATGGAAAGAATTATATCGGCAACAGTCGCAACGAAGGCGCAGGCGATTCATCCTGGGTTCGGATTTTTATCAGAAAATGCAAAGTTTGCAAAGCTATGCGAGCGTTGCAATATCGCATTTATTGGGCCAAGTGCCGAGATTATCAGTAAAATGGGAGATAAGGCGCAAGCAAGAAAAACAATGATTAAAGCAGGCGTTCCAGTTGTGCCAGGCAGTAAAGAGGCGGTAAAAAACGAAGACAAGGCGTTGGCTTTAGCAAAAGAAATAGGTTTTCCGATTATGATTAAGGCGGCATATGGTGGCGGCGGTAAGGGTATGCGAGTTTCCTATAGCGAAGAAGATTTTTTAGCTAATTTTCAAAATGCGCAGAGAGAAGCGATGAACGGCTTTTCGGATGATACGATGTATTTGGAGCGTTATATTGAAAATCCAAGACATATTGAGTTTCAAATTATTGGTGATCAATTTGGCAATGTCGTGCATTTAGGAGAGAGAGATTGCTCGATTCAAAGACGTCATCAAAAAGTGCTAGAGGAATCGCCGTCCATAGCAATTTCAGAATCGCTACGCAAAAAAATGGGAGAAGTAGCAATTCGTGCGGCAAAGGCGGTGGGCTATCAAAACGCGGGAACAATCGAATTTTTGCTGGATAAGAATAAGAATTTTTATTTTATGGAAATGAATACACGTATTCAGGTAGAACATCCCGTAACAGAAATGACAAGCGGAATTGACCTTGTAAAAGAGCAGATTAAAGTGGCGAGCGGAGAAACGCTAGGTGTTTTGCAAGAGGATGTTGTGTTAAAAGGGCATGCGATAGAGTGCCGTATTAATGCGGAAAATCCTTCGAAAAATTTCAGACCATGCCCAGGTTTAATTACGCAGCTGCATACACCAGGAGGCAATGGCGTGCGTGTGGATACACATATTTATGCCGACTATAAAGTCCCTTCGAATTATGATTCCATGCTTATGAAAATTATTGTTCACGGAAAAGATCGAAAAGAAGCAATTGAGAAAATGCGTAGTGCCATTGGTGAGTTACTAATCGAAGGAATTGATACAAATTTGGAATTCCAATTTGAGATCCTAAATCATGCGGCTTTTCAAAGTGGCGAAATTGATACGCATTTTATTCCGACGTATTTCCCAGAGTATTGCAAATAAAGGAGTTAGAAGATGCTAAGAAATCGATTCAAAAAAACGTATATCCAAGAAGAAGCAGAGCAAACAGGAAATGAAGACCCGAATATACCACAAGGTCTTTGGAGAAAATGCAACAAATGTCGCAATCCAATTCTTGTGGAAGATGTAATTAGCAATTATTATATTTGCCCGAAATGTGAAGGCTATTTTCGTATGCATGCGTATCGAAGAGTCGAAATGATTGTGGATGAAGGAAGTTTTGAAGAGTGGAACGCAGACATGCCATTTTCTAATCCGTTGAATTTTCCAGGATATGAGAAAAAGGTGGACGCGATTAAAGAAAAAACAAACCTGAATGAATCCATTATAACGGGAAAAGGAAGCATTGAAAATCAAGCAGTGGCAATTGGTGTTTGTGATGCGCGATTTTTGATGGGTAGCATGGGGCGTATTGTTGGCGAGAAAATTACACAAATGGTAGAGAAAGCAACGGCTGATAAAATGCCTGTGATTATTTATGCATGTTCTGGTGGTGCAAGAATGCAAGAGGGAATTGTTTCTCTTATGCAGATGGCAAAAACCTCAGCAGCACTTCAAAAGCATCATGAAGCGGGAGAGCTATTTATTAGTGTACTAACAGATCCAACAACTGGGGGTGTGACGGCAAGCTTTGCTATGTTAGGAGATATTATTATAGCGGAGCCTGGTGCATTGATTGGTTTTGCAGGCCCTAGAGTGATTTCGCAAACAATTGGTCAAAAGCTCCCAGAGAATTTTCAAAAGGCTGAGTTTTTGCTGGAGCATGGATTTGTTGATAAAATTGTGCCACGAAGTGAGCAAAAGGAAGTGCTAGGACAAATCCTAAGAATGCATGCACAAAAAAAGAAGGTGAACAATGAAGCGCTATGTAAGGGAGACAACTCATTGAGAAAACAAAGAGTTGCCGCGACAAAAACGCCATGGGAAATTGTTCAACTATCAAGAGATGCAAAAAGACCAACTGCGAAAGACTATATCAATGTCCTATTTGATGAGTTTATCGAATTTCATGGTGATCGCTATTTTGGTGACGATGGGGCGATTGTCGGTGGAATTGCTAATTTTCATGGTGAAACAGTGACCGTAATCGCCCAACAAAAAGGAAAAACAACGAAAGAAAATATTAAACGCAATTTTGGAATGCCATCCCCAGAAGGTTATCGAAAAGCACTTCGACTTATGAAGCAAGCAGAAAAGTTTAACCGACCAATAATTTGTTTTGTGGATACACCAGGTGCATTTTGTGGAATGGAAGCAGAGGAGAGAGGGCAAGGCGAGGCGATTGCACGCAATTTATTTGAGATGGCAAATCTGACAGTGCCAGTTGTATCCATTGTTATTGGCGAAGGTGGAAGTGGTGGTGCACTTGCCATGGCGGTGGCGAATGAAGTGTGGATGCTAGAAAATGCGATTTATTCAATTTTATCTCCAGAAGGCTTTGCAACGATTTTATGGAAAGATAGCAAAAAAGCATCAACGGCAGCAAAGCACATGAAAATAACAGCGGAGGATTTGTACGAAATGAAATTAATCGAAGAAATCATTTCCGAAAAAGAACCAGCAAGTCTTATTACGATAAAAGAAATTTCGAAACAAATCGAAAAAAAGCTATCGGGCTTTTTGCAAAAATATCATGGAATGACAAAAGAAGATATTCAATCACAAAGATATGAACGCTTTAGGAGAATGTAATGTTTCAAATAAAACCATTGACAATCGGGGATTTAGTAGCAAAATATCCTATTATACAAGGGGGTATGGGCGTAGGAATTAGCCTATCCTCCTTGGCTGGCAGTGTCGCAAAAGCGGGCGGAGTAGGTATTATTTCAGCGGCACAAATAGGGTATCGCGATAGTGATTTTCAAAAAGAACCATTAGTAAGCAATTTGAAAGCTATGCAGGAAGAATTGAAAAAGGCGAGAGAAATTGCACCAAATGGCATTATCGGATTTAATATTATGGTAGCAACAAAGCAATATGCGCTATATGTAAAGGAAGCCGTAAAAGCAGGAGCGGATTTGATTATTTCTGGTGCAGGACTTCCTATAAATTTGCCAGAGCTTGTCAAGGATTCGGCAACAAAAATTGCGCCAATTGTATCAAGTGTAAAATCAGCAATGGTGATTTTGAAAATGTGGGATCGAAAATACCGACGGATTCCAGATTTGGTTGTGATAGAAGGCCCTTTAGCGGGTGGACATCTTGGTTTTTCGCCAGAGCAGATAGAGGAATATACATCTAATGAAAGTAAGTATGATGATGAGATTCGCCGAATTATTCATCTTGTAAAAGAGTATGAAGAAACATATCAGAAGGGTATTCCGATTGTTGTCGGCGGTGGAATTTATACCAATGCGGATTTTAAGCGCATAATGGAATTGGGGGCAGATGGTGTTCAAGTTGGCACACGTTTTGTAACAACGAAGGAATGTGATGCACCGCTTAATTATAAAAATACATATATCAATGCAGAGAAAGCGGATATTGTTATTACAAAAAGTCCTGTTGGCATGCCAGGAAGAGCAATAAAAAACACCTTTTTAGAAACAGTAAGTAGTGGACAAAAGCCGCCAAAGAAGTGCTATTCATGTCTAGGCCATTGCAATCCCTCTACGACACCGTACTGTATTACAGAGGCATTGATAAATGCTGTTGATGGAAAGCTAGATGAAGCACTTTTGTTTTGTGGTAGCAATGCCTATCGTTCAAAAACAATAGAACGTGTAGAAGATGTGATAAATGATATTGTGGGAGAAAAATAAATTTGTTATAATCAAAAATGAGAGAAGAATGAAAGCATAATGAAAGAGAAGAGAGATATGGACAATACATATGAAACAATCAATGATATATTAGAGAATCTGTTTCGGGAGATTATGGATATTGAGCAACAGGCAATTATTACAGAAGAATTTCGCGACATGACAAATAACGATATGCACGTTATTCAGGAGATTGGGGTGGAGAAAGCCAATAATATGTCCTCTGTTGCGCGTGCCTTATCCGTTACGGTAGGTTCTTTGACAACGGCAGTGAATGGTCTTGTTAAAAAAGGATATGTGAAGAGAGAGCGAAGCGAAGAAGATCGCCGCGTTGTTTATGTTTCGTTAACGGAAAAAGGGGAAAAAGCGTATTTGCATCATAAGAAATTTCATCGAAAAATGGTTGAGGATGTATTAAAGGGATTGTCAGAAGAAGAAACACAGGTGCTAGGAAAAACACTAGAAAAATTGAATCGTTGGTTTCGGAAATTGCAAGAAAGCCTAAAGGTGACAGAAAAAGATGAGAAATAAAATAGCGTTTCAAAATCGGTTTGATTTTGAAACGCCTTTTTTATGATGGAATAGAGTGTGAGTTAATTGGCAGAAGTCCATCTTCCAGAAGAACCACATGGCAAAAGCAATTGCTTTGATGTAACGGGCAAACCGATTTCATCAGCAACAATGCTTCCTCCGTATTTTGATTGAACCTCTAGTCCTAATAAATAAGACAGTACGCTAGGAGCAAAACCAGTCGTATAAGAGTTGATAAGGAAAAAGAGTGGATTGTCACTTAATAATTTTGAACAAGCTTTCACAAGAGGGTGAATGCAGTCTTCTATTTTCCACACTTCGCCGTTTGTACCTCTGCCGTAAGAAGGGGGATCCATAATAATGGCATCATAAAACTTCCCGCGTCGAATTTCGCGCTCAACAAATTTCATGCAATCGTCAACAATCCAGCGAATTGGTGCATCACCTAATCCAGAAGACATAGCGTTTTCTTTTGCCCACGCAACCATTCCTTTTGAAGCGTCTACGTGTGTTACAGAAGCTCCTGCCTTGGCAGCGGCTAAAGTCGCACCACCAGTATAAGCGAATAGATTTAGAACGCGTATCTCTCGCTTGCTTTCTTTAATAAGAGAAGAAAACCAATCCCAATTGGCCGCTTGCTCAGGGAAAAGCCCCGTATGCTTGAAGCTAAATGGTTTTAGTTGAAAGATTAAATTCTTGTAGGTAATGCTCCATTGTTGCGGCAAATTGAAAAATTCCCATTCGCCTCCGCCCTTATTGCTTCGGTGATAATGTGCGTTCGGCTTTTTCCATTTTGGATGCGTGCGGTTGCTCGTCCAAATAACTTGAGGGTCTGGGCGAACCAAGAAAAAGTCGCCCCAGCGCTCTAACTTTTCGCCATTAGAAGTATCTATGATTTCATAATCGTTCCATGAATTTGCAATAAACATTGATTCTCTCCTTTTGTAGTACTATGATTATAACAAGAAAGAAAGACGAAAGTCAAATAACAAATTGCAGGAGAGCGGCAAAGAAAGCACGATAAAGGACGATTAAATTTGCAATTCTCAAAGAAAAATTGAACATACAAAAACCTATTGAAACTTTAGAAAAAAATGCTAATATGAATAAGTAGACTTTTAAAGCGCAATTACAAAAGTAAAAAGTCAGGAGGCGTTTTATAAAAATAGAAAATTATTAGTTGGAGTAGTTGTGATTTTTCTTTGTGTAGTAAATATATCTATGTTGATTTACAATTCTGTCTACGAAAAAAAAATAGCCGTTGCAAACAAGGCAAGTGCGACATTTAAACATACACCTTTAAAAACGATGTCATTTGGGAAATCGGTTTTAAATACCATAAATATGATGAAGCGGATGAGCTTTTAGATAAATATATAGAAGTTCAAATTAATGCATTTACAGGTGAATGTATAGATGTTTTCTATTCACAGTAATAATTTTTAGCGAAAATAACGGAAAGGAATAATTATAGATATGATTTTTTTGTACTAAAAATAGCATAAAAATCTAGTTATCCGCATAAAAACTGGACTTATCACACT